>DATMLK010000001.1:0-4554 GCA_035570215.1 Acidobacteriaceae bacterium
GGATGCAGCAGAGGCTCGCCGCCGGGGATCGAGACCATCGGCGCGCCGCACTCCTCCGCCGCCGCCCAGCACTCCTCGGGCGAAAGCTCCGTCTTCAGGATGTGCGCCGGGTACTGGATCTTGCCGCAGCCCGCGCACGCCAGATTGCAGCGAAAGAGCGGCTCCAGCATCAGCACCAGCGGATACCGTTTGCGCCCCTTCAACTTCTGCTTCAGCACGTAGCTTGCTACCGTCCACGCCTGCGAAATTGGAACTGCCATTGATTCACCTCAAACCGTATTTGTCGTTCTGCAACAAAACCTTTGCCGTTCCATACTTTAGGACTTGCCCGACTCGATCGCCTTCTTGTACGTCGTCAAAGCCAGCAGCGGGAAGTACTGCTTGTACAGGTGGTACCCGAGATAAAACACCCGCGGAAAACCCGTGCCCGTGTAGTGCGACTCGCCGTTGCGCCCCGGAACCAGTTCGTCCCAGCTGCCATCCGCATGCTGCTTCTCGATCAGCCAGCGCACGCCCTTGGCCACAGAATCCGACCGCGTATCGCCCGCCGCCAGCAGCCCAAGCAACGCCCAGGCCGTCTGCGACGCCGTGCTTGGCCCTATGCCGCGCTTGTCCGGGTCGTCGTAGGTCTCGCAGGTCTCACCCCAGCCACCGTCGGCGTTCTGGAACATGCGGATCCACTCAGCCGCGTTCTGGAAGGCCGGCTCGTGGTTCCAGACCCCCTGCGCTTCCAAACCCCGAAGCACCAGGAAAGTCCCGTACAGATAGTTGACGCCCCAGCGGCCAAACCAGCTGCCGTCCGGCTCCTGCTCCTTCAGTACCCAGTCCATCGCCTTCTTCACCCGAGGGTCGCGCTGGCTGTAGCCGTAGGCCGCCAGCATCTCCAGAATGCGTCCGGTAATGTCCACCGTCGGCGGATCCAGCATCGCGTTGTGATCGGCAAACGGGATGTGCTGGAAGATCATCTTGGTGTTGTCGCGGTCGAAGCTGGCCCAGCCGCCGTTCTTGCACTGCATGGCCAGCAGCCAGTTCAACGCCCGCTCGCAGGCCGCATGCTGATACCCCTCACGCGGATTTTCCACAGCCTTAAGTGCGAGTAGAACCTGCGCTGTATCATCAATATCCGGGTAAAACTCGTTGTGGAACTCGAAGTACCACCCGCCTGGCTCCACACCCTTTACCTTCTCCGCCCAGTCGCCTTTGGTGCGCACTTCCTTGGCTAAAAGCCAGTCCGCCGCCTTCACCATGCGCGGGTCATTCGCCGGCACACCGGCCTCGGCAAGAGCGTAGATGGCCTGCCCTGTGTCCCACACCGGCGGAAAGCACGGCTGCATGCGGAAGGTCGGCTCCGGATACGTCGCCTCGCCGTTCGGGCAGTCGATGCCCAGCTTCTCAAACTCGTCCATGGCACGGATAAACTGCGGGTCGTCCTCGGAGTAGCCCAGGTGCCGCAGCGCGATGATCGCGTTCATCATCGCCGGGTAGATCGCTCCCAGGCCGTCGGACTTCTCAAACCGCGCCAGCATCCACTTCTCGGCCTTCTTCAAGGCGATCTTGCGCAGCGGCCGGATATGGATCCTCTCGAACCCATGCGTCATACGGTCCAGGAAGAGGAAGAAGTTCCGCCAGCTGAACAGGTGCTTCCGGTCCCAGCGCAGATGCAGATCGGCATTTTCACGCCCGCCAACGAAGAGCTCGTCGATCCCCTGCTCCTGCGGGATCTTCTTAAACGGCTTCTTCGCGTAGATGATCGAGAGCGGCACCAGAATGCCGCGCGACCAGGACGAGATCTCGTAGATATTGAAGTAGAACCAGTTCGGCGCCAGCACGATCTCCGGAGGGATCGCCGGCACCGCGTCATAGTCATACTGGCCCAGCGTGCAGAGATAGATCTTGGTGAAGGTGTTGCACTCCACCACGCCGCCGTGCGCCAGGATCCACTCCCGCGCCTTCACCATCACCGGATGGTCGGCAGACCAGCCCATCAGCTTCAGCGCAAAGTAGCTCTTCACGCCGTAGTTGATGTTCGACGGCGCACCCGGCGACAGGCTCCAGCCGCCATCCGCATTCTGGTGGCGCAGGATCTCATTCACGGCGCGCTTCATCTTGCCCGCATCGCCCGTGCCCAGCAGCGTATGCATGAAGATGTAATCGGCCTCCAGCATCACATCGGCTTCCAGCTCGCCGCACCAGTAGCCCTCGGCGTGCTGCTGCCCCAGCAACCACTGCGACGCGCGCTCAATGCCCTCGCGCACCGCGTCCAGGCCAAGGTCCATGCGCCCAAAGCGCGGCTGAGCCGGCGTTGCCGTGCCTGCGGGATTTGGATTTCTTCCTGTTGTACTCATGCTGAACTTTTTAAACTCTCTCGGCCATGGCGTGCCCGATGGAAGCGGCAGACCCGTGGGCCTGCATGAAACTAGACCGCGGCGGACTGTCTTGGCGGTGCGGCGGCGATCGCCTGCACGATCTCCGGCGGCAGGCCGAAGCGTACATTCTCCGGCATCACCTCAACCTCATCCACGTTCCCGTAGCCGGCTGCCTGCAGATAGGCCACAACCTCCTGCACCAGCACCTCCGGCGCCGAAGCACCGGCCGTCACGGCCACCGTCTGCTTGCCCACCAGCCACTCCGGCTTGATGTCCTCTGCCTTGTCGATGAGATAGGCCTCGGTCTTCAGGTTCTCCGAGACCTCCACCAGGCGGTTCGAGTTCGAGCTGTTGCGCGAACCCACCACCAGCAGCAGATCGGCCGAGTGCGCCACGTTTTTCACCGCAACCTGGCGATTCTCCGTCGCGTAGCAGATGTCCTGCGCGTGGGGTCCCACGATCTTCGGGAACTTCTTCTTCAAGGCCTCGATCATGTACTTGGCTTCGTCGAGCGAGAGCGTCGTCTGCGTCAGGTAGGCCACCATGTTCGGGTCCGGCACCACCAGCGCCTCGACCTCTTCGATCGTCGAGACCACCTGCGTCACATCCGGAGCCTCGCCCTGCGTACCCTCGACCTCTTCATGGTCGCGATGGCCCACCAGCACCAGCGAGTAGCCCTGCTTGGCGAACTTGATCGCCTCCACATGCACCTTGGTGACCAGCGGACAGGTCGCGTCCACCACCTTCAGCCCACGCTCCTTGGCGCGCTGCCGCACCGCCGGCGAAACGCCGTGCGCGGAGTAGATCACTCGCTTGCCCTCCGGCACCTCGTCCAGCTCGTTGACGAAGATCGCGCCCTTTTCGGCCAGATCGTTCACCACGTAGCTGTTATGCACGATCTCCTTGCGCACATAGATGGGCGCGCCGAAGGTCTCAAGGGCGATTTTGACGATGTCCACGGCGCGGACGACGCCGGCGCAAAAACCACGCGGTTTCAGCAGCAAAACGCGCTTCTCGGCGCTCTCGGGGGCGGAAGTGGGAACTGGGTTGGATGTGGAAGTATTCACTCTTCCAGTATACCGCTTGACAAGGTGGTTCAACCACCATTTTGACCCAAATATGGTGCAATTACGCAACCGTTACAAAACGCTGCGTCCTATGAAAACAGCAGCTTGCAGGCTCAAAATGTGCATTTTATGACGTACCGCACTTATTTCGCCGCCTTCACCATCTGCTCGGCGTGCTTCATCGAGGTCTCGGTCAGCTTCGCCCCGCTCAGCATGCGCGCGATCTCCTCGGTGCGCTCGGCCTCGGTCATCTGCCGTACCCGAGTCTGTGTGCGCCCCGCCTTCTCCGACTTCTCGATCAGGAAGTGCTGCTCGGCGAAGGCCGCGATCTGTGGCAGATGCGTAATGCAGATGACCTGCTGCCCCTTCGCCAGCGCGCGCAGCTTCTGTCCCACGGCCTCCGCTGCACGTCCGCCGATGCCGATGTCGATCTCGTCAAAGACCAGCGTCCGCGGCAGCACCGTCTTCCGTTTCGACTTTCCCGCAACGCCTTCTTCCACGCTCACCTTCAGCGCCAGCATCACGCGGCTCATCTCACCGCCGGATGCGATCTCGTCCAGCGGCTTCATCGGCTCGCCTGCGTTCGTCGCAATGCGGCAGGCAACAACATCCCAGCCGTGCGCCGTCCAGAACGCGGATTCCTTCTGCGCCGTCACCGCGATCTCGAACCGTGCCTTCATCGCAAGATCGTTGATCTGCGCCTCGGCCAGCTTCTCCAGCTTCTTCGCCGATGCAGTTCTTTGCGCAGTCAGCTCTGCCGCCGCCGCGCTGTATGCCGTCTCATCCCTCTTCACCTGCACGCGCAGCTCGGCAATGATCAGGTCGCGGTTCTCGATCTCGTTCAGCCTCTGCGCGACCTCTTCAGCGTACGCAATCACCTCTGCCAGCGCACCTGCATCCGTCGCAGCGCCCTTCGCATACTTGCGCTTCAGCTTATCGAGCAGCGCCAGCCGGTCCTCGATCTCGCTTAATCTCTCCGGCGACGCGTTGACTCCTTCCGCAAAATCGCGAACAGCAGCGCTCACATCCTCCACCAGGGCGCGCGCGCTGTTGAGCTGCTGCACCGCCTCGGCGAACTTCGGGTCAAACTTCGCCAGCTCCTCCACCTGCTTCAGCGCGGA
>DATMLK010000002.1:0-3671 GCA_035570215.1 Acidobacteriaceae bacterium
TCCGTGTTGCTGGCCTCGTCGGGTGCGACTGCGTCCGGCGAGTCGCCGAGCATGCCCGCGATCATCTTGGCGCGGTCGGTGATGGTGACGGTGGCGGTGTTGGTCTTGCCGTCGCGCACGTAGCCGAGCTTGGCCGTGCTGCCGGGTCTGCGGCTGGCGATGATGGCTACGAGATCGTCGCCGCCTTTGATGGCTGTGCCGTCCACGGAGACGATGATGTCACCGGGCTGGATGCCGGCGGCAGCGGCCGGGCCCTTAGGCTCGACGGTGCTGACGAGAACGCCGGAGTTGAAGCCGTAGACGCGGCCAACCGCGGCGGGAAGCTCGCCCTGGAAGGTGATGCCGATGGAGCCGCGGGTGACCTTGTGGTCCGGCCCGATGAGCATGTTGTAGACGTTGATGATGGTGTTGGACGGCATGGCGAAGCCGATGCCTTCATAGCCGGAGGACTGGGTGTAGATGGCGGTGTTCATGCCGATGACCTCGCCTGCCATGTCGACGAGCGGGCCGCCCGAGTTACCGGGGTTGATGGCGGCGTCGGTCTGGATGAAGCGCTGGAACTGGCTGGCGTGGCCGTCGCCATCGTCGATCTGGCGGTCCTTGGCGGAGACGATGCCCGCGGAGACGGTCTTGGCGAGGCCGAAGGGGCTGCCGATGGCGAGCACCCAGTCGCCGACCTCGGCGCCGTCGGAGTTGCCGAGCTTGATGGTGGGCAGAGGCTCCTTGGTGTCGATCTTGATGACGGCGATGTCAGTGTCCTTATCGACGCCGATCACAGTGGCGGGACGGCCATTGTCGCCGGGGCCGCCGTCAGGATCGCTGGCGAGCTTGACGTAGATCTTGTCGGCGCCGTCGACAACGTGGTTGTTGGTGATGATGTAGCCGCGGGGGTCGACGATGAAACCGGAGCCGAGGGCGCGGCGCGTACCGCCGTCGTCGTCACCGCCGCCGGGGACCTGGCCGCCGAAAGGGTTCTGCCCGCCGAAGAACTTGTTGAAGAAGTCCTGCATGTTGCCCTGCTGATCGTTCTGATCGCCCTGGCCGTCGCCATTGTCATCGGGAGAGCCCTGCTGCGGGGTGGCGCGGCGGTTGCCGGCGGTCTTGTCCTCGTGCGGCGTGGATTCGGTGTTGATGTTCACCACCGCGGGGCCGACCTGCCTGGCGATCAGCGAGAAGGCGTTGCCGAGATGCACGGGATCGGGGATGCGCAGGGGCGCGGCGTCCGAGGAGTCGACACTCGACTGCTGGCCGTGAACGCGGCCGGAGAAGACCGAGCCGATGAGAATGCCGATGGTGAGTGTGGCGAGAACGCTGAAGGTGGCGGTAAGCCGGCGGTTGCGAATCCATTGAGACAGGTTGTTCATGTGTTCAAAAACTCCTCATACGTGCAGTCAGCGGGCGTGAGCGCCCCACAGCCAAGTATACCGGGCTGTGACCGGTTCTCTGGTTTTAGACGGACGGGGGTTGGAGAGGGAAGCAGAGGCGGTCGTTGCTGCGCGACGATAACCCATCATTCAGGGTTCTGGATGTGCGGGCACCCAAGCTCTACGGCTAGGGAATCAGCGGAATGATGGCCTCATCGACGCTGATGGTACCGTCGACATCCACAACCAGAGAGTTACTGTCGACGATCATGGACTGGACTTTGAGGCTGTCGAGGCTGAGCATGTAGCCGGTGCTCTCCGTGGACCTGGTGAGTAGCTGGCGGAGCAGGTCGGCGGCGTTCACCTTCATCGCCGAGGGCAGCTGGCGGCTGAGGAAGGGTGTGAGCAGAAAGTTCAGCTCGCGGGATTCGGAGAGCTTCTCGATGCGCGCGTCGCGGAAGCCGATGGATTCGCCTTCAGCGTCGGGGATGACGGAGACATCGGCCTCCGGGTTCAGACTGACGCCGATGCATCTGCCGCCAACGTCGGTGCCGATCCTGGCGTGGGTTTTAACGTGGACAACGACGCGGTCGTCCTTGAAGGAGACTTTGGGATCCTGGGCGTAGACGTAGCAGGGTGACTTGGCGTCTCCGCGCATGTAGTAGCGGTTCTGATCGCCGGTGAAGAGCTGTTGCAGCAGAGTGTGCTCGAGCGCCTTCGCCGTTACGCGGAGTTCGACGGCGTGGGCGGGAATGGCAGCGGCGAGCAGTGTGAGGATGAGGACGAATTTAATAGCGGCGCGTTTCATCTGGTGATAGTTTAGCGGGATACTGAAAATCCGAAGCAAAATCTGCCTTATGGAGCCGTGAAAGAGCATGGAGAAGCTGCGGAGTTTTCTGGGCAAGTACTTCTACTTCATGATGTCGCTGGTGATAGCGATGGTGGTTGTGTATGGCTTCAGCCATACGGTGAACCAGAACCTATTTCACCCCAATCCCATTCCTCCGGTAATCCTGTGGTGCCATGCGATCGCATTCTGCGGCTGGGTGGTGTTCTTCATCGTGCAGTCCGCGCTGGTAAGGACGCACAACGTGAAGATCCACCGCAAGCTGGGATGGTTCGGGCTGGTGCTGGGGATCGTGATGATACTTCTCGGAGTTACGACTGCTGTGACCATGGCGAAGTTCCATGTGAAGGCCGGCGGCGGCTTCGGCAGTCCCGCGGCCTTTCTGGTGATTCCGCTGCATGACATGCTGCAGTTCGCAATGTTCTTCACGCTTGCCATTTGGTGGCGGAAGAGACCGGAGTGGCATCGGCGGTTCATATTGATCGCCAGCTGCGTGCTGACGGCGGCTGCGTGGGGACGAACTCCCTTCATTCCGTTCCCATGGTTCTACATAGGTGTAGATGCACTGGTACTGCTTGGGGCCGCGCGGGACTGGATCGTGATGAAGCGCATTCATCCCATCTACCTGTGGGCGCTGCCGGTGATGATGGTTGCGCAGACCATCGCGGTGCATATCCTTCTTCACCAGCCCGCGGCATGGATGGCATTCGCGCACTGGCTGATGCGGTGATTCCGGATTGCCGGAGGCATTTGGGTTAGGAAGCCTCAGCAGGCGAGGCTCTACCAGTGGCCGGCAGATTCTTCGCGCTACGCGCTCAGAATGACGAGCAAAGATAAAAGCAGATTCCGGCGTTCGCCGGCATGACAAACAAAAGACAATTACAGGGATTCTTCCCCTTCGCAAGCTCAGGACCGGGATGACACCTTCAAATTAATGTTGGAGAAGCAAGATCAAGCAACGTCAGCAGGATGCGCCGAAGGGCGATCTCGCGGCCGGCGGGGTCGAACCACTCGGCCGTGGTGTGGACGCCGCCGCCGGTGCCGCCTGCACCCATGGCGACGGCGGGGATGCCGAGGCTCAGGGGAATGTTGGCGTCGGTGGAGCCGAGGCGCGGCGCGGTCTTAAGGCTGAGGTGACGGTCGACGGCATGAATGGTCTCAAGCAGCGGGGAGCCGTCGGGCAGCACGGCCGAGGGACGGTCGCCGAGCGGCGAGATGGTGTAGCTGAGGCGTTCGGGCCGCTGCTGCTTTGCGGCGAGCTGGTTCGCGCTGAGCACGGCGTCTTCCACGGCGCGATGGAGAAAGACTTCCAGGCGAAGAAGTTCGCCGGGATCGGGTGAACGGGTGTCGATCTGTGCCTGCGCGGATTGCGGGATGGAGTTGACGGAGGTGCCGGCGGCGATGGTGCCGATGTTCAGCGTGGTGCGCGGGCGGTTGGGGAGCTGCAGTTCGCTGATGGC
>DATMLK010000003.1:0-20984 GCA_035570215.1 Acidobacteriaceae bacterium
TGATGGCGGAGACAATACCGTTTGTGACCGTGGCTGTTGCCGTCGCGGTTGTACCGGAGGTGGGCGCGCTGATGGTGACCGTGGGTGCGACTCCAGCGTAGCCTGCGCCGCCCGATACGATCGTAAAGCCGGTTACTGCGCCGCCTGCTTCCGTGGCGGTGGCCGTAGCCGTCGCAACCGGTGCAGAGAGGGTGAGGGTGGGATTGCTGGTATAGCCGGTGCCACCCGCCGTGATCGTGACCGCGGAGACAGACCCATTTTGCACCGTGGCCGTGGCTGTGGCTCCGGTACCGCCGCCACCGGTGATGGTAACGGTGGGGGTGAGTCCGCCATAGCCTGATCCGCCCGATGTGACTACGACGGTATTTTGCACCACTCCGCCCACTTCGGTGGCGGTCGCCGTAGCCTGCTGCGAATAATTGGTCAGGTAGAGGCCGCTGTTCGGCGAGACAGGCGTGGTCGAGGTCGTGTTGGCCTCCACGATAGTGCTGGCACCCTCGTTAGCGACAAAGAGGTTGTTGTTGCCGTCGATGACGATGGAGGCAGGCGTACTTAGACCGCCGCCGGTGATCGGAGTGCCCAGGCTATACGTTGATGGCAGTGTCAGGGTAACCGGAACAATCTCGGGCGCGGTGGTAACGCCGCATACAGCAGACGTACCGCCTGTAGCTACAACGTAGGCCTTGCTTACCGTGGAGGTGCTCGAATCGACTGCAAGCGCGATGGTTCCGCACCCGCCCGTATTTCCGGAAGTGGGCGCATTGCCAACGCTGCTCTCAACATACGGAGCATGCGCTGCCAAAGCCACGCCGCTAGTACCAACCGTCACCGGCAACGCCTCAACGATCGCGTCACCAAGAGTCGGCATCCAGACAGTGCTGGTCTTTACATCGAAGACAACATCGCGTGCGCCGCCCAATCCAGCTGCGCTAGCGGGAAACGGTGCGCTGATGCTAGGCGTGCCGCCCGAAGTGGTCGGGAAGACCTGTACAGGAGCGTAGGCTGCATAGGCTGGCGTGGTAGTTGCGGTGCTTGGAAACTCAACCAATGTGCAGATTTTGCTTCCGGACGCAGTGCAGGTTGAGGCCTTGTAGCTTGTTGTCCAGACATCGCCATCCTGGTCGACGCCGATGCCGTAGTTATTGGCATCCGCGTTCGAAGCGGGCGCGACGTCGTAGTTCAGGAATACCCAGGTACCACCGGTGTTGTACTCATACACGCCAGCCTGAGCACCGTCACTGACAAACAGATTGCCGGAAGGATCAAACGTTATGCGACGCAGGTTATCCGCCGACGCCGGCTTTACAGTACCGCTCACCAGGTTCGACGCGGACAACAGAGCACCCTGCGGCCCAAACTCATACATGGAGCCGGTGCCGGAGATGTAGACATCATCGAGAGAGTTGATGCCCATGCCGCCTGCCGAAGCGATCTTCGAGCTGTTGTAGGTGACGCCGACGGTCCAATCGTTCGGAGCGGCGGTCACTGACGTGGGAAACGCTGCCTGTGGGCTGATCAGGCCGAAGAGTGCGTTTACGTTGTTGCCCGGATTCTGCGCGATGTCCAGAGCGGCCTGGAATACGTTCACCGGCGCGGTGCCACCCGGAGGCGTTGCCGCGGTGAAGAGACTGCTGCAGTGTGTGCCGCTGCTGGGGCTGGCCGAGTTCACACAGTCCTGCAGAATGTCAGCAAGCGCGTTGATGGTTGAGACGGGTACCGTGCCGGTGCTGGTTGTAGCGTTGGCCGTACCGGTGCTGCTGTTTACGATGTTGGAGGCGTTTAGAAACGCATCGGTAAGCCCCTGCGTGTTGGCAGTGCTGGTGGTAACTCCGGGCATGGCAGAGGATCCGCTCACTGCCGTCTCGACAGCTGCCTCGGTCATGCCGGAGCCGCCCGCCGGCGCAAAGCCGCTGAGTGCATAGGCCGCAGCCACGGTTGTGACCTCATTGATATCAACCGTCATGCCGCTTAAGCCGCCTGAGCATGGTCCAAGCGCAGCCACCAGGAAGATGGCTGAATTGTCCGTGCCGCTACCGATTCCCGGATCACCGCCCGTTGCCACAAGATACGCCTGCTGGCCCGCGGGGCAGGTGCCGGTGCTGGCAATCGTAAACGTGCCGCCGGTTGCAGAGGAGCTCGTCGTGGCATTCCCGATCGGGACCAGGTTGCCGCCATAACCGGCATTCGATGTGCCGCTGCTCGTGGTGGCGAATAGAGCAACATTTGATGCGCCCACCGCCTGCTGACCGCCATGCACGATGCCGGAGACGGTCATATTGCTCACATCCACTGGCGCGGCCGGGGCTCCGAGGCCGCAACCAGCAAGCAGCATAACAGCGAAGGAGAAACCTGCAGCAACACAGACGCGGAGACGGTTCATTGAACCAGCAGTACGTTTCATCATAGTTATCCCGTAGATAGAAATCCTGGCCGTATGCAAAACGCAGCCCCATCGCAACCGAATAAATGAAAGTGGCGGGCGCAAAAAGGTCAGACGCGGATACAACCGTGTATGTATGGATTCTGTGCGGACGAACCGGCAGGCAGATGAACAAATAGAAAATGTTGTATGAATTTTTACCGGAATGCATTACGCGCAATATTCCGCAAACCGATCTCAACGTTAATGCAGCGTGAACTTAGTCCGGAGAATATCTAGAAGAAAATTACAAAGAAAGATTTACCGTGCGCTAACACGGTTTTCGCAAAGACAGGCTTGAATGGTTTCCACCCACTGGGAATGAGTTCGAGAAAGAGGATTCCATGTCTGATGCCGTCGCCGTTGCGCCTGCCCCTGCCCCGCACCAATCCATTCTGGATTCAAAACTAAAGAACTCCTCCCCTGGAAAGATCGGCACCGGCATCTTTGCTCTGATGCTGATCGCCGGCGTCGTCTACATCATTACCGCGATCACCCGCGATCTGCAGAGCGGCCATCCTACCAGCATCTTCCCGTTCTTCCTGCTGGGGCTGGCACTGCTCATCGCGCTTGGCTTTGAGTTTGTGAACGGCTTTCACGACACAGCGAACGCGGTGGCGACCGTCATCTATACGCACTCGCTCGAGCCGCACATCGCCGTGGTGTGGAGCGGCTGCTGGAACTTCCTCGGAGTGCTCACCTCCAGCGGCGCCGTGGCGTATGCCATCGTAAGCCTGCTGCCGGCGGAGCTGATCCTGAAGGTCTCGAGCGGCGCCGGTTTTGCCATGGTCTTTGCGCTTCTGGTCGCCGCCATCATCTGGAACCTGCTTACATGGTTCTACGGTCTGCCTGCCTCCAGCTCGCACACCATGATCGGATCCATCATCGGCGTCGGCATCATGAACCAGATGCTGCACGGTCGCTCCGGCATGAGCGGCGTGAACTGGGACCAGGCTATCAAGGTCTTCAAGACGCTGCTGGTCTCCCCGCTCGTCGGCTTTGGCTGCGCCGCCATTTTGCTGCTCATCCTGAAGGCGGTCATCAAGGACCCGCGCCTGTACAAGGCACCCGAAGGCACCGAGCCGCCGCCGTTCTACATCCGCGCACTGCTCATTCTCACCTGCACCGGCGTCAGCTTCTTCCATGGCTCGAACGACGGACAGAAGGGCATGGGCCTCATCATGCTGATCCTGATCGGCACCGTACCCACGGCCTACGCGCTGAACCACACCTTCGGGGCGAGCCAGGTACAGACCTTCATTGCCGTCTCGGAGTCCGCGGAGCACGCACTGAGCAATTATGTGGATCCCAATGCAACGATTGGTGACCCCACCGCCGAGCTGGAGACATTCGTCGAAGACCATACCTACACGCCCTCCACCCTGCTGGCCATGCGGCAGATGGCCAATCAGATCGCGAACGAGGCCGCTCTCTACAAGAGTCTGGCCTCCGTGCCGGCGGGTATGCAGTCGAACGTACGCAACCAGATGTATCTTGAGGGCGAGTCCCTTAGCCTGCTGCCGAAGTATGGCCCGAAGATCCAGGCATCGGACAAGGCCGCGCTGGGCAACTACAAGAAGCAGCTCGACCAGTCGACGAAGTTCATTCCTATCTGGGTGAAGGTCGCCGTCGCGCTGGCTCTCGGCCTGGGCACCATGGTCGGCTGGAAGCGCATCGTGGTCACGGTCGGCGAAAAGATCGGCAAAGAACACCTGACCTATGCGCAGGGTGCGAGCGCGGAGATCGTGGCCATGGGAACTATCTGGGCCGCGGACAGCTTTGGCCTGCCGGTGAGCACAACGCACGTACTCTCCTCCGGCGTGGCTGGTACGATGGCTGCCAACAAGAGCGGCCTGCAGCTTGCGACGATCCGCAATATTGCGATGGCGTGGGTCTTTACCCTGCCGGCTGCGGCGGCGCTTTCGGCGTGCCTCTACTGGCTGTTTTCCAGGGTGGCAGCATAAGCGCTGCTCTACATCTATCTATTGATATCTGAACGAATCAACCTGAGGGGAAGCAGACTATGGCGATTGAGATCTCTGAACTGGACAAGATGCAGAGCAACTACATGAGCGCGGTGGATGCGTGGATGGAAGCCATCCATGACGAAAAGACGCTGGCCGCCGGAAACCACTCCGTGGCGGAGGCGGATCTCTGGGAGCACGCGCATGACCGCGAAGAAGAGGCCCGGACGAAGGCCAAGGCGGCGAAGAAGGAGTACGAGGCCGCGCTCCGGCAGGAGTTCTTCAACTTCTAATCTCCACTGAGCGTAAGAACTCAAAAGACTACGCTGGAAAAGCAGCACCGCATACAATCGGCATACGGAGAGATCTGCTATGCCTTATAGCCATACCGTCCGCGGCGTGAAGCATGGATTCGCAGATCTGCGAACGCTTCTGGCGCAGGCCTCTCCCCTGCGCTCCGGTGACCAGCTTGCCGGCATCGCGGCGGCGGACGCGCAGCGACGCGCGATTGCCCAGATGACGGTGGCCGATCTTCCTCTGAGTACATTTCTGGAGGAGATGGTCGTCCCCTACGAGAGCGATGCGGTCACGCGACTCATCGTCGACAGCCACGACAAGGCCGCATTCGCCCCCATTAGTGCGCTCACCGTCGGCGAGTTCCGCGACTGGCTGCTTTCGGATGAAGCCACGGGCGAACGCATCGCGGCACTTGCTCCCGGCCTGATGCCGGAGATGGCCGCCGCGGTTGCCAAGCTCATGCGCATACAGGATCTTATCTACGTCGCGCGGAAGATCTCCGTGGTCACGCGCTTCCGCGCCACGGTCGGCCTGCGCGGAAGGCTTTCCACGCGCCTGCAGCCGAATCATCCGACAGATGACCCGCTGGGCATCGCCGCCAGCATGCTTGACGGCCTGCTGCTCGGTTCCGGCGACGCCGTCATCGGCATCAACCCGGTCGCGGATAACGTCGCCTCCGTCACCACGCTGCTGCGTCTGATCGACCATGTTCGCCTGCGCTACAGCATCCCTACGCAGAGCTGCGTGCTCGCCCACGTGACCACGCAGATGCAGGCGATGCAGCAGGGAGCGCCGCTCGATCTGCTCTTTCAGTCCATCGCCGGCACCGAGACGGCCAACAAATCCTTCGGAGTCACGCTCGAGCTGCTGGCCGAAGCTCATGCCATGGCCCGCGAACTGAAGCGCGGCGGCATAGGTGAAGAGACCGGCGGAGAAAACATCTTCTACTTCGAGACCGGCCAGGGCAGCGCCCTTTCCGCTAACGCACATCACGGCGTTGATCAGCAGACGCTCGAGGCCCGCGCCTATGCCGTCGCGCGTCACTACCGGCCCATGTTGGTGAATACCGTCGTCGGCTTCATCGGGCCGGAGTATCTCTACGACGGCAAGCAGATTCAGCGCGCCGGGCTCGAAGATCATTTTTGCGGTAAGCTGCTCGGCCTGCCCATGGGCTGCGATATCTGCTACACCAACCATGCCGAGGCCGACCAGGACGACATGGACGCCCTGCTCACCATGCTCGGCACGGCCGGCGTTAACTACATCATGGGCGTGCCCGGCGCCGACGACATCATGCTGAACTACCAGAGCACTTCGTTTCACGATGCGCTCTACCTGCGCCGTCTGCTGAAGCTAAGGCCAGCACCCGAGTTCGAGACATGGCTGGAGAGCGATGCCTGTAGCCGTCTGCACCAGACCGCACAACCGGCGGCTCTGCTTCCCACTGGAGGTCACGCGTGAGCAATGACTCCGCGAGGGAAAAGGATGCGTCTGGCCTGCAAAACATATTGCAGCGATACACCACGGCGCGCGTCGCACTAGGGCAGACCGGCCCCGCTGTCCCGACACAGGCACAACTACTCTTCCAGCTCGACCATGCACTCGCCCGCGATGCTATCCACACGCAGCTGGATACTGCCGCTCTGCTGCGTAAGCTGCATAAGCGTGAGTTAAAGTGCATCGCCGTACAGAGCGCCGTACCTGCGGAACCGGGAGAGACCGCCCGCACAATTTATCTGCGCCGCCCCGATCTCGGCCGCGCCTTGAATGCTGAGTCGGAGCAGGCTTTGCAACAGTTCGCCACGGGCTCCGCGGAAGCGCCGGATGTTGTCTTTGTCGTCGCTGACGGTCTCTCCGCGCTGGCGGTGGAGCATCATGCGCTGCCGCTGCTGGATGCCACGCTGGCGGCGCTCGACCACAATGCCTGGCGAGTTGGCCCGATCGTGATCGTCAGCCAGGGCCGCGTCGCTATCGGCGATGCGATCGGTTCCCTGCTGCGCGCAAAACTAACCGTCATGCTCCTCGGCGAACGTCCGGGGCTGAGCACGCCGGACTCGCTCGGTGTCTACATCACATGGGAGCCGCGCCCCGGACGCACAGACGCCGAACGCAACTGCATCTCGAACATCCATCTTGAGGGCGTGAACTATGTCGATGCGGCGGCGCGCATTCTCTTCTATATGAACGGCGCAAAAGATCTGCAAGCCACAGGCATCGGCCTCAAAGAGAACACCGTAACCGCACTGCCTGCCGGCTAGCTGCTGTTCCTCGCCAAAACGCCATGTGTTGAATTCGCCATGATCGCGTTTGGCTCAAAAAACTTCAGGCACCGGACGGCTACTTTCAGCTTCCGTCAACAGGGTGGCCACCCTGTTGCGGCCAAGCTCTTTGGCCTCATACATGGCCCGGTCAGCGCGGCGCATCATGTTCTCCCAGTCGCCCTGCACGGGACTGAACTGGGCCACGCCCTGGCTCACGGTGAATCGGATGGGGCCCGTTTCGAAGGGCACTTCCAGCGCTTCAATCGCCTGCCGCACACGCTCGGCAACTTCAACTCCAGCGGAGACGTGCGTGTCCGGCAGCAGGATGGTGAACTCCTCGCCGCCTGTACGCGCAATGATGTCCTGCGCGCGCAGCATCGTCTTTGCCTGCTTCACCAGCGCGCGCAGAGCTGTATCGCCCGCGGCATGTCCGCGGGTATCGTTTATCTGTTTGAACTCATCAATGTCCATCACGATCATGCACAGCGCATTGCCGTGACGTAGGCTGCGTGCCGCCTCACGCAAAGCCATTTCCTCCAGGGCACGGCGATTGAGCGCGCCGGTGAGCGCGTCGGTGCGCGCCTGCTCGGCCAGCTCCCACTGCAACTCCGTCTCCAGGAACCATAGCTCGCACATCACCATGAAGGTAGCGAGAAAAAACATGGTGGCCAGCGAATACTGCCATCGCGGATCCTTCTGCGCAAACACGGTCTGCCACGGCCGCACATAGAGCATGTTGGTCAGCATCGCGCGATACGCCGCCACCACCATCTCACCGATGAGGATCAGCGCCGTCACCCGCGAGACTGCCGCAAACGGGCCCCTGCCGTGCTTCAGCAGAATCCACGCGGATGCGCCGCACACCAGAACAAAGGGGATGTTGATGACATTGCCGCCATACTGGATCCTGCCCAGGTACATGACAGTGTAGATTGCCAGAATGATCCCGAGTGCGATCCAGGGCCATCTGCTCCGTAGCGGCTTGCGCACCACGAACCAGCGCAGACCCAACATCTGCATCACGATGGCTAGCAGATAGAGCTCGTTGGCTATCATGCCGCTTATGACAGGCAATTTCCCTTCGAGGCCCTGCAGAATCAGTTTGGTCAGTATCGCGGTCAGGCTGGCGGCGAACCAGCTCATGCCTACCAGGCTCCGGTTGTAGCAGGCGAGCAGAATCATGCAGACCGTGAAGACGGTCATCGAAGCTATGTTCGAGAAAAATAGTGTTCTGTAATCCATGGGGCGAATGCGCGTTGCACCTGTGTTGCTGGCACAACACATCATAGCCCTCATGGAATAGCCACACGAGGGCTGCTTGAATAAGAGCAATTGGCAACGGGCAAAGCAGCTCCGGCTTATCCGTACCGGAGTGATAGAGCGTATGGGCTGGATAACAGGGGTAAGTCATAGAATTGGCTTGGGTTCCTAGTACTTATATAATCAGTCCGCTGGAGTATTCAGAACCCTTTTGACCTTCGTTCTTTCGTCTACCGATCTTCCCGGCATTCTCTTTCGGTGCCGGCCCTTTCTGCTGAGGAGTTTATGGCCGCACTCATCGATGCAATTGACGTCAAGCGCAAGAGCTTGTTCGAGTTTGAAAATATCCCGTACGCCTGCCTGGAGGCAGAGATAAGCTCGCCGACCGCTCGCGGCGGCCAGACCCTGGTGCGCCTGAAGATGCGCAACCTGCTCACGAACGCGGTCTTTGAGAAGACTTTCAAGGCAAACGACAAGTTCAAGGAACCAGACCTGGAGTTGGTTCCAGCGTCTTATCTCTATAGCGACGGCGATGGCTCCCACTTCCTGGACCAGACGAGCTATGAGACGCTCACGCTGAACGAGCAGATGATCGGCAATGCGCTGGACTTTCTGCTAGAAGGCGCCTTGATCCAGCTGCACAAGTACAACGGCAATCCCATCGGCCTTCAGCTGCCCATCTTTGTGGATCTGGACGTGGCCCATACGGAACCGGCGGTACGTGGCGATACCTCCAGCGGCAGTGTGACCAAGTTAGCCAAGCTGGAGACCGGCCTGGAGATCAAGGTCCCACTCTTTATTAAGGTAGGCGAGAAGGTCAAAGTATCGACAGAGAACCGGGAGTTTGCCGGACGGGCATAACCACCATGACTCTGCGCTCCACTCTTCTGCGTTTTTCTGGCGTCTGCGCCATTACCCTGAGCTTTCTTGCCGGGCTGCCGGCGGGCTATGCCCAGACCGCGGCCCAGACCGGCACGACCGCAGGCCCGTATACCGGCTTCGATATGAATCTCTATCCCGGCGATGCGATGTTGCCCGCGCTGCACCAGAGCTTCTCCTACGTTGGCTACTGGCTGAACGCGCCGCCGGGAGACCCCAATGCGAATGGATGGAAGGGCAAGCGCGCCGTGGTTGCACAGAACGGCTTCGGCTTTTTGATTCTCTTCAACGGCCGGCTCGATGCCGAGTTCAAGAAGCTTAATCCTGCAGCCACGGGACGATCCGATGCCGCGAAGGCAATTGCAGCGGCAACGGCCGAAGGATTCCCCGCGCACGCCATCATCTTTCTCGATCTGGAAGAAGGTGGGAGCCTGATGCCCAACACGGCGAAGTATGTGGGCGCGTGGGTAAGTGCGATTCGCCGCTCGAAGTTCCGGCCGGGAGCCTACTGCTCCGGCATTGAGGTGGCGGACGATCCGGGGACCACGATCTCCACCGCCGATGATATTCGCAAGCAGTTCGGCGACGTAGCGCTGTGGCTCGCCAATGATGTATGCCCCCCCGCGCCGGGTTGCGAGCTGAAACCGGATGGACTGCGGATGAGTCAGTCCGGCCGGCAGGATGCGCTGGTGTGGCAGTACGCGCAGTCCCCGCGAAGGCCGGAGTTCACGCGCAGCTGCCGGACCACCTATGCGCAGGATGGAAACTGCTACGCCCCCGGCACGCCGGCGCTCGGCAGGTATTCGCTGGACCTGAATCTCTCCAGTTCGTCTGACCCTTCCGGCGGCAGATAGCGAAACCCAGACCCGGTGGCGGGCATGAAGTTGAGTTAGACTTGCCGCGAAGCCGGGCATGACAGAGAATTGAATCGTCGCCCCGTTCCCGCGAATCGAAAGGTTTCATGCCTGAGCCAAGCACTTCTCCGAGCTTTGAACTGACGCTGGCCAGTGCGCGCAGCACCATGCTCTTCAGTGAGATCGTGCAGCTCGCCATCGACAGCTTTAAGGCGAGCAAGGCGCGCTTTCTGCTGACCATGCTGGGCATGATCATCGGTTCGGCATCCATCGTTCTGGTCGTCACCATCGGCCTGACCGGCAAGCAGTACGCGCTGGACCAGATCTCCAGCATCGGCCCCAACATGGTGGAGATGCAGTACCAGGGCGGCGACATCACCGGGCCGAACAGCACCGCCACGCCGGACAACATGACGTACGACGATATGACGTACGTGGACACACAGGTGCCGGGCATCGTTGCCTCCTCACCGATGCTCGAAGACCACACCGGCGTGAGCATGGGCAACGGCGTGGTGAAGGACACGATGCTGCTCGGCGTCTCGCCGCAGTACAGGCAGATCCGCAATCTTGCCGTTGTGGCCGGGCGTTTCTTTGATGATCAGGACGCAACAACACATGCCAAGGTGGCTGTCATCGTGGAGCCCCTTGCCCGCGCACTCTTCGGGGCTCCCCAGGATGCAGTAGACAAATCGATCAGTATTCACGGCATCCCGTTCATCATCATCGGCGTCTTCAAGGAGAGCATCAATACCTTCGGCATCTCCGAGATCAGCGACCAGACGCTGCTGATCCCATATCCCGTGGCGCGCTACTTCACCGGAACGGACACGGTGAAAGAGATCTTCTTCATGATGGACGATCCGGCCTCCGTCGTCCCCGCCTCCAAACAGATACACGACATCATCCAGAGCCGCCACTATCCCAACTCTGTCTATCTGGCGTTCATCATGTCGGGCATCCTGAGCCTGATGGGAAAGATTGCCGACATGCTGACGATCGTGCTGCTGCTGGCCGCTGCCATCACGCTGGTCGTGGCCGGCGTGGGCATTATGAACAGCATGCTGGCGAATGTGCAGGCGCGCATCCGTGAGATCGGCATACGCAAGGCGCTGGGCGCTACGTCAAGAGAGATCCGCCTGCAGTTTTTGATCGAGGCGGTATTCATCTCGCTCAGCGGAGGCATCGTCGGCATCCTGCTTGGCCTGGCGGTTCCCGTCGCGGTGAATCTGATCGCCGGCATCCATATTCCCATCTCGTGGATATCGGTCGTCGTCGCATTGGCGACATCCGTGCTAGTAGGTGTGGGCTTCGGCACGTTGCCGGCGAACCGTGCGGCGCAGCTCGATCCCGTGGAGACGCTGAAGTACGAATAACGTTCGCGATTTGAGGCGTAAAAAAGCCGGCCGCCATGGCCGGCTCTCTTTCGGTCGCAAAAGATCTTTACATCACCAGCGCGAGCTTCTCCAACTCCTGCTGCATGCGGTCGAGCGAGCAACCGGCAGACTCCAGTCGCGATGCTGCGTGACGGGCGTCATGGCTGGAGACGCCGTAGCCGCGCCCGACGAGAAAGCTGCTCAGCAGGTCCGCCGCCTGCCAGGAGTCCAGCCCCGACTGCAGCAGATCGCTGCGGAGAGCGGAGAGGTCACTGCTCGAGAATTTCTCTACCTGGAACTTTTCTGTAGGCGTCATCCGTTCTCCTTTCGCTATGCGCGGCCTCATGCTCCGGTATAGCGCTCTCCTTAATAGGATTAGACGCAGTTTCGCCGGATTGGTTGCAAAACCTGCGGTGGCAGCGTGTTTGCGCACTCAACGCCGTGCATCCTTTACCATGGTTACGGAGATCGATCCCCGATGAAGAGTACGCAAACGCCTATGTTGCTAGACGGTGTGGCCGTGGCAGCCGAGATCAAGAGCGAGGTGGCCGCCGAGGTGGCCGCGCTACGGAGCTCCGGCCTGCAGCCCGGACTGGCCGTGGTGCTGGTCGGCGCCGTGCCGGCATCGCAGATCTACGTGCGCAGCAAGGTGAAGGCGTGCAGCGAACTCGGCATTGCCAGCGACCTGCTGACGCCGCCGGAGAGCATCACGACGGAGGAGCTGCTCGCCATCGTGGCGCTGCTCAATGCGCGCGACGATGTGGACGGCATTCTGATCCAGCTGCCGTTACCGAAGCATGTGGATGCGAAACGCGTGCTCGACGCTGTCGATCCGGCGAAGGATGTGGACGGTCTGCATCCCATGAACGCTGGACTGCTGCAGTCCGGCCGGCCGGCGCTGGCGCCGTGCACGCCTGCAGGCATCATCGAGATCTTGAAGCGCAAGCAGATTCCCATGGCCGGCCAGAACGCCGTCATCGTGGGGCGCAGCGACCTGGCCGGAAAACCGGCGGCGATGCTGCTGCTGGCGGAGAACGCGACCGTGACCATCTGCCACAGCCGCACGCGCGACCTGGCGAGCTTCACGCGCAACGCCGACATTCTCGTTGCTGCCATCGGCATTCCGGGGTACATCACGCCGGAGATGGTGAAGCCGGGCGGCGTGCTCATCGACGTCGGCATCAACCGCATCAATGATCGCGCCGAGTTCGACCGCTTCTTTGCCGGCGATACCGCGCGTGAAGAAGGCTTTGCCAAGCGCGGCTACACCGTGGTCGGCGACATTGACCCGCGCGCCTTCGCTCTCAGCAGCGCGTATACGCCTGTACCCGGCGGCGTGGGCGCACTGACCATCGCCATGCTGATGGTGAATACCGTTCACGCTGCGCGTATGCGCCGAGCCTTCAGCCACAGCGAGGCTAGATAAAGCTATGCTGCGTGTCGGACTCACCGGCGGACTGGGCAGCGGCAAGAGCACCGTCGCCGGCCTTTTCCGCGCGCTCGGTGTACATGTGGTCGAAGCGGACGCCATCGGCCGTGCGCTGATGCAGCCGGAGGAGGCCGTCTACGATGCTATCGTCGCGCGCTTCGGGCCGGATATTCTGTTGCCCGTCGATACCCATGGCCACCGGCATCTGGATCGCAGTGCGCTGGCGAAGCTCGTCTTCGATAGCAGCCGCGGCAATAACGGAATTGCCGAGCTCAACGCCATCGTGCATCCGGCGGTGATCGCAGCACAGGCCAAGTGGATGGAAGAGATCGCAGCGAAAGAGCCGGATGCCATTGCGATGGTGGAGTCGGCATTGATCTTTGAAACGACGTACGGCGGAGACGCGCCGGCCGTTGCCTTAGAAGGCGATTCAGAAGACCGCGAGATTGCCGCCGCCATCTCCTCCACCGGATGGCAGACGCGCTTTGACCGCATCGTGCTGGTCACGGCGCGCGAAGACGTAAAGATTGCTCGCTATGTCCAGCGCGTGGCCGGGGGACGTACGCTCTCTGCAGCGGAGCGGTCTGCATTACAGGACGACGCGAAGCGCAGGCTGGCCGCGCAGATCGCCGACGAGGTAAAGTCTCCGCTCTGCGATTACGTGATCGTGAACAACGGCGACCGGGCCGCCCTGGAGCCGGCCGTCCACCGGGTATATGCCGCGCTGCGCAGTACTTCCGCGGCAATGGCGCGGCAGCCGCAATAGCTGACGCGCTACCCTTCATCCCGCTACAATCGTCTTAAATACGGTATTCCGCTCTGCATCACAGTTGATTGAGGTTGGTAGCGCATGAGATTTCGTCGCGTCGTTCTGGTTCTGCTGCTTGTCTGCGGCTTTTACTACATCACCACGCATGCCGCGCCCTCGGGTGCGCTGGCTGCATGGCTGGAGCGCATCTCGCCGGCCACGAGATCGGTGATAAGCGGCCCGCTGGGCACCTTTGAGCTGACGGACGCCAACGCGCAGCCGGCCTTCGACAGCGAAGAGCAGAACAATATCGCTGTTTACAAGAAGGCACTGCCTTCCGTAGTGAACATCACCTCCACCACGGTCGCCTTCACCTTCTTTTACGGCCCGGTGCCGCAGGAGGGCCAGGGCTCGGGCTTCATCATCGACAAGCAGGGCCACATTCTGACAAACGACCATGTCATCGACAACGCGCAGCACGTCGAGGTCACGCTGAGCGACCAGCACAAGTACAAGGCTGAGGTGGTCGGCGTGGACAAGGGCCACGATCTTGCACTGCTGCTCATCAACGCGCCGAACCTGACTCCGGCGACGCTCTCTGACTCCAGCGGCCTGATGGTCGGGCAGAAGGTCTATGCCATCGGCAATCCCTTTGGCCTGAGCGGTACCATGACGCGCGGCATCATCAGCTCCATACGGTCGATCAACGGCGCGAGCGGCAATCCCATCGACAATGCCATCCAGACCGACGCCGCGATCAACCCTGGCAACTCCGGCGGGCCGCTGCTGAACTCACGCGGCGACGTCATCGGCATCACCACCATGATCGCCTCCAACGGCGCCGACCAGAGCTCCGGCGTAGGCTTCGCCATCCCCATCAATACGGCCAAGGCCGTCATCGATGACTTTGCCAAGTATGGCCGCGTGCGCCGTCCCACGCTGGATGTGGAGATACTGCCGATTCCCATCGGCCCGGACCTCGCCGATCAACTTGGCCTGGCCTCGGATTACGGTGTGCTGATCCAGCGCACGCTACCCGGCGGCGCCGCGGAACGTGCCGGTCTGCACGGGGGCGATCAGCAGGCTTACATGGGCAACATTCCGGTTGAGCTGGGCGGCGACCTGATCATCGCCATCGACGGCCGGCAGATCACCACGCCAGAGGACATCGCGGATGTGATGAACTCGCACCACTCTGGCGACACCGTGAAGGTGACGATCTACCGCGGACACAAGCGTATGGATGTGGATGTGACGCTGGGCGAAGCCAAAGGCCAGGAGGCCTAGGTGCTGACGGCTCTGGCATGTGCCGAGGAGGAGTCGCGCCTCACGTAGCGGCCGTCAGAACAGACATACTGATCGCTCAGGACACGCGCAATCGCCTCCGGATACGCGCCGTGCTCCTGCACCAGAATGCGCGCGGCCAGCGAATCTTCATCATCGCCGGGCAGTATCGGCACGCTGCGCTGCAGAATGATGGTGCCGTGATCCACCTGCTCATCCACAAAGTGGACCGTGCATCCGCTCTCCGCCACGCCGGCGGCAAGCGCCTGCCGCTGCGGATGCAGGCCGGGAAACTGCGGCAGCAGCGACGGATGAATATTCAGGATGCGCTGCTGAAACGATTGAACGAAGCGCGGCGAGAGAATCCGCATGTAGCCCGCCAGGCAGACCAGGTCCACGCGATGCTGGTTCAGCCGCGCCACCACTTCGTTGTCATGATCGGCGCGCGCACGCCCCTTGGATTCCACGACCACTGTCTTCAGCCCGCGCTTCTTCGCCGCCTGAATGCCGGGCGCATCCGCCACATTCGAGAGCACGATGGCGATCTCCGCGCCCATGAGCCGGTGGCTCTTGATGGCGTCCGCAATGGCAATAAAATTGGAGCCGCGTCCCGAGAGCAGGATTCCCAATCGCTTCATGCAGCTTTTTCCTTTGCGCGTCTCATCTTGGTTTGGATGCACAAATGTTTACCGGGTTGCACAGATCTCAGGCGTACGTCACGCGGCGCTCGCCCTTTACGATGCGGCCGATGATGCTGTGCTTCTCGCCCGCGCGATCCAGCACCGCCTTGGCACGCTTGTACCGCTCAGCCGGGATCACGATGATCATGCCGATTCCCATGTTGAAGGTGCGGCACATCTCATCGCGATCCACGCGGCCCAGATGCTGCAGGTGCTGAAAGAGCGGCGGAACGGTCCAGGACGCCGTCTCCACTAACGCCCCGCAGCCCTTGGGCAGAATGCGCGGCAGATTCTCCGTGATGCCGCCACCGGTGATGTGCGCCATGCCCTTCACCATGCCTTCGGCGGTGAGCTTCTTGATGATGGCGAGATAGCTGCGATGCGTCTTCATCAACGCCGCACCGGCCTTGTCCTTGATCTCATTCACATAGCTCTCAGGAGAGTACTTTGCGATCTCAAAGAAGAGCTTGCGCGCCAGTGAATAGCCGTTGGTGTGCAGACCTGTGGACGGGAGGCCGATCAGCAGATCGCCGACTTCGATATTTTCGCCAGTGATGAGCTTTTCACGGTCCACCACGCCGACGATGAAGCCCGCCAGATCGTACTCGCCTTCGGCATAGAAGCCGGGCATCTGCGCCGTCTCACCGCCGATGAGCGCGCAGCCGTTGGCGCGGCATGCCTCGGAGAGGCCGCTGACCACCTTTTCAACGACGGAGCCTTCGAGCTTGCCGGTGGCGAGATAGTCGAGAAAGAAGAGCGGTACCGCGCCCTGCACGGCAATGTCGTTCACGCAGTGGTTCACCAGGTCGGCGCCCACGGTGGTGTGAATGCCGAGTTCGAAGGCGACCTTCAGCTTGGTGCCCACGCCGTCCGCGCTGGAGACCATGACCGGGTTGGGATACTTGACGAGATCAAGCGCGAAGAGGCCGCCGAAGCCGCCGATATCGCTCAGGACCTGCTTGTTGAAGGTCTTCTGCGCCAGGTATTTAATGCGCTGCTTGGTGCGATCTCCGGCGGAGATGTTCACGCCGGCGTCAGAGTAGCTCACGGGCTTTCGTGCAGCGGATGGTTTTGCGGCTCCGCTCTTTACAGACAAGTGAGTCTCCTTTGCATCTGGGGATGGTGAATGTGAAAGGTGCTGGAGACTCAAGTCTAACAAAGGCGGCTGTGGACGAGTTTTGCCTCTATAAACCGCAGATAAAAATAGTGAGCTGAATAGACCAAAGATGTGCCCCGCGGACTAAAGCCCCAGAAAACGTCTCTTCTCCTCTGCCGACGGCAGCCCGCACTCTGTGCGTCTGCCTGCGATCCGGTACCGGTTCCGCGCAATCGCTGCATATGCGGCATCGCGCAGACCATGCGGCAGCACATACAGCAGCAGCGCCAGCAGCTTCCATGCGCCGCCGAGCATGGCGAGTGCATACAGTATGGCGTCGCTGCGTTCAAGGACGCGCTCCGTATTCTTGCCCGGATGAATCAGCAGGTAGACCGTGTGCCCGGCTGCGCATAGACCGTGACGGACGAAGAGGACCTGTGCCAGCTCCGACTGCTGTGGCGCAAAGTAGATGCGGCCTTTGCGGTCGTTCGCGTGAGTGTGACGCAGCAACCAGCGCACCGTGCCGTCGCAGAAGCCGCAGAGCCCGTCGTAGAGCAGCACGGCATCCTGTGGTCTTACGATCTCCGGCAAGCTCGGCGTGGCCATACTCCATTCTCCTATACTGGTTCAGATGCCCCGCACTCTCGAGAAATCCCGCGCACTGCAAAAACGAGCAGAGAAGCTTCTCCCCGGCGGGGTGGACTCACCCGTTCGCGCCTTTCGTGCCGTGGGCGGCGACCCGCCGATGATCGTGCGCGCGGAGGGGGCCTGGCTCATCGACGCGGACGGCAACCGTTATATCGACTACGTCGGCTCCTGGGGACCCATGATCCTGGGCCATGCCGCGCCGCATGTGGTGGAGGCGATCCAGCGGGCGGCAGCGGGGGGCACCAGCTTCGGCGCGTCCACGCCGGGCGAGGCCGATCTGGCCGAGATCATCACGCAGGCGATGCCGGCGATAGAGAAGCTGCGCTTCGTCAGCTCGGGTACCGAGGCATGCATGTCCGCCATACGGCTGGCGCGCGGCTTTACCGGACGCAACTTCATCCTCAAGTTCGAGGGCTGCTACCACGGCCACGCCGACGCTCTGCTGGTGAAGGCCGGGTCAGGCGTGGCGACCTTCGGCATTCCCGGCTCGGCCGGTGTGCCCGCGGAGACCGCGCAGCATACGCTGGCACTCCCCTTCAACGATGTGGCTGCGGTGGAGGCAGCCTTCGCGCTGCATCCCAACGAGATAGCGGGTGTGATCGTGGAGCCCGTCGTCGGCAATATGGGCACGGTGTTGCCTGTGCCCGGCTATCTGGCTGCATTGCGCGCAATCACGCAGAAGCATGGCGCGCTGTTGATCTGCGATGAGGTGATGACCGGCTTCCGCGTGGCATGGGGCGGAGCGCAGAGCCTGTACGGCATCACGCCGGACCTGACGACGCTGGGCAAGATCATCGGCGGCGGCCTGCCCGTGGGTGCGTTCGGCGGGCGCGCGGAGATCATGGACATGCTGGCACCGCTTGGCCCGGTCTACCAGGCGGGCACGCTCAGCGGCAATCCGCTGGCGATGGCGGCGGGCATCGCGACACTCTCTTACCTCCGCGAGCACGGGGAAAAAATCTATTCGCAGCTGGAGAAGGCAACAAAAGCGCTTACCGATGGCGTTGCCGATGGCGCACACGAGAAAAAAATTCCGCTGACGACGAACCGCGCCGGCTCCATGTTCACCTGGTTCTTTACGCCGGATGCAGTGACGGATTTCACGTCGGCATCAAAATCTAACACAGCGGCCTTCGCCCGCTTCCATCGCGCTATGCTGGATGCAGGCGTCTGGCTGCCGCCGTCACAGTATGAGGCGGCGTTTGTCTCGACCGCCCACGGCGATGCTGAGATTGCCGCGACGATTGCCGCGGTACAGAGCGTCTTTGCAAAGTTCGCGGCTACGGTCCCAACTACGGTTTAGCTAGGCCCAATCCTGCGGCGTCACAAAGCGGGCGCGGGTTGAGTACTTTTTCAGAAGCAAACGTGTCGCTTCTACCGATGCCTGGCGATTCTGGCCGATGCCCGCCTGCCCGCCGTCATGCAGAAGAATATTCGATCCGCGGCCGCGACGCTGATTGTGCGCGATGCCGCGGTCGACGTGCGCAAAGACGGCTTCGGCCGTCGTCTGCTGCCAGTCGAAGGCGGTCACGTTCCACTGCACCGGTGTAAGCCCGAGCTCGCGGGCGGTGCGCAGTACATCCGGCCTTCTCATGCCGTGCGGGCAGCGCATCAGGCGCGCCGGCGTGCCGAGCACATCCTCGATCGCCGCGTTGCATCCGGCCAGCTCGTCGCGCACCTGTCGTGGAGAACAAAAGAGCAGCTTGGGATGCGTCATAGTGTGATTGCCGACGATGTGTCCCGCCGCCGCGATGGCGCGAACGAGGTCAGGCCGCTGCCGCGCGAACCGGCCGATCACAAAGAATGTAGCGCGGACATCGTAGTCCGCCAGCAGAGCCAGCAGGAGCCCGGTCTCGGGGTCGTTGGGGCCGTCGTCGTAGGTGAGCGCGAACTCGTTCGGATTGTCACCCGCGACAATCGTACGGCCAAAGAGCTGCGACTCCGGCCACATGGCGGCATAAGCGTAACCTCCGGCGGCTGCCGCGGCCGCGCCACTCGTTGCAAGGAGTTCCGTGAGCATGGCTTTCAGTCTAGCAACCGGTACGCACAGAAGGACGAACCCAGAAGGTTACTGGCGCTGGCCCACCCAGCATGCTAACTTCGTCTTTTCTTCGCTAATTATGACGACTCTCTTCTCCGCACCCCGCTCCATTGCCGTCGAAGGCCCGCTGCGCGTTGGCAAATCCACCCTTGCGCGCATGCTGGCCGAGACCATGAACGCCCACGCCGTGATCGAGCCGGAGGCGAATCCATTTCTCGACCGCTTCTACCAGCAGGAGCCAGGGATGGGCTTTGCCGCGCAGATGTGGTTCCTGATGGAGCGCTACGAGCGGCTCCGCGCGGTGCACGACTCCGCGGAGGTGGTAGCCCGTCCGATCGTCACCGACTTCATCTTCGAGAAGGACAAGCTCTTCGCCTACGTGAACCTTTCGGACGCCGAACTGGAGATCTACAACCGCTACTACGAGCGCTTCCGCAGCGAGATTGCCGCGCCGGGGCTGGTGGTCTATCTGCAGGCCACGCCGGAGGTGCTCAAACAGAGGCTGAAACGCAAAGGCGTTCCCGGCGAACGCGCCGTGAGCGAAAAATATATCGAGCGGATCGCCAATGCGTACGAGCACTTCTTCTTCCACTACACGGCGGCCAACCTGTTGATCGTGAACACGTCTGAGATCGATTTTGTGAACAATGCGCAGCATCGCGCGCAGCTACTGGCGCGGATCGCCCAGCCGGTGCATGGGACGCAGTACTTCCAGCCGCAGAGTTAGCGTTACTTCTTGAGTCCCTTGATATAGGCCAGCACCTCTTCGGCGTGGCCTTCGGGCTTTACATCCTCAAAAATATGCAGCAGCTTCTGATTGGGGCCGATCACATACGTGGTGCGGGCTACGCCCGTGACCGGCTTGCCGTACATGGTCTTGTTGCGCAGCAGATCAAACCGTTTGATGAGCGCTTCGTCAAAATCAGCAAGGAGATCGTAGGGCAGGTCATACTTCTCCTGGAACTTCTTCTGCGCCTTGACCGTATCCCGCGAGATACCGAGTATCACGACGCCGGCGGCCATCAGCTTTTTGAAGGCATCGCGGAAGCCGCAGGCCTCGATGGTACAGCCCGGAGTATCAGCCCGCGGATAAAAAAAGAGCACAACGGGCTTACCCTTGTAGTCAGTCAGGTTTACCGTCTTGCCGTTCTGGTTCTGCAGAGTAAAGTTAGGAACAGTGTCATTCACCTTAAGCGCCATGATCTTCTCCCTTCGCAGCAGACACGCCGCGCGTAGCACTCCAAGTATGACGGAGAAGCCGCGCCCCCGTCACTCTGATCTTTGCCACGCCGGCCTTCTCTGTCTGCTGCTTTGCGTCGCGCCTGCGTTTGCGCAGACGCGCAAAGGTCCGGAGCCGCAGGCGCCGCTGGATGTGCTGCGCGCGGTCTCCGTCTACGAGTGGACGGGCGATCTGGCCAGGCCCGCTGCAGCCCGCATCGTTCCGGTCTCGCTCTTCATCGACCACCACTTTGAAGATGCCGCGCTTTATCTCTCGCGCCCCATGCCGTTGGCGCTCGAGCCCGGCAACATCTACGAGCTGGAGTCTGCCGGCGTGGACCAGGGTACGCTGACGCTCATTCAGGCATCGCGCCTGCATAGCGAGAATGCTGCAACCAGCTTCGATGACGGCTGGTTTGGCTACGGCACCTGGAAGCCGCTTGCCGCAGCCAAGCCATTTATTCCAGGCAGCACGACAAGCGATGCGCATGTGGTCGACAGCGGCGAGCAGGGGCCGCACTTCTCCAAAC
>DATMLK010000004.1:0-10124 GCA_035570215.1 Acidobacteriaceae bacterium
GAGGAAGATGGACGAGAAGAAGAAGGCAACGAACATAGAAGCCCGGTGCTTCGCGATCTCACCCTGTGTGATGAAGTAGAGCCCGAAGACGAGCGCGGTGGCGCTGAAGGCGTTGAGCACGGCGTTGACGGCGGGCAGGAAGACGAGCTGCGTGCCCGCTGCGTCCAGCGGCGTGTGGAAGTAGACGAGCCAGCAGATGAGCGCGCTGGCCGCGGCGCTGACGGCGAGGATGCCGGCGATCACGAGCGGCGGCGTGCGGAGCGGAACGGCAGGGCCTTTGGGTTCTGGTGTGTGCATTAGAAGATCGTCCTTTAGAAGATCAAATGGCCGGTGGCGTCGGCCATCATGGCGACGAGAAGAAGCGGAAGGTAGACGACGCTGGCCTTGAGCAGGTTGCGGGCGAGGACGCGCGATTCTTCCGGAGAAGTTTTAGTGATGCGCGCGAAGCGAATCGTATAGAACAGGTAGCCCGCGCCGAGCAGAAGAGCGGCGACGCCGTAGAGCTTGCCGTCCATGTGCAGCCAGACGGGTGCGAGCGAGACGGGGACCATCAGCACGGCGTAGGCGAGCGCTTCCACGACGGTGGAGAGGCCGCCGGGCTCGGTGACGGGGAGAACCTTGATGCCGGCGCGGCCGTACTGCTCGCGGTAGAGCCAGCCGATGGCCATGAAGTGCGGGAACTGCCAGACGAAGAGGATGCTGAAGAGCGCGACGGCGGGCCACTCGATCTCGCCGCGGACGGCGGTCCAGCCGAGCAGCGGCGGCATGGCTCCGGGGAAGGCTCCGAGGAAGGTGGCGAGGGTGGTGATGCGCTTGAGCGGGGTGTAGATGGCGACGTAGCCGATGGCTGTGAGCAAAGTCAGAAGCCCGGTGAGGAAGTTGAGCTGCGCCAGCCAGAGCGAACCGAGCACGATGGCGGCAAAGCCGAGCAGAAGGCCGTGGGCAAAGCCCATGCGTCCGGCTGCGAGCGGACGGTTCTGTGTGCGCACCATCAGCGCGTCCGTGCGTCGCTCCATGACCTGGTTCAGCGCGCTGGCTCCGCAGGAGACGATGGCGATGCCGGAGAGTGCGTGGAGCAGGCCGGAGTTGAAGGCGCTGATCCCCGATTTGAGAGATGCCAGGTAGAAGCCGGCGCCGCCGGTGATAACGATCATGGTGGTGACGCGGAGTTTGAAGAGCTCGATGTAGTCACTAAGGAGATTGTGGCGCGGTTCGGCTTTTTCAGCAGGAAGAGATGTGTCGATTTGGGTGCGGAGAGCGGGCATTTTGGCGAGAGTACGCGAACTTCAAGGATAACAAAGTCAGGGACGCTGTTTTCCCAAGAGGAGCTTTATTGTGCGCGGAAGCAATCGATTTTTCGCAGCGTTTTTGCGCTCACTCTTACGCGCTCCCTCTCGATACCGATAATGTTGAGTATTATGCAGAGCAATTCCACGCTCGAATGAACTCCGAACTTCCTCTGGCAGGTTGTCGATATCCAATCTTAAAAGACGCTTTCTGAGTTGCGCAAGAATTCTCTTATTAGCTGTTGGACTCAGCAGCTTACAGTAAGTGCGAAACGGCAGATTTCCGCGGCTTGAATTACAACTTCTGCAAGCCATTACTATGTTGAGTGCCCATGCAGGCCCACCCTGCGTCAGCGGGAGTAAATGATCTTTTGATGGACGTTGAACATCAGTGAACAAGCAATTGCAGTAAAAGCAGCGATTGTCTTGAATTGAAAGAATATCTTTTATTTCCTGTGGGCTATGCTTGCCTCCAGCGGCCTTCATTCTTGTTGTGCGAAGCCAAGAAATTTGCGCTCTATTCATTGCGCATTCAGCAGCAGTATGCAAATCAGATTCTAAGAACCATCCCGGATACCCGCAACTACAGGTTAAATAAGTACTCTTAACGGTATCGAATGCAGTTAGCGCGCGCGTCTGCAATCCCGTGATTGTCAATTTGCATTTTGCGCACTTGGCTTTGCCGAAGAAGTGTTTAGCAAATACAGGTTTTAGGAAGCTCGGAAAATCCTGGCCATCTGATAAGCGAAACGCAAATGATCGTTCGGTAGCCCTCATGTCCGAACTCGTGGTCCTAAGTTGAACTGGCCCATAAAGGACGATGCACGCACATCTGTCGTATATCCAAATTGGTCGACCATTAGTGCCAGACAGTCTTTTGGCAGCTTCACCGACTAAGTAGCCGCGAGGGCCAAATTGGTACCAACCAAGGCGTTCAATGTCGTCCATGTCGGTTTCCGGCCTCCGATGAACAATTATCACAAGCCATTATCTGCAGGCATAGCGCGCACATTTTCGGTCGTGCTGCGCACGATAACCCACCTTAGGCGCGATAAAACTGCGCCGAAGATGGGGCACCCGATTTTGTGGCTATTTGAAAATCAGTCCCAGGGATGGACGACCATGTACTCGTCCATGAGGACGGCGACGAGTGCGGCGGTAGGGACGGCGACCATGGCGCCGACGACTCCGGCTAATGTGGTGCCACAAAGCAGAGCGACGATGACGGAGAGGCCGGCGAGATTGACGCTGTGGCGCATGATGCGCGGCGTCAGGTAGGCGTTCTCGACCTGGAAGTATAGAAAATAAAAAAGAAACACCCCGCCCATCTTGGTCCAGGAGTCCAGCGCGGCCACCATGCCGGCCAGCAGCACGCCGATGACGGCTCCGGCGATGGGAACGATGTTCAGGAGTCCCATGATGACGCCGAGCAGGATGGCATAGCGCACATGCAGGATGCTGAAGACCACGATGCTGCATGTGCCGAGGATGAGCATCAGCAGACCCTGGCCGAGCAGCCAGCGGCCCATGCGCTTTTTGGCAGCCAGCAGAGTCTTGTTCAGGCGGCGGCGCGTGGGCGCGGCGAAGAGCGAAAGGAACCAGTGGTAGGCGAACTCACCTTCCAGCATGAAGTAGACGGTGAGCACGATGCAGGTGAGGATGTCGAGGAAGCGCGAGGCCCAGTCCGGCAGCGAGGCGAGCAGGTAGCCGGCGGAGTTGCCCGCGCCGGACTGTAGTTTAGAGGTGAGGTTGGGCAGGTCCAGATGTTTGGCAATGTGTGAGCCCTGCAGCCGGGCCAGAATCTGCGGGCCTCGCACGGGCAGTTCGCCGACGAAGTCGCGGAGGTCGTGGATGACCGGCGGCAGCGCGAAGACCAGAAAGCCGGCGAACAGGGAGATCGACGCCGCCACCAGGATCACGATGGCGAAGCCGCGCGAGGGGCTCCAGGTGCGAATCTTCAGCTGCTGGATGCGCTGGACGATGGGCATCAGGACGACGGCGAAGAGTGCGCTGACGTAGACCAGTTCCAGTACGGTGCGCAGCCGCCAGCCGAGATAGAGGGCAAGCAGCACGGCCACGCCAAAGAGAATGCTGCTCTGGACGGAGTGGTCTATGCTGCGTTCGAGGCTGCGTTCGAGCTCGGTGTCTTCGATGGCCAGGGTCTTGCTCCTTGTACTCACTCTTCAGCCTGCACTCTTTATGATGCGCTTCGGAGCGGCCGCGGTCTATTGCAGCGACTTTACGCTCTGGTGCAGCAGCACGGCTGTATCTTTCATGCTGGTGGAGGTGGTATCGATAGTGATGGCCGCGAGACGCTTGTAGTGCGGCATGCGGTCGGCGAAGCGCTGCGCGAGTTCTGTCTTATTGGCGAGTACGGGGCGTTCGGCGCCGCCTTTTTGCGCGAGGCAGCGCGCGGTGAGCACCTCCAGCGGCGCGTGCAGGTAGACGGTGAGCGTGCCGGGCGTCTGCTCCAGCAGTAGACGGTTGGTGAGGCGCTCCGGCGTGCCTCCGCCGAGCGCGAGCACGATCTTCTTGCGGCCGAGCGCGACGGCCAAGGCGACCGATTCGAGACGGCGGAAGGCGGCCTCGCCCTTGTCGCTGAAGATCTGCGGGACGGTGAGGCCGGTGCGCTGCTCGATGAGGGTGTCGAGATCGAGGAACTCCCAGCAGAGTTCGGCTGCGAGCTGGCGGCCGACGGTGGTCTTGCCGGCGCCCATGAAGCCGGTGAGCACGATGCGGCTGACGTTTTCTGGAAGTACTGCTGGCATCGTAAGCGATTCTATGCTGCCGGGAGCGCTTTCCAGGCCGGGGAGCGCGGAATCGGTGGGTGTCGTCGATGGTGCGTCAATCAGTGCTGTACTCATGGGACCGGCTCCTTGAGATTGTTTCGGACATATAAGTTTCGGACAAAGCAAAAGCCGCGACGTTTAGGGTCGCGGCTCAGGACGTTTCGAAGATCGGTTTTGCTTTAGAAGTTGGACCGATGACGAACATACGCCCGCGCCGCTTCGGGGTACCAGAAGCGGGCGATAAAGGCGAAGCAGGCGCAAGTGAATATAGCGATCATCACAATACTTAGACTACTGCGGGGGGTGAAAGGTTGCAAGAGTTTTATTGGTTCCAGAAGGTCTCAGTTAGGCTTCCCGTGCCCGGTCAGCTTGCTCTGGATGTTGCTCCAGACCTCCGGGCTGGGGTCGTGGGTGGGCTCCATCAGCAGGCGGGCCTGCTCGGCGATGTACTCAAGGTCGCGCACCAGCGCGGAGCAGTTGGAGCAGGTGGCAAGGTGGGCGCGCAGCTCGGGGCGCTCCTCGATCTCACCCTGGATGGCGAACATCTGCGGCAGCTGCTCCTGAAACTCAGCGCAATCGAGCACGATCTCGTCCTTTTTAGGGTCTGTCATTTCGCCACTCCCTCGCCCATGGTTTCGGGATGGCGGAGCATGTCGCGCAGCTTCAGGCGCGCCTTGTGGAGTTGCGATTTGCTGTTGCCGGTCGAGCATTCGAGCATAGTGGCAATCTCATTATGCTCGTAGCCCTCCACGTCGTGAAGCACAAAGACGAGGCGGTAGCCGGGTGGTAACTCGGCCACGGCGCGCTCCAGGGTGACGCGGTCCACTGAGCCGGTGAGCCGCTGGTCCAGGCTGCCGAAGTCGCGCTTGGGGGTGTCGTCGTCAGAGGGGTTGATGGTCTCTTCGAGCGAGACCAGCTGCAGACCCTTCTTGCGCAGGTGCATCAGCACCAGGTTGACCGTGAGCCGGTGCAGCCAGGTGGAGAAGGCGGATTCGCCGCGGAAGCTGCCGATCTTGCGGAAGAGATGCAGAAAGGCCTCCTGCGTCATGTCCTCGGCCTCGGAGACGTTGCCGAGCATGCGCAGGCAGAGCGTGTACACACGCCGCTTGTGCAGGGCGTACAGCTTGGAGAAGGCGTCCTGGTTGCCGGACTGCGCGGACTGAATGGCCTCGGCTTCACCAGCGATAGGCGGGTTACGGCGGAAGGCGCCGGGTTGCTGCTTCGTGGTCGTTTCGTTCATGAGTTGGCCCTGGAGCATGATTTTTTCCGGCGAAATAAAGCTTTGTTGCTCATATGACCGGAAAGTCATTGAAAAGGTTGTCTCCAGTTGTTTCTATCACGGACTTTACAGCGATTTCTGTTCTATATTGCTCAGGCCGAGCGTAGGGGACAGCTCAGCTTCCAATGTAGCGAGCGTAAAGGCTTCGGGCCAGGGCAACGTCGGTTGTGCCCTGAATGAGCGCGCGGCCATCGGGAAAGAGCGTGATGGTGTGGCCGGGGGTGCCGTTGCGCACGGGAAGTTCCAGGCGCAGCAGAAGGCTGTTGGCGCGGACGTGGCCGTGCGGAGCGAGGCGGAGCTTCATCTCGTTGAGATCGACGGGCCGGTTGTGCTCGTGGATCTGGACCGAGTTGCGTCCGCAGAGGGTGATCTGCGGGCGGTCCTCACCGGCGAGATGGATGAACTTGCGCTGACCGCAGACGTTGCAGTCCTTGCGCGGCATACCGGCGGCGATCTCCGTGTGTTCGTTGCGCCAGAGATCGTGCGAGAGCAGGGTGCGGCGCATGAGGTGCTGCTGGCCGGTGAGAAACTTCAGCACTTCGGTGACGGCGATGGAGGCGGAGAGATTGACGGCGGTGTTCAGGATGCCTGCGGTGTCGCATGTGTCGACGGCTCCGCTGGGCGCTGAGGGAAAGATGCAGGCCAGGCAGGCTGTCTGATATTCCGATGGGCCGGGAAGAATGTTCATCGTGGCGGCGTAGGCGCCGACGGCGGCGGTGTATATCCACGGTTTTTGCTGCTGCACGGCGTAGTCGTTGAGCAGGTAGCGCGTCTCAAAGTTGTCGGTCGCGTCTAAAACGATGGAAGAGGAAGCGAGCAACTCATGGATGTTCGCGGGGACGAGGTCGTTGACATGGGCGTGGATGCGGGTCTCGGAGTTGAAGGCTGCGATCTTGCGGCGGGCGGCCTCGGCTTTGGGCAGAGCCTCCCCGGCGTCGGCCTCGTCAAAGAGCACCTGCCGTTGCAGGTTGCTCTCCTCCACGAAGTCGCGGTCGATGATGGTGAGGGTCCCGACGCCGGCACGGGCGAGCAGAGCGGTTGCAGCCGCTCCGGTGGCTCCGCAGCCGACGACGGCCACATGGCCAGCGGCGAGCCTCTGCTGGCCTTCGGCACCGATGCCGGGGAAGAGCACCTGGCGCGAATAGCGGGCCGCCAGGCGAAGGTCGCGGGTTGAAGGTGTAGAGAGGGATTCCATCACGGTTGGCCGGTGACCATAACGGCCACTACACACGTAGTATAAGGGGCAGGCTTTTGGCGGATATCTGCATCCTATGGGATAGCCGTATCCCATTGAGAACGCGCAAGTAGAGAAGAAACGGGAGAGTTGCAGCTTGCATTCAGGTCTTTCACGCGGCCAGCGGAGCGGAAGGTACAGCGGCCATGTGCTGGCGGCCGCTCTGCTGGCTGGAGCTATGTCGGCTACCGGACTGAGCGCTGCCGCCCAAACGCAGCCGAATGCGCCGGGGCAGGAGCCTGCGGCTACCACGAGTAGCCCGAATCCGTCGCAGAGTGTCTCCTTGCCCGGGCAGAGCGGCGCAGCCTCGACGACGACTGTGGTGAGCGCACCCGCTACCGGTGACAAGACCGGCACGAAGCAGCCGGCCCCGGTGCCCACGACCTCACCGATCGATGATTCAACGAAGGTGAATCCCGCGGAGAGCAAGCCGAAGACGATCGGCGACTCCGTGAAGCCGTCCAAGGCGATCGTCTCCGATGACGACGCGAGCAATATGTGGAAGTGGAAGGGACTGACGGTCGATCGCCTCCAGTTCGAGGGCGTGACCTTCAGCGCTCAGGACGCGTTGCTGACGCAGCTGGCGCAGCAGCCGGGCAAGCCGCTGGATCCGGATGCGGTGCGCCAGAGCATGCGCAGACTCTACGCCACGGGACGCTACCGCAACCTGGAGGCGCGCGGTGTTCGCACGGAGACGGGCCTCGTACTGATCTTCAGCGGCGTGGCGCGGTACTACGTGGGGCGGGTGCTGGTGACCGGCGTGAATGATGACCGGCTGACGTCGCTACTGGAAGCCTCCACCAATCTGCAGCCGGGTGTACGCTTCGCGCAGACCGATCTGGATGCCGCGCTCAAGAGCGTGAAGGACACGCTGGGGCAGAACGGCTACTACGAGTCCAAGGTGACGGCCGTGACCAAGGCGGACGATGACTCGCAGCAGATGAACATCACCATCGCCGTGCAGCTGGGTGTGAAGGCGCGCGTGGGCGCGGTGGACACGGCGGGCGATGCCGGCATGCCGGCCCAAGATTTTCGTAAGAAGGCCAAACTGAAGTTCCACAGCAAGGTGAATCGCGAGACCTCTACCAATGCGCTGACGCGACTGCGCAAGCAGTACCAGAAGAAGGACCGGCTGGAGGCGAAGGTCACGCTGGATAAGAAGAGCTACGAGCCGCCGCCCCATCTGCTGGACTATAGCTTCACCGCGAACCAGGGGCCGCTTGTGACGATCGAGACCGAGGGGCTGAAGGTAAGCAAGGGCCGCAAGAAGCTGCTCATCCCCATCTACCAGGAGAGCACCGTCGACAACGATCTGCTCAACGAGGGTTCGCACAACATCCGTGAGTACCTGGTGCGCGAGGGCTACTTCGACGCTCAGGTGAGCGTCAAGACGACCGAGCACGATCCGCAGCACGAGAGCATCGTCTACCACGTCGACAAGGGGCAGAAGTACAAGGTCATCTCCGTGAGCATCTCGGGCGCGAAGTACTTTCCCGAGGATGTACTTCGCGAGCGCATGCAGGTGGTCAAGGCGGACCACTATCTGCGCAGCGGCCGTTACAGTCCGGCGCTGCTGACCGCGGACGTGAACGCAATCGAAAACCTTTACCGCGCCAACGGGTTCAGCGATGTGAACGTGGCCACCGATGTGAGCGGCGTACAGGCCGACGCCAACGGGCATGCGTCGAAGATCGGCAGCATCCGCGTGAGCATCACTATCACGGAGGGAGCGCAGCAGAGGTTCGGCACGGTTGCGCTGAGCGGCGTGGATCCGGCGCGCATGCAGGATGTGAAGTCGCTGATGAACACGTCGACAGGGCAGCCGTATTCGCTGGCCACGCTCGCCGGCGATCGCGACACCATACTGACCTATTACCTGAGCCACGGCTTCGACCAGGTGAACATTACCGTGCAACAGAACAAGAACACCGCCGATCCCACGAAGACTGACGTCACGCTGAACGTGGTCGAAGGGCAGCAGGTCTTTGTCGACCGCGTACTGCTCTCCGGCATTCATTACACGCGCCCGCAGAATATCCAGAGCCAGCTGCGCGTGCACGCGGGCGATCCGCTGGACCAGACGGCGCTGCTGGACACGCAGCGGAACCTCTACAACCTAGCGCTCTTCAACGAAGTGAATACGGCGGTGCAGAACCCGACCGGCGACGCCACGCGCAAGAACGTACTGGTGCAGTTGACGGAGGCGAAGCGCTGGGATGTGACCTACGGCGGCGGCTTTGAGGCATCGACGGGCCAGCCGGTGACGAACTGCCAGGCGCAGGCCTCACTGGGAGGGAATACGGGCTGCACGCCGGAGGGCAAGACGGGCGTGAGCCCGCGCGTCTCGCTGGATGTGACACGCATTAACTTCCGCGGCCGTGACCAGACGTTCACGCTGCACACCACCTATGGCCTGCTGGAGAAGGTGGCGACGCTGACCTTCAGCAACCCGCACATCTTCGGCAGGCCGAAGCTCGACCTCAGCATTTCTGGCGGATACTCCGACGTGCAGGACATCACCACGTTTGCGGCGTCCACGCTGCAGGGCTCTGTCAAGTTGACGCAGCACGTGAGCAAACGCGACACGCTGATCTATGACTTTACCTATCGCCGTGTGACCATCGACCAGAGCAGCCTGCAGGTCGCGGCCAACCTGATCCCCCTGCTGGCGCAGCCGGATCGCACCGGCGGCCCCGGCATCACCTGGATCCATGACACGCGGCAGCCCTCTCCGCTGGATGCGACGCGCGGCTCCTACACCTCGGTGCAGGAGTTCCTGTCGCACTCGGACTTCGGTTCGGAGACGGACTTCAACCGCGTGGACGCAAGCAACTCCACCTACTATGCGCTGGACAAGAAGAGGAACTTCATCCTGGCGCGCAACACGCGGTTCGGCTTTGAGAACTCCTTCGGCCAATACGATCTGACTGCCGGGAACACAGCCTGCGAAGGCGGCGTGTATGGGCCCATCAACTATCCGTCCTGCGTGCGCGTTCCGCTGGCGGAGCGTCTGTATGCCGGCGGCGCGGCATCGCATCGCGGCTTTCCCATCAACACGGCGGGCCCGCGCGATCTGCTCACCGGCTATCCGGTCGGCGGCACGGCGGTGTTCGTGAACACGGTGGAGCTGCGCTTTCCGGCGCCGACGCTGCCCTATATCGGCGACTCGCTCGGTCTTGTGCTCTTCCATGACATGGGCAACGTCTTCACCAACATCAGCGATATAGGCCCGGCTTTTGGAAGAGTGAAGCAGCCGAATGAATCCACCTGCGAGAACGTAGCGATCACCATCAACGGGGTGACGGGCAACCCCAATGCAGGTGTCTGCGACTTCACTTACTTTTCCCACGCGGTCGGTCTTGGTCTGCGTTACAAGACGCCGGTTGGCCCCATCCGCGTGGACTTCAGCTACAACCTGAACCCGCCCATCTATCCCGTGTTTTACGACTACACGACAGCGTCTACGGCTCCCAACCCGCACGTCGGTTCAGCCGGTCACTTTAACTTCTTCTTCAGCATTGGACAGAGTTTCTGAT
>DATMLK010000005.1:0-7722 GCA_035570215.1 Acidobacteriaceae bacterium
GTGTGCATCAGGACGACCCCGCAACCCAGCTCTGCACAGGTGGAGGCCATGTCCGCATCCCAAAGAAAACCGCTGACGTCGTTGACGATCTCCGCCCCGGCGGCGACGGCGGCGCGCGCTGTCTCCGCGTGCCAGGTGTCGACGGAGAGCACGGCCTCCGGCTGCGCCGCCAGAATGCCTTCGATCACGCCGAGAACGCGCTCCTGCTCTGCCTCCGGAGTCAACGGGGCGCGTTTGCCGGGACGGGTCGATTCGCCGCCGACGTCGAGGATGTCGGCGCCCTCCTCCAGCATGGCCAGCGCATGGTCGATCGCCTTCTCCGGCGCAAGATACTGCCCGCCGTCCGAGAACGAGTCCGGCGTCACATTCAGCACACCCATCACCAGCGTGCGGCCTCCAAGCGCGAGCTCGCGCGTGCGCAGCTTCCAGAGGTGCGATTTGCGGTGGAATGGCATCGCTTCGATTGTAAGGCGGTATAAACTTCGGCGTATGAGGTTAAGGCGCAGAGCCGGTTCGATTGCAGGCGCGGCAGCGATGCTCTTCGCCTGTGCGATGCCCGCCTGTGCGCAGATAGCCGCGCAGACGCCTGCGCAAACAACAGATACTTCCCCGCTTGCGACGACCATCGGCACGCTGCTCAGCGACCCGAAGGTCGAAGGCGCGCACTGGGGCATCTCGGTCACGCAGCTCGACGGCACACCCATCTACGCGCTGAACGACGCGCAGCTCTTTCAGCCGGCCTCGAACGTGAAGCTGTTCACGACAGCGGCGGCACTGGCGCTGCTAGGCCCTGAAACAACCTTCAATTCACGTCTTTCGATTCAGGGCTACATCAGTGCTCCTGATACAGCGACAGGCTCGATCAAGCTCTACAGCAAAGGTGATGCGTTTCTTTCCGACCGGCCCGTGCCTTATAAAGCTCATCCTCCAGCAGCAGATCCAACCTTCTCCAAGCTGGATACGCTTGTAGCGCAACTAGCTTATAAACTTCACAACGCGGGAGTTACGACCGTTGACGGCGACATCGACCTATTCAGCACTATCGGCTGGCAGCCTTATGGAGACGGCTGGAATCAGGACGATCTCTCGTGGGGCTATGCCGCGCCAGTCACGGGCATCGTCCTCAACGACAATCAACTCAAGCTGACCATAACGCCTGGGAACGGAATCGACTTGCCTGCGATCCTATCCCTGACTCCGGCGACTTCTTACTACACTCTCAAAAATTTTGTAGAGACTGGCCCTCCAAATTCGCAGGCCAATATCCAAGTCGAGTACGAGTGCTGCGCTCTTCGCGTCTCAGGTTCTGTACCTCTGGGTTCAGTCCCGGATGTCGAAGAGGTTGCGCTCGATGATCCTCTGGCATTTACCGGCGCCACGCTCAAATCACTTCTCGCACAACATGGCATCACCGTCATGGGCAGCGTAAGCGCTCCAAAATGGCGTAACATGGCCCGCCAATCTTCACGCGCCATCATCATGTCATCTGGTCCAATGCCAGGGTTCTACAGTATGAGTGAGGATCAGGATGTATTTAATTGCATCGCGCCATGTACTCCGGATAAGCAAATCCATTTCACCGTGGAACACATCTCGCCATCGCTGCGAGACGACGTAATTGTTACGAACAAGGACAGCCTTAATTTGCATGCCGAGCTGATGCTACGCAAGCTTGCGACCGCCGTTGAGCCCTCCTTCTTTGGCAATGCCTTCGCCCAGGGTGCACGCGTCGTCCGCCAGTTCGCCATCAACGCCGGCGTGCAACCCGACGACTTCTACTTCGTCGACGGCTCCGGCCTCTCCACCGGCGATCTCGCCGCGCCACGCGCCTTCACCCAGCTTCTGCGCTACGCCGCCACGCAGCCCTGGGGCGCCGATTACAAGTCTTCCCTGCCCATCGGCGGCGTGGACGGCACGCTGGAAAACCGTTTCACCGCACCGCCGCTCAAGGGCAACGTCTTCGCCAAGACAGGAACCTCCTCCGAAGACCGCGCGCTGAGCGGGTACCTGGTCTGCGCCAGTGGCAGAACGGTGGTCTTTTCCATCCTCGCCGGCAATCGCCTGCCCGGCTCTCACGACGACCGCGATGTGATGGACAAGATCGTCGCCGCTATCGCCGCGGCGAATTAGCCGCGGTGAGACAATCGAAAGACGTGAGAGTTCTTTCCGCCATCGCACTCGCCGCGCCGTTTCTGCTCGCCGGATGCCGTTCCGTTCCTCCGCCGACGCCGCTCGATCAGCTCGATGCGGCGCAGACGCACGGCTACCAGGTCTTTCAGGCACACTGCGCCGCCTGCCACCATGATCGCGACAGCGACCCGCTGCATGGGCCAGGACTGGCCGGCATGTATAAAAAGCAGTACCTGCCCAGCGGCGCGCCGGCGAACGACGACCGCGTACTCAACACCATCATGCACGGGCGCAATAATATGCCACCGATGGGCAACCAGCTTGACGATACGGAGACGAGCGATCTGCTCGCCTATCTGCACACGATTTGAGCGGCAAAACTATGAGCGAAAACTCTTCACAGGCCAAAGGCATGCTTCTCCCCGGCGTGGCCGCCATCGCCCTCTACATGCTCTTCATGGCAGGCATCAACGCCTTCGGCGCGCTGCGCGGCATGTTCCGCACGGCTGCCGCGGGATACGGCGTACTGGCGGTCTGCACGCTGCTGGCCATCGGCGTCTTTGGCCTGCTCAAGATGAAGCGCTGGGGCTGGGCGCTCGTGCTCGGCGGGGCCATCTTTCTCGCGCTGGGCGACGTCTTCTACTTCCGTATGACGCACGCATCCTTCTTCATCGTCCGCGCCGCGCTGGAGATGGTCTTCTTCCTCTACCTCGTCCGCACCGATGTCCGCGAACGCATGGCGCCGTAGGCGCTTTTACTGCTTCGCGTGGCGCTCGCGCTGCTCGCGGAATAATTTTTGTCATTCCGGCGCACGCCGGAATCTGCTTCTGCTTTCGTTAAACCCCCGGCTTTAGCCCCACGGGAAACGCCGCGCCGGTAGGCGCCTTCCGCTCTGCCGAAGGCAGGAGCAGAGCCGCAGGCGAAGCGAAAAACGGGGGCGTACAATTTAAACGTGATCACCACCGCACAAGACCTCGTCCAGATCGACCTTGCGCCCAAGATGCGCGGGCCTAAGCCTGCATGGCTCAAGGCGAAAGCGCCCGGCGGCGAGACCTTCCATAATCTCAAGAAGCTCGCCCGCGAGCTGAACCTGCACACCGTCTGCGAGTCGGCGCAGTGCCCCAACATCGGCGAGTGCTGGAACCAGAAGTCGGCCACCTTCATGATGCTCGGCAACCTGTGCACGCGCCGCTGCGGCTTCTGCGCCGTGCCCAAGGGCAAGCCCGAGCCCATCGACCACACCGAGCCCGCGCGCGTGGCCTACGCCGTCGCCCAGCTCGGCCTCTCGCACGCCGTCATCACCAGCGTGAACCGCGACGACGACAACCTCGGCGCGGCGCAGGCCTTCGTCGCCGTGATCGAAGAGATCCGCAAGCAGACCAGCGTGAACGGCAAGCCCTGCCGCGTCGAGGTTCTGACGCCCGACTTCCAGGGTGAAGAAGCAGCCATCCGCCTGGTCGTTGCCGCAAAGCCCGAGATCCTGAACCACAATATCGAGTCCGTGCCGCGTCTCTACCGCATCGCCAAATCCGGCGGGCGGTATGAACGCAGCCTGCGCTTCCTCCAGTTCGCCAAGGAATTGAACCCGCAGCAGGTCACCAAGACCGGCATCATCGTGGGCCTCGGCGAGGAGATGCACGAGCTGCTCAGCGTCTTCCGCGACCTGGCCGATCGCAAGGTCGACATCCTCACCATCGGCCAATATCTGCGCCCGTCTAAGGATCATCTCGTCATGGCGCGCTACTACACGCCGGATGAGTTCGCCTTCCTCAAGCACGAAGCGCTGGCGATGGGTTTCCGCCACGTGGAGTCGGGGCCGCTCGTCCGCTCCAGCTACCACGCGCAGGAGCAGGCTGAAAGCACCGGGCTGGCCTAGTTTCGGGTGCGGACATTTCCCACTCTGCTTCGTCTCTGTAAAATATCGCTTGTCGCAACCCGCACGAGAGGAATATCCCTATGGCATCGGTAATGGCAAACATCCCCGCACTCCGGGACGCGTACTTTGACGTCACAGGCCGCATGGAGAAGGCCGTGGAAGGCTTCCGCGGGCAGCTCGTCTCCGTGCGCACCGGCCGCGCCAACGTGCACATGCTGGATCAGGTGCGCGTGGACTTCTACGGCACTCTGTCGCCGCTCTCGCAGGTCGGCCAGATCAACGCCGCCGACCAGAGCATCACCGTACAGCCGTGGGACACCTCGCTGATCAAGGAGATCGAGCGCGCCATCATCGCCGCCGATATCGGCCTGAACCCGCAGAACGACGGCAAGCTTGTCCGCATCCCCGTACCGCCCATGAACGAGGAGCGCCGCAAGGAGACCGTCAAGCACCTGAACAAGGTGCTCGAGGACCACCGCACCGCCATCCGCAACATCCGCCGCGACGGCAACGACGCCATCAAGAAAGCGGTGAAGGACAAGCTCATCTCCGCCGACGAGGAGAAGCGCGCCTCCGATGAGGTGCAGCAGCTCACCGACCTTGAGATCAAGAAGATCGAAGAGATGTTCAAGACCAAGGAAAAGGAAGTCATGACCGTCTGAGTGCTGGGCGCACGGCCGGACGCGCGCCTCCGGCGCAGAAGCCTGCTAGACGAGCTTTAGGAACTCGTCCACGGTCATACCGGCATTGCGGATGAGTGCTCGCAATGTGCCGACCGATAGTTCTTTTTGTGCGGAATGGAGAGATTGGCGCGCTGCCCGACAGTATTCCAGCCGGCCTTTGCAAAGGCTTTAGCCGCTTCCTTGCCGGAGATGTTGGCTAATGTGCCCATGCACTCATGCTATGTCGCTGGGGGCGGTGGAAAACCGGGAGGAACCTCCCAGTATTCTTTACTAACTACTAAACAGCCACTACAAGTGACACCTGAGAAGCAGGAAGATCTTTCATGGCCTTCTGATCTTCAGCCCACATCCAAGCCGTGATAGCTTCCTTGATGTTTTTCAAGGCCTCTTCTTCGTCTTTGCCCTGAGAAACACAGCCGGGCAGCGCGGGGCACTCAGCCACCACCCATCCATCTTCAGCGTGCTCGATTGTGACGTGGAATATCATTGCTCTCTCAAATATACCGCCGATGTGGTCATCTTGTTAGAGCGGTGCGTATCTAAACATACGCCCTGTTTTCGGTGCACGCACCTTATCTGCCATCTCCGCCGAGTTGGGGACTGGCTCCAACTCCCCTATAATGGAACTTTCCCCAGAAGGCTCCTCCAGAGCCTGATTTTTTGCAGTGAGGGTGTGCGTATTCTTACCGTTAGCCGAGAGGGCGAAAGCCCCCTGACCCATCAGACCAAGCACACGCGCACGCGCCAGGGCCGTCTCCGCAGCTTCTGTTCTTCGCTTCCCCGCAGACCGCTCCGTGCTCTGGGATGGCTTGCCCTTTTGAGCGGCTTCGCTGCTCCCATGCTGCATGCGCAGGACACCACTCAGGTGCTCTGCCAGCCGCAGGTCGTCGGCAACCGCCGCATCCCCAAGGAATCCGTGCTCGCGCGTCTCTTCTCGCGCCAGGGCGATGTGTATGACCCCACTACGGTGGAGCGCGACTTCAACTCGCTCTGGAACACCGGCTACTTCGAAGACATCCGCATCGAGCGTGAGGACACCGACCAGTGTGTGCAGCTCGTGATCTACGTGCGTGAGAAGCCCACCATCTCGGCCATCGATTACAAGGGTCTTAACTCCGTCACGCAATCCGACGTGCTGGATCGCTTCAAGAAAGAGAAGGTCGGCCTCTCGGTCGAGAGCCAGTACGATCCCACGCGCATCAAGCGTGCGGAGACCGTGCTGAAGGAGATGCTCTCCGAGCATGGCCACCAGTTCGCCACCATTCAGGAAGAAGTGAAGACGCGTCCGCCGTCATCGGTCGACATACTCTTCATCGTCAAGGAAGGCCCCACGGTGAAGGTGGGCAAGATCGTCTTTGAGGGCAACGCCCAGCTCAAGTCGCGCACGCTGCGTGCCGCGATGAAGAATCTGAAGCCCATCGGCATTCCGCACTCGATCATCTTTGAGAATCTTCTGCCGCGTACCTTCGATTCCACCAAGCTGGAAGAGGACTCCGAGCGTGTGCGCCAGGCATATCGCGAACGCGGCTACTCCAAGGCTCTCGTCGGCGATCCGGAGACCCATGTACGGGACGCCGGCGGCCTGGACTTCCTGCTGCGTCCGTCCAAGGGCAAGCGCGTCGACATCCTGATGCCGATTGAAGAGAGCGGGCGCTATCGCCTGGGCGGCATCACCTTCTCCGGCAACAAGGCCGTGACCAATATCAAGGTGCTGCGCGCTCAGTTTGCGCAGAAGGACGGCGAGTGGTTTGACGCCACCAAGTTCGGCAAGGGCCTGGAGCAGCTGCGCAAGGCCTACGGCCAGCTCGGCTACATCAACTTTGTCGCCAACCCCACGCCCCGCTATGACGAGGCCAGGCACCTGATCTACCTTGACGTCGACGTGACCGAGGGCAAACCCTTCTACGTCGGCCGCATCGAGTTCACCGGCAACACCATCACGCGCGACAAGGTCATCCGCCGCGAGCTTCTGCTCGAGGAAGGCCAGGTCTACAACAACGCTCTCTGGGAAGAGAGCATTCTGCGCCTGAATCAGCTGAACTACTTTGAGACGCTGAAGGTGGAGGACGACTCCGAGACCCGCCAGAACGAGGACGAAGGCAGTGTGGACCTGCTGCTGAAGCTGAAGGAGAAGGGCAAGAACTCCATCGGCCTGAACGGCGGCATCAGCGGACTCTCCGGCACCTTCATCGGCTTGAACTACGAGACCAACAACTTCCTCGGCCTGGGTGAGACGCTCTCCGTCGCGGCCAACATCGGCGATCTCTCGCGCAACCTGACCCTCGGATTCACCGAGCCATACTTCCGCAACCGGCCGCTCTCGCTGGGCGTACAGGTCTTCACCACCAAGTATGACTACAATCCGGCGAAGAGTTACGGCATCAGCAACGACGGTACGGCCCTGAGCGCGGCACAGAATTCTCTGATTACGAACTACAACCAGGGCACCACCGGCCTGAGCGTCTCGGCCAGCTATCCGATACGCCGTTCGCTGAAGCGCATCGGCATCTCCTATTCGCTCTCACGCTCCAGCATCACTACGTTCAATGATTCCACCCGCAACGTCTTCCAGACGCTTGCCTTCCGCTCGCAGAGCATCGCCGGCCAGAATGCATTGAACGGCATCGTCACCAGCGTGATCACGCCGAGCTTCAGCTACTCCAGCATCGGCAACCCGGCGCGGCCGCGTGACGGCAAGGAGCTCAGCATAGCCGTCCAGGTCGCCGGCGCGGGCGGCAGCGTGAAGTACTACAGCCCGGTGCTCAGCTACCGCCAGTTCTTCCCCATGCGCGGTCTGAAGATCGATCGCGATGGCCGGAACGTCCTTGGCTACCGCATCCAGTTCGCCCATGCGGCCGGCTTCGGCGGCGAAGTCACTCCGCCCACGAACCGCATCTACTCCGGTGGCGAAGATGATCTGCGCGGCTTTGACGTCCGCTCTGCTTCACCCTACGTCTTCATCCCGAACAAGATCTTGTTCCCATTGACGAACCCGGACGGCTCCCAGGTTCCACGCGACCCGGGCAACAATAC
>DATMLK010000006.1:0-6198 GCA_035570215.1 Acidobacteriaceae bacterium
CGGCAACTTCTATCTCGAGGCCGGCACGCAGACGCCGCGCGAGATCATCGCCGAGGTCAGGAGCGGCCTCTACGTCACCGAGACCATGGGCTTCGGCGTCAACCTCGTCACCGGAGATTATTCGCAGGGCGCCAGCGGCATCTGGATCGAGAACGGCGTCTTCACCCATCCGGTGGAGGAGATCACCATCGCCGGCAACCTGAAGGAGATGTACAAGAACATCGTCGCCATCGGCAACGATCTCGTCTTCCGCAGCTCCGCCGCGTCGCCAACTATCCGCATCGAAGGCATGACCATCGCGGGGTCCTAGCCGGACGGGAGCTTTGCGTGGCGCTCACGCCGTTTGCGGGAAAGTTCGCGGGAAAGATAGTTTGGAATACAAATTGAAAAAGCCTCCCAAGCGGGAGGCTTTTCTGTGCCGCGCGACGCGCGAACTACGCGAAGCAGTAAAAGGGCCCACGGCCCCTAAAAGTGGTACGCGATGCCGATGGCCGGGACTGAGAACCACTCGTAACGGTTGGTCTTGAACTCAGAATCATTGAAACTCGGCGCCTTGGCCAGGAAGCCGCGATATTCGAGGCGCACATCGAAGCTCGGGCTCAGCTCATACGCCAGACCCAGACCCGCCAGCATGCCCACGTTCTTGTTCGACTTCGTAATATCGATCGACTGGGTACCGGCGTCGCGCAGCGGCGTAAAGGCCATCACGCCCAGGCCGAGTTCGGCAAAGGGATTGAAGTTGCGGTAGTTCCGCGTGTAGACATAGGCACCCGTGAACTCCTGCTGGCGGGTATGCACACGAACGCCGGTGGTGGGCAGGGTTCCGGAGCCGCCTGAGAATATCTGTGAGTTGTGCGCCCAGCCGTAGTTCGCCTCCAGCGCGGAGCGCGGCGTAAGCATGTAGCGATAACTGGCAAGAAACCCGCCGGAGACGGTGGAATTCTGCGTCACGTCGTTGCCATACACCTGCGGGCCTGCGATCGCCTCCCCGCTGATACTGAAGTCCTGCCGGCTCTCCTGCGCAAAGGCTGCCGTTGACAGGAGGAGCAGGCCTACAAAAACCATCATCTTCTTCATGCTCGAGTTCAATCCCTTCCTTCACGCGAGGCGCGCAATCGCCGCTCGCGTGGGTCCGGCCATGCCTCACCTTTGTTGCAGGAGAAGGCTGCTCAGGACGGTGTTTTCATTGTAACCGGAAGAGGGCCGCTATGCGCTGCAGGCCGGGCGGCGAAGTCTACGCGGTGATTTCTTCCACCACCAGCACAGGCGGCCGCCCGAATCTGCACCCGGACGGCCGTTCCCTCTAAAGGGATACTGGGAGGAGTCTGCTTCCCTGCCTACTGCTGCGGAGGCGGAGGGGGAGTGCCGCCATCGTTACCGCCGTTTCCGCCTGCACCCATGCCGCCACCTGGCCCACCGCGATCCTGCATGCGTGCCTTCATCTCCGCGATGATCGCGTCATACTGCGGTTGCTGCTGCGGCGTGAGCACATTGCGTATGGCCGCCGTCCGGTCCTGCATGATGGCCATCATCTTCGGGCGCTTCTGGTCCCATGGAATGCTGTCGTCGGAATGGAGCGCCATCATCTTGGCGTCGCTGTCCGCATAGATCTGCTTGACTGTCGCCTGCTGATCTGCCGTCAGATTCAGCCTCGTGGCCAACATCTCCTGCTGGTGCTGCTCACGCTGCTGCATATCGGCCATGCGGTCACCGCCGTGATGGCTGCCCGGGCCGCCGGAGTCACCGCCATTCTGTGACGCCGGGGGTAGCGGAGGTGGCGGTGCATCCTGCGCGAAGAGTGCGAGTGGTGCGGTAAGAGCTGCGCTGCATACGGTCAGCAGCGCCATCCGGGTGATTTTGATCTGAAGTGCGGTCATGATGAGACAATCCTGTGCTTCTGGGCTCCGGCGTACTGCCGGGCAAGTAGAATCTACCCCTTTCAGACAGCCCATTGGCGGTTAAGTTGCGGTGCGGAAGATAAATTATGCCGTCCGCTCAGGCTGGAAGTCGTACGGATCGCCCATCTCCGCGGCATAGGCCTCGACTACTTTCAGGAAGGCGACCGCCGCATGCGAAAGGCTGGCGTGTTTGCGGTGGATCAACCGTAACTTGCGCTCGAACTGCAGCTCCGGCACGGGCACACGCACCAGGCGCCCGCTGGCAAGGTCCGGCTCCACGCTGAGCTGCGGCACCAGCGCCACGCCGTTGCCCAGGGCAACAAACCGTTTGATCGCCTCCAGGGACGGCAGCTCCACGCCCATCTGCAGAGGCGTCTTGTGCCGCGCAAAGGCCTGGATCACCTTCTCGCGCTGCGGCGACGGCACGTTGTGCGCGATGAAGTTCTCCTGCCCGAGATCGCGAATGCTGAGCGACTTCTTCTTCGCCAGCGGATGGTTCGGGTTCACCACAAAGGCAAGCTGGTCGCGATACGCCACGATCGACTTCACCTGCGGGTCATCCGGACGAAAAGAGACCACGCCGATCTCTACCGCATGCAGCAGAATTTCATCGGCCACGCGGCTGGCCAGCGTGCGGTGCACCGCCACCTTGATCTGCGGATTGCCGCGCCGGAAGCGGTCCAGCAGCGGCAGCAGATAGAGGCAGGTATACTCGTTTGCCGCCACGTTCAATGTGCCGCGGTGCAGCTCACGCAGCTGCGAGAGCGCCAGCCCAGCCTCCGTCCGAAGGTTCAGGAGCTTCTGCGCATACTCGCGCAAGGTCGCGCCTGCGTCCGTCAAGGATGCATCACGTGACGACCGCTCAAAGAGTGTCTCGCCGATCTCGGCCTCCAGCTTGCGGATGACCTGCGAGATCGCCGGCTGGGTACGGTGCAGCCGCGCAGCCGCGCGCGAAAAGCTACGCTCTTCGGCCACGGCGAGAAATGTCTCCAGTTGAAAGAGGTCCATTCGGTCCGACTCCGGCAATTGCTTATTGCATTATAAGAAATTTGCATGACCTTCACATAACGCATAAGGTCACGTTATGATTATGGCAGATAGGAAACGCCTATGAGCACACAGGACCAGGTATTTTTCTTCGACACCACGTTGCGCGACGGCGAGCAATCGCCCGGCTGCACCATGCACACACCGGAAAAGATCCGGATGGCGCATCAACTCGCCCACCTGGGCGTCGACGTGCTGGAGGCCGGCTTCCCCGTCTCCTCGGAAGGCGACTTCGCCGCCGTCCAGCAGATCGCCCGCGAGGTGAAGGGGCCGCGCATGGCTGCGCTCTCCCGCGCCAAGCGCGAAGACATAGAGATCGCCGCGCGCGCATTGGAGCCAGCCGCACGCAACCGCATTCACATCTTTCTCTCCTGCAGCGACCTGCATCTGCAGTACAAGCTGAAGATCACCCGCGAGCAGGCTGAAGAGCAGGCGGACGAGATGATCCGCTTCGCCCGCACCTACTTCGACGATGTCGAGTTCTCGCCCGAAGACGCCACCCGCACCGATCCCGACTTCCTCGTGAAGATCGTCAGCATCGCCGTGGCCGCGGGCGCAACCGTCATCAATATTCCCGATACCGTCGGCTACACCATCCCCGAAGAGTATGCGGCCACCTTCCGCATGCTGCGCGAGCGCGTTCCCGGCATTGAAAAGTGTCTGCTCTCCGCGCACTGCCACGACGATCTGGGCATGGCCGTCGCCAACTCTCTGGCCGCGGTCAACGCTGGCGCGCGCCAGGTGGAGGGCACCATCAACGGCATCGGCGAACGCTCCGGCAATGCCCCGCTGGAGGAGATCGCCGCCGCGATGATGGTGCGTCCGGACAAGTTCCCCTATCGCAACAATATCAAGATGACCGAGCTCTTCCCGACGAGCCAGATGCTCTCGAGCATCATCAGCTTCGGCCCCGCGCCGAACAAGGCGATCGTCGGCGCGAATGCGTTCGCGCATGAGTCCGGCATCCACCAGCACGGCATGCTGGCGAACCCGCTCACCTACGAGATCATGACGCCCGCCTCCGTCGGCGTGAACAAGACGAACATCGTGCTGGGCAAGCACAGCGGCCGCAAGGCGCTGGATATGCGCCTGCGCGAACTCGGCCACTCGCTTACCCGTGAAGAGCTCGAGCCCGTCTACTACCGCTTTACCGAACTGGCCGACCGCAAGAAGGCCATTTACGACATGGACCTGCTTGCTCTGCTCAGCGAAGTATCCGTACAAGCCGAGTAGCAGACGCCGCTCTCGTAACTCAACCATTCACACACGATTGAGGAAAGTTAAATGAAGCTGAAGATTGCAGTTCTCGCAGGCGACGGCATCGGCCCCGAAGTGACGGCCGAGGCGACAGCCGTTCTGCGCGCCGTAGCCGCGGCCGGCGGACACACCTTCGAAGATGTCGAGCTCCCCGTCGGCGGCACCGCCATCACCAACTTCGGCACGCCGCTGCCGGAGAAGACCCTGCAGGAGTCGCTCGCATGCGACGCCGTGCTGATGGGCGCCGTGGGCGACAACAAGTTCAACGCTCTGCCTCCGAGCGAGCGTCCCGAGGCTGGCCTGCTCAAGATCCGCAAGGAACTCGGCGGCTTCGCTAACCTGCGCCCCTCGGTCGCTTATCCCGCGCTGGCGGAGAACTCACCCCTGCGCGCCGACGTCACCAAGGGCGTGGACATTCTCTTTGTCCGCGAACTGCTCGGCGGCCTCTACTTCGGCGAGCCGCGCGCGTGGGACAAAGCCGCCGGCAAGAGCTGGAACACCATGGTCTACACCAAGGATGAAGTGACGCGCGTCGCCAAGATCGCCTTCCAGCTGGCGCAGAAGCGCCGGAAGAAGGTCACCTCCGTCGATAAGGCGAATGTGCTCGAGGTTTCGCAGCTCTGGCGCGCGACCGTCGACGAGGTTGCCAAGGATTATCCCGACGTCACCGTCGAGCACCAGCTCGTCGATTCGATGGCGATGCATCTGATGAACATCCCGCGCAACTTTGACGTGGTGCTCACGGAAAACCTCTTCGGCGATATCTTGTCCGACGAGTGCGGCGTCATCACCGGCTCGCTCGGCATGCTGCCCTCGGCCACCATCGGCGGCAAGGTCAATCTCTACGAACCGGTTCATGGCTCCGCGCCCGATATCGCAGGCACAGGCAAGGCCAACCCGCTCGGCGCGATCCTTACCGCGGCGATGGTGCTTCGCCACTCCGGCGGTCTGGAAAAAGAAGCCGCAGCCGTAGAAGCCGCCGTCACCGCCGTGCTCGACAAGGGTCTCCGCACCGCGGACATCGCCCGCGGTGGCGCATTCGTCAAAACCAGTGAAATGGGCAAGGCAGTGCTGGATGAGTTGAAATTGAAACTCAAGTAAAGAAACAAAAGCAGATTCCGGCCTTCGCCGGAATGACAAAAGTTTTATTTGGATGACAACATTTTGGGAGCCATGAATCATGGGAACACCGAAGACGATGTTTGAGAAGGTCTGGGAGCAGCACCTGGTGGCCGAGCCGAAGGGTGAGCCGTCGTTGCTCTACATTGACCTGCAGCTGGTGCACGAAGTCACCTCACCGCAGGCCTTCGAAGGCCTGCGCCTTGCAGGCCGCAAACTGCGCCGGGCTGATAGACATGTGGCGACCGTCGACCACAACGTGCCCACGACCAGCATTGAAGACCGCCTGGTCATCGCCGACCAGATCGCCAACAAGCAGGTCGCGGCGCTGCGCAAGAACTGCGCCGACTTCGGCGTCGAGTTCTACGACGTGCAGGACCGCAACCAGGGCATCGTCCACATGATCGGGCCGGAGCTCGGCCTGACCAAGCCCGGCATGACCATCGTCTGCGGCGACTCGCACACCAGCACGCACGGCGCCTTTGGTGCTTTAGCGTTTGGAATCGGCACCAGCGAGGTTGAGCACGTCATGGCCACGCAGACGCTGCCACAGGAGAAGCCGCAGACCTTCCGCATCAACGTCGAAGGCGAGCTGCCCTACGGCGTCACCGCGAAGGACATCATCCTGGACATCATCGCCCGCATCGGCACGGACGGTGCCACCGGTTATGTCGTCGAGTACGCCGGCTCTGCCATCCGCGCCCTCTCGATGGAAGGCCGTATGACCATCTGCAACATGAGCATCGAAGCCGGTGCCCGTGCCGGCATGATCGCGCCCGACGAGACCACCTTCAAGTACCTCTACGGCCGCCGTTTCTCGCCGCAGGGTATTGCGGAGACCTCTGCCGCAACCGACGCACGCGCCGAAGAGAACCGC
>DATMLK010000007.1:0-2576 GCA_035570215.1 Acidobacteriaceae bacterium
GTGGAAGCGGCGTTCTCCGATATTGGCGGCTGGGATACGCACCAGAATCAGGGCGCTGCGACCGGACAATTGGCGAATCGTCTGAAGGAGTTCGGCGACGGCATTGCGGCGTTCTGGAAAGATATGGGCGACGACGCGGAGAACATCACGCTGGTGACGATGTCGGAGTTCGGACGCACCGCGCGGCAGAACGGCACTGGCGGCACTGACCACGGCCATGCGAACGTGATGTTTGTGCTGGGCGGACAGGTGAAGGGTGGCAAGGTCTACGGCAAGTGGCCGGGGCTGGGCCCAGACCAGTTGAACGAGGGACGTGACCTGAAGGTGACCACCGACTTCCGCAATGTGCTGGCCGAGGCGGCCTACCGCTCGCTGGGTGCGCGGAACCTGGAGGTTGTCTTCCCAGGTGCGCAGGTGGAACCCCGGCAGTTTTTGAACTTTACTTACCCCACAAAAGGTGTAGGCTAACCGGCAGAGTTTTGGTATACACTCAAAAAGTTTTCAACAGACAGTTAGCAACTTTTTAGGGCCTGCTGCTGTCTTATGTAATGTTCCAACAAGTTGCCGGTATTAGCAGTTCTACAGGTACCGGTGTCCAAACGCCGCAATTGTCACAGCCTCCCATAGACTTACCGCAAAACTAAGGCCCCCGGAACACCGGGGGCCTCCTTTCTTGTGCCGTGGGCACCTTTGCTGCGTTGCGCGAGATGGGGAGTTGAGCTTTTAGGCGAAGCCGATCTTGCGATCCAGCGCATAGGCGCCGCCGCCGAAGCAGACCAGAGCTACGGCCATCGCGAGCAGCAGGCCGCTGAGCTGGCAGGCGTCGAGGCCCTGATGCGCGTTCACTTTGACGATGGCAACAAGCATATTGATGGCGATCAGCGCGGCGGCGGGGCGCGTGAGCAGGCCGAAGAAGACGAGAATTCCGCCGGCGAACTCGGTCAGCGCGGAGACATAACCGAGCCAGTAGGGAAGCCCGAGCGAGACGATGTAGTGCGCGTAGTGGTCCATGGCATGGCCGGGCACGACCTTGCCGTAGCCGTGATAGACCATGCATGCCCCGAGCGCGAGGCGCAGGACGAGCGCGCCGTAGGGCGGAAGATTGCTGAGCGAGCTATTGCCTGACGAGCGGGCCATGGGCAGAATTCTACCGCTGGGTTGCCGCAGGGCTGGGAAGATATTCGTCGAGGAAACGAGAGAGTGACTGGGCTCGCGCCGAGGCGGCATCGGCGACTGAGAGGCCGTTGGGCCGCACAATGAGCTTCGGCGTCTGCAGCGTGGCCAGCGGCTTCGCGATCTCGAAGCGTTCGTGGAAGAGCAAACGCACCGGGATGAGCGTGGCGCGCGGGTCCTGGCGGACTTGCGAGACAGTATCGTAGACGGGGTCTTCAAGAATAAAGGCCGGGATACCCGGATGATCGGTGACAAGCTGCACGGCGAGCGAGCCGCCGACGCCTTGACCGCAGGGAATGATCTGCGTTTCGGGAATGCTGCGCGTCTGCGTGACGTAAAGCCATGCGGCGGTGGTGTCTTCCGTCATGCGGCGTTCATTGGGATGCGGGTCTGCGGGCTGATCGCTTGTTTTTTGGCCGTAGCCGCGATAGTCGAAGGCGAAGACGTTCAGGCCGGCGTCGTGCAGTTCCTTGAGTCGCGGCAGCGTGCCGGAGAGTGAACCATCACCGCCGTGCAGGTATAGAACGGTGTCCTGGGCGTGGCGCGCGCCTTTGTCCGCGGGGATCCACCAGCCGTGCAGCTGCGGCTGACCGGTCTCGGTGTAGTGGAAGTGCACATCCTGAAAGGGCAGACCGAGTGTTGCGGGAGTGCTGCTACTGCCGGCGTTCGGATGCAGCACGAACTGCCACTGCCCCTGATAGAAGAGGCCGCAGAGCGTGAGGTATCCGCAGAGCAGCGCACCGATGATGGTGAGGCCTAGCATCTTCACGAGCCAGCGAGGGTCGACCTCCATGGGGTCGCCGGTTCCGGGAACGCGGCCTACCTTTAAGGTGTGTTTTTTCTGAGGGGAACGTGGCATCTGATGTTCATGATAACTGCTGCGGCGTGGCATCCTATTCAGATGAGTGAAGCGAGAGAGTGGGTGCGGTTCTGCGCGGCCGCCGATGCGCCAGCCGACGGCGAGTTGCTGCAGGCTGAGGCCGCCAGTCGCACGATATGCCTGGCGAACGTGGACGGCACGCTGCGCGCGGTGGACAACGTCTGTCCGCACCGGCAGGGGCCGCTGGCGGAGGGCTGGATCGAGAACGGCGAGCTGGTCTGCCCGTGGCACGGCTGGAGCTTCAACCCGGAGACGGGCGTCTGCACCAACGCAAGCGGCGCGGTGGAGGCCTATCCCGTGAAGCTGCAAGGCCCGGACGTTCTGGTCGGGATCCGGCGGCTTTAAGGGTGTGAAAAGATTGTTCCGGTAGTCACGCAACTTTCATCCGTGGTTGCCGTCTACAGAGGTTAATGAGGTCTGGGGCCGGAAGACCGGTCCGAACCGTTGCACACAGGAGATATATGAAGATCAAGAGCACATTATTCGCAGTGGCACTTCTTGCTGTTCTGTTCGGAACGTTCGC
>DATMLK010000008.1:0-8289 GCA_035570215.1 Acidobacteriaceae bacterium
CGACATGCACCGTCATGAGCTCAAGAAGGCGAACGAGACGCCGCAACGCATCGCCGGCCTTGAAGACTGGCGCAACACCGATCTCTATACCCAGCGTGAACGCGCCGCTCTGGCCTTCGCCGAAGCTGTCACCAATATTCAAGAGGGCATGCCCGATGCCGTCTTTGAAGAAGCCAGCCAGCACTTCAGCGAGAAAGAGCTCGTCGACCTGACCTGGGCCATTGCGCAGATCAATGCCTGGAACCGGCTCGGCGTCACCTTTGAACCGGAGTACCACGCGCCGGACGCGACGCCCGTCAAGTAAGCTAGCTAGATGCTGCGCGTCGAAAACCTCTCCAAGTCCTACGCCACGGGCCCATCAAACGGTACAGGCACGCTGGAGCTCTTCCGCGATCTGAACCTCTCGCTCGATGCAGGCGACCTCGTCGCCATCGTCGGCGAATCCGGCGCGGGCAAATCCACGCTGCTGCACATCCTCGCCGCGCTCGACACGCCCACCGCCGGCGAAGTGATCTGCGACGGCGTCAAACTCTCTTCCCTCACCGCAAATCAGGCCGCCGACTTCCGCAATCGCATGATCGGCTACGTCTGGCAGTTCCACTACCTGCTGCCGGAGTTCACCGCCGCCGAAAACGTCGCCATGCCGCTGCTCGCCCGCGGTCGCGGAGCAGATGGAAAAAAAATAGACCGAAAGGAAGCTCTCGCCGAAGCCAAAAAATGGCTTGCTGAAGTTGAGTTGGCAGACCGCGCCGAGCACCGCTCGGGTGAACTCTCCGGCGGCGAGCAACAGCGCGTCTCCCTCGCCCGCGCACTCATCACCCAACCTAAAATTCTCTTAGCCGACGAGCCCACCGGCGACCTCGACGGTCGCACCGCCGACATCGTCTTCGCGCTACTACAGCGCCTGCACGCGGCTCATAACCTGACATCCGTACTGGTCACGCATAACCTCGGCTTCGCCCGCCGCTGCCAGCGCACCTTCCGGCTCCGCGGCGGCCAACTCACTGAAACCGCACCATCCGCGCTATAAAACAAATTTCCGCCGCATTTTCCCACTGCAAATTGCACCATTTTTGTGTAATGTAAGTCTTAACCCTACGGAAACCACTCCGGACGCGCGCTGGCCGGAATCGAACCGGGGATTGCTGCATCGAATAGTGAAGAGTTAGCGAAAAACCCTAGTTTTTAACCGCCGGTCTGTATGTAGACCGGTCGCCAACAGGACGGTTTCAGCCAAGGGGGAACATGTTCGAACGGTATACAGAAAAGGCGCGGCGCGTGATCTTCTTTGCGCGCTATGAGGCAAGCCAGTTCGGCTCGCCGTACATTGAAACCGAGCACCTGCTGCTCGGCCTTCTCCGGGAAGATAAAGCCCTCACCAACAGATTCCTGCGTTCGCATGCCTCCGTGGAATCCATCCGCAAGCAAATAGAAGGCCACACTACCATCCGCGAGAAGGTGTCGACCTCCGTCGACCTGCCCCTCTCGAACGAGTGCAAGCGCGTGCTCGCTTACGCGGCTGAAGAGGCCGAACGTCTCTCGCACAAACACATCGGCACCGAACACTTGCTGCTCGGCCTTCTGCGTGAAGAGAAATGCTTCGCCGCGGAGATCCTCCACGAGCGCGGCCTTCGCCTGCCCGCCATCCGCGAAGAGCTGCAACGCACCACGCAGGAGAAAGCGCCTTCGTCCCAGCAGCAGGGCCGTCAGCGTGAATCCTCCATGCTCGCCGAGTTCTCCCGCGACCTCACCCAGGCCGCGAGCGACAACGCCATGGACCCGCTCATCGGTCGTGACGCAGAACTCGAGCGTCTCGTCCAGATCCTCTGCCGCCGCACGAAGAACAACCCCGTGCTCATCGGTGAACCCGGCGTCGGCAAAACCGCCATCGTCGAAGGTCTCGCGCAGCGCATCGCCGACGGCGAAGTCCCCAGCTTCCTCGCCGACAAACGCATCCTCGCGCTCGATCTCTCCCTTATCGTCGCGGGCACCAAGTACCGTGGCCAGTTCGAGGAACGCCTGAAGACCATCATGAAGGAGCTGATGGAGAACCAGAACACCATCATCTTCATCGATGAGCTGCACACGCTCGTCGGCGCAGGTTCAGCCGAAGGTTCGCTCGACGCCGCCAACATCCTGAAGCCCGCGCTCAGCCGCGGCGAGATCCAGTGCATCGGCGCCACCACTCCGGCGGAGTACCGCAAGTCGATCGAGAAAGATCGCTCGCTCGAACGCCGCTTCCAGGCCGTGAAAGTTCCGCCGCCGAACGAGGAAGATGCCGTCAAGATCATCATGGGCATCAAGGAGAAGTATGAGAAGTTCCACGCCGTCAGCTATACCGACGAAGCGATCAACTTCTCCGTCTCGCACTCGAGCCGTTACATTCCGGACCGCTTCCTGCCCGACAAGGCCATCGATCTGATCGACGAGGCCGGCGCGCGCGTCAAGCTGCGCCAGACCTCCCTGCCCGAGGAGATCACCGAGGTGCAGAAGCGCATCAAGTTCATCGTGCACCGCATGGAGAACGCCATCGCGAACCACGAGTTCGAGAAGGCGCGTTTCTACTCCGACGAAGAGCGCAAGGAGCGTGAGAACCTGCGCGCCCTCCGCGACAAGTACCACCTCGACGATTCTTCCGCCGGCATCGTCGGCAAGGAAGACATTGAAGACGTGGTCAGCCGCTGGACCGGCGTGCCCATCACCTCCATCAAGGAAGAGGAGACGCAGAAGCTCCTCCGCGTCGAAGCCGAGCTGCACAAGCGCATCATCTCGCAGGAGAAGGCGATCTCCGCCCTCGCCCGCGCGATCCGGCGCTCGCGTGCCGGCCTGAAGAACCCTGCCCGCCCCATCGGCAGCTTCTTGTTCCTCGGCCCCACCGGCGTCGGCAAGACGGAGATGGCGCGTACCCTCGCCCAGTTCCTCTTCGGCTCGGAGAAGTCGCTCATCCGCTTCGATATGTCGGAGTTCATGGAGAAGCACTCCGTCTCCAAGCTCATCGGCTCGCCTCCGGGCTATGTCGGGTACGAGGAGGGCGGCCAGCTCACCGAGCGTGTCAAGCGTTCGCCGTACTCCGTCGTCCTGCTGGACGAGATCGAGAAGGCGCATCCGGATGTCTTTAACATCCTGCTGCAGGTCTTTGAAGACGGCCAGCTCACCGACGGTCTGGGCAACACGGTCGACTTCAAGAACACCATCCTCATCATGACCTCGAACATCGGGGCCAAGCATCTGCAGAAGAAGCAGGGTCTCGGCTTCCAGTCCGAGAAGGAAGACATGGTGGAAGCGAAGATGGAGGAGCTGGTGAAGGGCGACGTAAAACGCACCTTCAATCCCGAATTCCTGAACCGTCTGGACGAGATCATCCTCTTCCAGTCGCTCTCGGACGCGGACCTCATCCAGATACTCGAACTGCTTGTTCAGCAGCTCAATACCAACCTGGTGCACAAGGCCATCACCATCTCCGTCACCGACGAGGCGAAGAAGTGGATCATCGACAAGACGCTCGCAGACCGCACCTACGGCGCGCGTCCGCTGCGCCGCGCCCTGCAGCGCTACGTCGAAGACCCGCTCTCCGAGGCGCTTATCGGCGGCAGCTTTACCGACCGGCCCGCGTTCCTTGAGGTCTACCTTGAGAACAACGCTCTCTTCTACCGCCCCATCACCCAGGCCGGCGGCGACTCGGACGAGAAGCTCTCCGGCGTGGCCCTGACCGTCACTTAAAGACCGTCACTTAATAACCCTTCACCCGCACGATCAAAAGCCCCGGCAAAGTGCCGGGGCTTTTGATCGTGCCGTAGTAAAGTGCCGCAAAATCTCTATGCCACCAGGTCAGTGACGGACTTCACCGCGCCGCTCGCGCGATCCACCACGGTCTTCACCGTTTTGGTCGCATCGTGCAGCACATCCTCTGCCTGCCGGCTGTAGCGGTCCGCAGCCTTTTTGATGATCTTGCCGGTGGAATCTACATAGTCGCGCGCGCTGTCCAGCCCCTCATAGAGCTGTTTGCGGGTGGTCTTAGCCGCCTTCGGCCCATAGACCGCTGCCGCTACTCCCACCCCAACGCCCGCGCCAAACGCAATCCAAAGCTTCATGTCGCTCATAATTATCACCTCGTCAAAAATCGCGTTCACCCCTTGCGATTCGCCGCCCCGGCAAAAGGTTGCTTTTTAGCCATTTTTGCCCGTTTGACCGGTAAAAACCTGCCTCACCGGCATTTTTTACCGGATATTTCTCTACAACTTTTGTGCTTTTCTGCTAACACCGGCGTAGGATGGTATCCGCCTTGTTAACACCCTACTCTGAAAGAGCCGGTGCACCCGTTCGCTTATGCACTGTGCAGGAGCATTCTCCATGCATGACCTATTCATCGCCGCCGCCTTCCTCGCCATTGTGCTTGCACCAGCTTTGCTCGCGAGCCGCTCACACACCGGCGAAGGCGCCTAGCCCTCGGTTCCCCTCTCGCACGGTGAACCAAACCGTGCATTGGCAAGCCAAGCGCATCTACGGCAAATGCCTGCCCCCGGCGCCCCCACAGCCGCTACAGTAAGCAGTGGGAGAGCCCGCGATGCATGACTTCCTCATCGGCTTCACATTCGTTGTGATTGTGGTCTGCCCGGCCTTCGCCGCGCTCAACCCCTTCCGCTACAAACACCGCCTCTAGCTGCTTCACAAGTATTGCGCTTACGCATTAATTAATTGCGCGAAGCGCGATTCGCCGTGCGCGCAGCACCCAGTTCCCGCGCCCGCACAAAGACCCGCGCAAACATCGCCCGCGTCAGCACACCCGTGTTCGTGTTGCGCAGCGACGGATGATAGCTCGCCAGCAGCGTCACTCCATGCGGCAGCGCGTACTCCGCCCCGTGGGTAAACGTATAGGCTGACTTGCGCTCGATCACGCCCTCGCGCAGAAGATGCGCCAGGTATCCATCAAACGCGATCTTCCCCAGGCAGACCACCACGCGCACTCGCTTGAGTGCGGCCATCTCATCCGTCAGGTGAACCGCGCAGTTACGGATCTCCTCCGGCAGAGGCTTGTCGCCCGGAGGCGCACAGCGCACCACCGAACAGATCCAGGCATTCTTCAGCCGCAGACCGTCCTCTCTTGCAATCGCTTTCGGCTTGCTCGCCAATCCAAGCTCATGCAGCACCGGGTACATGAAGTCTCCGGAGCCGTCGCCGGTAAAGGGACGGCCGGTGCGATTGGCTCCATGCGCGCCGGGCGCCAGACCGAGGATCAGGATGCGCGCACGCTCGTCGCCGAAGCCCGGCACCGGTTTGGCCCAGTATTCCTGATCGCGGTAGGCCTTGCGCCGGGTCTCGCCGATGCCCCGGCAGTAGCTCCGCAGCCTCTCGCAGCGTTCACAGGCTGTGATCCGCTCATCAAGCTGCTGCAATATACTTATCGCCGGAGCGGTTCGCTTGTTTCGAATAGACATCTAAGCAAGGATACGGGCAGGCGCTGCGAAAGTGCAGACTGGCGCATAATTACCATTTACCATGGTATCCAACGCTTTACTTTCACCCACTGAACGCATTCTGCACTCCTTGAGGAACTTTGTCCGTGCAAGCCCCAGAAGTTGAGACCTCCAGTCCGCGCTCCGATCTTTTGCGCTCCGGAATGCTCACGGTGCTTGCATTAGGCAGTTTTCTTCTCCTTCTCGGCCTTGGCTGCCGCGCCCGCCATCATCAGACTCCCATCGCAACCGGTGACGGCGGCACACGCCTTCTCATCGGCGGACGCGAGCCCGTCGTACTCAACCGCTCCCAGTCCGATGGCGGCCTGGTGCCGGAGTTCGTCTCCGCCACGCTGCTGCCCGGCCGCGGTATGAACCTGCTGCAGCTCACGGCCTACCTTCCCGGCACCGGAGTCGTGCCCCTGCTGGATTCACCCTCCCCCGGCGAGATCAACCCCCTGCTGGCAGACACAAACGCCGACCGCAACGGTGCCGTCACCGCAGGCTTCGGCGGCGCCTTTCTGCTGCCGTTCGACAGCCGCAACAGCGGCACACTTTCTCAGGACGGCCAGAGCCTGGCCATCCCCTGGCATGGACAGACACTTTCGCTGCCAGTAGACGCTGCAGCCGCTCCCGGCGCGCCTCCCATCGCCTCCAACGGCCTCTTCAACGCGCAGGCTGCCAGTTCGGTGGAGGTCGACGCCCTCCCCGACGGCGAGATGGCTACCGCCGTCTACGAACCCGGCGACTTCGGCGGACGCTGGCCCTCCACCACGCGCGTCACCGTGGTAGTTACGCTTACCCGCAAGGATGTGGACCTGACCGTGACGGCCTTGAACACAGGTTCCGCGCCGGAGCCAATGGCCATCGGCTGGCGGCCCTTCTTCATCATTCCCAGTGGCCATCGCGGCGAGGCGCTACTGCATCTGCCCACCACCGATCGCCTGCTGAGCGCCGCCGGCCTGCCTACGGGTCGTATGCAGCCTGTCGCCGGTACGCCGTATGACTTCACCACGCTTGATGGTACCCAGCTCGGCGCGCAGCCGCTGGATGACACCTTTGTGCACATTCGCAGCGGCGGCCTGGGCGGCCTGATGGACAGCGACCCCGCCGCCGAGTTGCGCGACAGAGGCGCGCAGTATGGTCTGCGGGTTGTGCCCCAGTCTTCGAACATTAAGGCCTTCCACGTCGCCACGCCCGCGGCCCGGCCCACGGCGCTCAGCATCGCACCCCAGATGAGTCTGGACGATCCCTTCAACAAGCAGTGGCAGGAGGATCCGGGCGTAGTCACCCTTGCCCCCGGCGATTCCGTGGAGTGGAAGGTGCGGCTCGAACTCTTCCTGCCGACGCAGACCTCCATCATTCCCTGAACGTCCACTCCCTGAGCGCCGCCTTCTCGTTTGACCCCCTAAACCAGCGCCCGTACCATAGAGAGAGACGCCCGCCGCACACGCTCCTCGCTTGCGGCACTACACCGGCGAACCCATCTGGAAGGCATGGCATTGAGCACATCGGAAGTAATCCCTGAGACATCCCCTACGGCAACAGAAGCAGAGCACACGCATGACCACTCGCATGAGGGGCATGATCACAGCCACGACCACTCCCACGACGGCCTGGAAGCCGGTCTGCACCCGGCACACTCGCACGGCCCCGCGCTGAACCCCGAGGTCACCCGCGAGATCGAGGTCGAAGCCCCCGTCGACGAGGTTGACAAGGCCTTCAAACGCGCCATCAAGGGCTACCAGAAGCACGCACGCTTCCCCGGCTTCCGCGCCGGCAAAGCGCCGGACACCCTCGTCCGCTCGCGCTTCGCGAAAGAGATTCGGCAGGAGGTGCTGGAGTCGCTCGTCTCTGAAAAATTCCGCGCCGCAATCGAATCACAGAAGCTGAAGCCCATCTCGCAGCCGCAGATCGTCGAGATGCTGCTGAATGAAGGCGCGCCTCTGAAGTTCAAGGCCGCGTTTGAAGTACTGCCCGAATTCGACGTCGCCGGCTACGACAGCATCAAGGTCGAGAAGCCCGACACCGCACTCACCGAAGACGAGTACGAAGGTGAACTCGCTCGCATACTCGACCAGCACTCTGCCGTCGAACCTGTGGACGAAGACCGCGCGCTCGCCGAAGGCGACTGGGCCGAGATCGAGTTCTCCGGCGAGATCAAGGAACTCGCGCAGACCGTCGGTGAAGAGGGCCTTGAGAGCAAGCAGACCAACGCTCCGATCCACGGCGACGACGTGCTCATCGAAATTGGCGGCCGCAATACCCTGAAAGCCTTCACCGATGCCCTGGTCGGCAAGAAACCCGGCGACGAGATGGCCTTTGACGTCGAGTACCCCGCAGACTTCGGCGAGCAGCGCCTGGCCGGCAAAGCCGTCGCCTACGACGTGAAGATCAAATCCATCAAGAAAAAGATCAAGCCTGAGCTGAACGCAGAGTTCGCCAAACAGCTCGGCGACTACGAGAGCTACGAGGACTTCACCGCCAAGCTGCGCGAGCACCTGGCCTCGGGTAAAAAGTCCCGCCTCGAAAACATCGCGCAGGAGAAGCTGGTCGAAGAGCTCGTGGCGAAGTTCAATTTCCCCGTCCCCGAATCGCTGGTCCAGCAGCAGGTGGACGCCCGGCTCGACCGCGGTCTCCGCGCGCTCGCCCAGCAAGGCATGGCTGCAGAGCAGATGCGCAAGCTCGACTTCCCCCGCCTGCGCGCCGCCCAGCGCGACGCCGCGGTGAATGAGGTCAAGGCCTCGCTCATCCTCGATAAGATTGCCGATGCCGAGAAGATCGAGGTCCCGGACGCGGACCTGGAGCGCGAACTGCTGATGCTCTCCATCCAGCA
>DATMLK010000009.1:0-4930 GCA_035570215.1 Acidobacteriaceae bacterium
CGACTGTGGCAGGCGGGCCGCGAGCGCTATACGACGTCCGAGCTTGTGGGCATTCTCGACGCTGCGCCGGAGCGCATCTCGCCTTCGGCCTTGCTGCGCCCCGTGTTCCAGGACTATCTGCTGGGGACCTCGCTGATCATCGGCGGCCCGGCGGAGATCGCCTACTTCGCGCAGTCGCAGGTGCTGTATGACGCCATCCTGGATCGCACCACGCCGCTTCAGGCCCGTCTGATGGCGACGCTGATCGAACCCGCCATCGCTACGGTGATGACGCGGCACGAGATCGATCTGCCGCAGGCGTTTGTCCCACCGGATGAACTGGCCCAGCGGCTGGGCGCGCGCGCCATGCCCATCGAAGGCAAGCGCAAGCTGGCCGCCGCCGGCAACGCGCTGGACCAGGAGCTGGAGGCGCTGACGGAGTGGATGCACTCGCTCGACGCCAACCTGGGCGCCTCGGCCGATGTCTCCGCCTCCAAGATGCGCTACCAGATGAACCGTCTGCGGCGCATGGCGGCCACCTTTGAACTGCAGCGGGAGAGCTCGCTTGCCAAACACGCCGCCGCCATCACGCTGCATCTCTTCCCCAAGCAGCACGCGCAGGAGCGCATCGTGGCGGGCGCATGGTTTCTTGCGCGCTTCGGGAACACGCTGCCGGCGGCGCTGGTCGAGGCGGCGAAGACGGAGTGCACGGGGCATCTCTCCATCGAGATATAGTCTTGCGAAAGTAGCGCGTTGCGCGAAGATCCACTCATTCCGGTGAGAAAGCGTTGGAATGCATGGGCCGGCGAAGTGCATGGCGGATTCTTTCCTTCGACTTCGCTCAGGACAGGCTTGCCGAATGCGCTCCTCAGAATGACGGCTTTATATCTAACTCTCGCTTTTGCGGCGGCGGTGCGCGTACACTGATTCACCGGAGCACCGTTATGGCAAAGAACAAAACATTTGAAGTGGCCTGCCCCGACTGCGGCGGCATGCTCAAGATCGATCCCGAGACGCGCAGCGTGATCGCGCACACCAGCGCGCCGCGCAAGAAGACCTTTGAGGACTTTGAGTCCGCCGCCCGCGCCATGCGCGACCAGGACGAGCGCAAAGAGTCGCTCTTCCGCCAGTCCGTGGACGCGGAGAAGAACAAGGAAGACATCATGGCGAAGAAGTTCGCCGAGGCGCTGCGCAAGGCCAAGGAGTCTCCCGACACTGGCCGGCCGCTGCGCGACTTCGATCTCGACTAGCACTACGCGTTTGAAGATCTGGAAAGAGGCAGCATGGGCAATCCCCTACCGGACTCCGGGTCGCACGAAACCGCCGCCTCTGATCATGAATACGAGGAGAGCCAGCGCAACCTGCTCGTGCCCATCGCGCTCGCGCTCTTTGTGATGCTGGTCATCACGGCCACCGTCGTCCACTACACCTACCACAAGGACTTCGCCAGCGGAGCGATTCCCTCCACCATCCTCTACCCCATCCACATCGAGTCGAAGGCAACCGGCCAGATGGTCGGTGCCGGCACCGAGGACGATCTCTACCTGCTGCCGCTCGTCGAGGTGCATGATCACATCTCGCTTCCGCTCTTCATTGCATCGCTTGCGGCCGATGTGACCACGGCCGATGGCGTCACCTACCACTGCACAGGAGCCCAGGAGAGCGATTTCACCCCCATGTACTCGGCCTATCCCGGCCTCTGGCATGAGGTGGAGGTCACAGGCGATAGCCCACTGCAACGCGATACGCTCATTGAGAACGACGGCGGCTCCGTGCATGGCCTGATGATGGTCCACTTCCCCATCACACAGTCCGCATGGGAGCATCGCCTGTCGGCGAGCGTGACCATCAGCTTCTACCACCAGCCGCCGCTGGTGATTCCTTTCCCGGCCGATCAGTAGCGCATACCCAACAATGGAGGCAGCAGAAAGGCCGGCATCGCTGCCGGCCTTTTGAATTGATAGAACCTTAAAACACTTTGTCGCAAAAGAATTTTACTGCGAGATGCTCTTCGGCGTGGAGAGATATCCGGTCACCGTGTTCTTGCCGATGTTGTTGACCACCAGCTCATAGAGGACCGGGTCCTTGCCGGTATAGAACTGTACCGGCTCGTCCAGGTTCTTGTCCTTCTTCTCGATCAGCTTGTCGTCCGAGCTCACGTTCAGCGTGAACTTCGAGCGCTTGGTGTCCGTCTTCTTCAGCTGCAGCGTGACGTTGGCCAGCAGCGTAGGCTGGGCGCCCCTCGTCAGCGTGAACTCGAAGTAATTGCGGTCGCCCTTGTGCTTCAACTGCTCCAGCTCGTCGTGGTTGGTGGCGATCTCACCGCTCATCACGCCGGCGTCGCCGATCACGCGCTGCAGTTGCGCCTGCGTGTTGGCCAGGTCGGTCTTGGTCGTCGCCACATCCGTCTTCACGCCGCCCACATCGGTCTGCACGGCCGTAACATTGTTGGACACGGCGCTGACCTGCTGGTTCGTCGCCGCCTGCGCCTTCTCCAGCTTGACCGTATCGGCGTGCTGCTGTGCCAGGATGGCGTCCGCCTTCTCCTGCAGCTGCGTCTGCGTCATGCCGACGCTCTGGCCCAGGGTCTCGCTGGTCGCCTTCAGTTGTGCATTCGTGGCGTCAAGCTCGGACTGCAGCTTGTCGCTCTGCTGCTGAGAGTCCGCGAGTTTGGTCTGGAGCGAATAGCTCCAACCCAGTGCGCCCAGTGCCAGCACCAGGCCGGCGACTCCAATTGCTAAAAGCAGCTTGTGATTCGGTTCTCTCGTGCCCATCTCATCGCTCATGTGGTTCCTCTTTCTGCGTTTCCGCCGCGCTTCTCATCCTAACCGCAACCGTTGACCAGCATATCCGGATTTTCAGACAAACGGGAGGCTGGGCTCAAACCATGCACCCCTCGAACTTAGACGTTGGAGCAGCGCGAAGGGCTGCCCATTTCAGAAGAGGATGCCTAAAATGTGACAATTCTTTCTCTCGTAAGCTATAACCGTAGTAGCAGTTTTTCTGCGGAGTCCACCGAATGTCTACTGTTTTAGCTCCCAAAGGCCTTGAAGGCGTGGTCGCCACCACCTCCGGCATATGCTGGATAGACGGCGATGCCGGCGTGCTCTCCTACCGCGGCATAGACATCCACACGCTTGCCGAGCGCTCCACATTCGAGGAAACGACCTATCTTCTCTGGTTTGGCGCGCTGCCGTCCGAAAAACAGCTGGCTGCATTCTCCGCCGAGCTGGCCGCCGCTCGCGAAGTACCGGCCCCGGTCATCGAGTTCCTGCGGAGCGTCCCGAAGAACGCCACGCCGATGGAGGTTCTGCGCACCGCCGTCTCCCTGCTCAGCATCTACGACGCGGATGAGAAGGACTCCACCCACGACGGCAACGTGCGCAAGAGCTACCGGCTCACGGCGCAGATCGCCATGCTCGTCGCCCTCTTCGACCGCATCCGCAAGGGCAAGCCTGTGGTCGCGGCGGATAAGTCTCTCTCGCACGCGGCCAACTTCCTGTGGATGCTGAACGGCGCGAAGCCCTCCGCCACGGCTGAAAAAGCCTTCGACATCGCGCTCATCCTGCATGCCGACCATGAACTCAACGCCTCCACCTTCGCCGCGCGCGTCATCGCAGCCACCCTCTCCGACATTCACTCCGCCATCACCGGCGCCATCGGCGCGCTCAAGGGACCACTGCACGGCGGCGCGAATGAGGAGGTCATGCACCTGCTCTATGCGATCGACAAGGTAAACGCCGACCCGGTGGAGTATGTAAAGGCCATGCTGGACGCGAAGAAGAAGATCTCCGGCTTCGGTCATCGCGTCTACCGCACGGAAGACCCACGCGCCACGCACCTGCGCCGGATGTCAGAGGATCTGGGCCGCGCCAGCGGCAACGCCAGGTGGTTTGAGATGTCGCGCAGGATCGAGCTATACATCAAGGAGGAGAAGAAGCTCAATGCCAATGTCGACTTCTACTCCGCTTCCACCTACACCACGCTGGGCATTGATATCGACCTCTTCACGCCCATCTTCGCCGTCAGCCGCATCTCCGGCTGGGCCGCGCACGTGATCGAGCAACATGACAACAACCGCCTGATCCGCCCGCGCGCTGACTACACTGGCCCTGAGTATCCCGCTCCGTATACTCCTATCGCCGAACGCTGAACTCTATGCGGCGGGCGAGCGCCCGGCTGGTATTGTGCGCAGGAATCAGTTCTTGTCAGGCCGGAACTCCTCTGCGATGCTAGAGGTATCCCCTCCTCTGACGGAGCCCGTTTGCCGAAACCGATCTCACGGCACCTGCTGCTCCTGCTTGCCCTGCTGCCGGCCGCGTCCGCTGCGGCGCAGACGAACCAGGTCAAAAGCTCCGCTGCCATTCCGGCAACGCCTGCCACAACAAGCTCTCCAGCCACGCAGCCCCCGGCCGCGACTTCAACCCCGAAGGTTCCGGGCCTGATCAGCCGCTGGTTCAAGGGCTTCAACGCCGGCTTTACCTTCACTGGACTGCACGACTCCGGAACCGGCTACGCCACGGTCTTCACCGTGGCGGCGGCCTACAACTTCAGCGATACCTACAGTATGGATGTGGACTTTCCTCTCTATCTCTACCGGCTTGCACCCAGCCTCGCGGCCAATCCTCCGCCCAGCCAACTCCTGGTACCGAAGCGCGGCGACCCCGGCGACGTCACCGTCGGCATGCACGGCCAGTGGATCAATCGCTTCTTCGACTATCTCGGCACCTTCTCCTTTACCGCGCCCACCGGCGATGAGACCTACGGCCTGAGCACAGGCCGCTTCACGGTGGACTATACCAATCACTTCGAACATGCCTTCAGCGCATTCACGCCCGATCTCGAGATCGGCATGGGCGACTCCAGCGCGCTCGCCAACCCCACCATCACTGAGGACTACACCAGCCTCGGCCCGCTGGCGCACTTCCAGGCAGGAACGTCCATCAACATC
>DATMLK010000010.1:0-4941 GCA_035570215.1 Acidobacteriaceae bacterium
CAGCATCCAGGCACCCTTCTGGCTTTCTTTGCTATGCGTTCATGCTTACTGATTCCTGTGCCTTCAGCGCGTTCTCTTCCTTCATCTTGCGCGAAGCCTTGTTGCGCTGCGAGCGGAGCTTCATGAAGGATTTGGACTCCGCGTAGAGGCGCGGTACGTCGCGATTCACGATAGCCTGCCAGACGACGCGGAAGGCTGCCTTGGGACGGAAGTAGTATTCGTCGTAGAACTTGTGCACCATCTCCATCACGTACTCGACCGGCAGGCCGGGGTACTCGATGTGCGCCATCTGGTGGCCGCCCTCGTCGGACATGGCTTCGTTGGTGATGAAGCCGTTCTCCTTGGCGTAGTCGAAGAACTCGGTGCCGGGGAAGGCGTGCGCGATGGAGACCTGGATGGTCTCCACGTCGAGCTGCTTGGCGAAGTCGATGGTGTTGCGGATGGACTCGCGGGTCTCGCCGGGCAGGCCGAGGATGAAGTCGCCGTGGATGACCAGGCCGAGCTTGTGGCAGTCGCGGGTAAAGTCGCGAGCACGCTCGACGGTGGCACCCTTTTTGATGTTCTTCAGTATCTGCGGATCGCCGGACTCGAAGCCGACGATGAGCAGGCGGCAGCCGGCCTCCTTCATGGCCTTCAGCGTGTCGTAGTCGGTGGTGACGCGCGAGGTGCAGGACCAGGTGAGGCCGAGCGGCTTCAGCTTCTCGCAGAGCTCTATGGTGCGCACCTTTTGAATGTTGAAAGTGTCGTCGTCGAAGAAGTACTCCTTCACATGCGGGAAGAGCTTCTTGGCCTGGGCCATCTCGGCGGCAACATCATCGGTCGACCGCTTGCGCCAGGAGTGACCGCTGAGCGTCTGCGGCCAGAGGCAGAAGGTGCACTGCGCCGGGCAGCCGCGGGTGGAGTAGAGCGCGACGTATGGGTGCAGCAGGAACGGCACGTTGTACTTGGTGACGTCCAGATCGCGATGGTAGATCTCGGTGGCCCAGGGCATCTCGTCGAGCTGCTCCGGCGTGACCTGCGGGCGATCGGGATTGTGCTGGTTGACGCCGTTGGCGTCCTTGTAACTGGCGCCGAGGATCTCGTTCAGCGGCTTGCCGTTGGCAAACTCAACCACGGCGAAGTCAAACTCGCGGCGGACGATGAAATCAATTGCCAGGCACTCGTTCAGAGCCTTATCCGGCGAGGTGGTGACCGGCGGGCCGACGAAGCATATCTTGATGGAGGGGTAGGTCTCTTTGATCTTCTCGGCCATGCGCTGATCGCCGTCCCAGCCCATGGTGCTGGTAAAGAGGACGAGGAACTCATAGTCCTTCAGGATCTCGACGACCTCCTGCCACTTGATGTGGTGGGGCGGAGCATCCAGAAGACGCGAACCCTCGAGCATCCCGGCGGGATAGGTCAGCCAGACGGGGTACCAGTAGGACTCGATCTCGCGGGTTGCAGGCCAGCGGGAGCTGGCACCGCCATCAAACTTCTCAAAGGAGGGAGGATTCAGGAATAGGGTTTTCAATGGCATGATTAGTCTCTGATTTTACCATTTTGCTGGAGCAAAAGGCGACCAATTTGACCCGATTGGGAGCTTTTCAACAGGTACTCGGCTGGGTTCGGGGCGCGGTTTAAGGCTTGGACGCGGAGGAAGCGGAGCGAATCCAGGCCTCCAGGCCGCCGGTGGCCCGCAGCAGGTTCAGTTGCGCCCGGCGCAGCTGGTAGTCGGCGTCCATCAGGTCGAGCGACTTCTGGCCTGCGCTGATGCGGGCATTCTGCTCATCTATAGGGGTGATGGGTGGTGCGTTGGGGTTGCCGGAGCCGCTGGTGATCTGCACGGTGACGGCGTCCAGCTGCTCCTGCGCGAGATCGCGGTCGAGCGTGGCCACGTCCTGCTGGGCAGAGAGCTCTTCAATAATATGGCGCAGCTTCTGCTGGCCTTCGAGCGCGAGATCGCGGGCTGAATCGGCCTCGTACTCGGCGCGGTCGGCTTCGGCCTCGGAGAGATCGGCCTTGGCCTTGCGGACGCGGTCGAAGAGCGGCCAGGTCATCTGCATCCCGATGGCGGCGTTATTGAACTGGAAGGGCTTATCGCCGCCGACGCCGGCCTGGCTGCCATAGTAGTCCTGATAGTTGTTGAAGCTGGCGAAGCGGGCATAGTTCGCGACGAAGCCGATCTGCGGCCAGTAGAGCTGGCGGCGGTCGCCTTTGGCCTGCTCCCGCTTGGAGCGCGCATTGGCATAGGCGGCCTCAATGGCGGGCGGCATGTATGCCGCGCTGAACGCGCTTGCGTCGGGCTCCGCGGTGGGGATGCTGGCGGTGTCGGTGGTGATGCTGTCAGCGGGCAGGCCGGTGAGCAGAGCAAGATGCTCGCGCACGCCGTCGATCTCGCTCTCCAGATGCAGTTGCTTCAGGTGCACCTGGGCAACGCTCAGCCTGGCGCGGGTCAGATCCATCTGGCTGTCCAGACCGGCATCGAGCCGCTGCTGCACGATCTCGCCGAGCTTCTGCGCGGAGCTGTATTCGTCGTTCATCACGGCCTGCTGCCTCAGGTCATCGTCCAGCTGGATGTAGCTGAGCGACGCGTCGACTTCGATCTGCTGGCGCATATCAATGAGCGAAGAGAGGCTGGCGTCTATACCTTCTTTGCTGGCGCGGATGTAGCTGAACTGCGAGATGTCAAAGATGAGTCCCTGCGACGTGAAGCTGTAAAGCGTGGGCGAGCCGACGGGGAAGCCGTAGGTATAGCCGAGACCGGAGCCTGCGGCGAGGTTTGGAATGTAAGCGTCCTTGGTCTGGCGCAGCGTGGCCGTGGCCTTGTCGAGATCGGCCTGCGCCATTCTGACCTTCGGCGAGTTCTTCAGCGCGAGGTCAACGACCGTGGAGAGCGAAAGCTGGGCGTGCAGAGGCGCAACCGCGAGAAGCAGAAGGAGTGCGATGCGAGTTGAGCGAACGGCGAGCTTCAAGCGAGATTCCTGTCTTCAATCTTACGCGGCGGCCTTACCTGCCGGCTGCCGCCTTTTGCGCGGGAGCATAGTTCTTTGCCAGTGCGAGCGAGGCGGCGAATGCCTTTTTGGCTCCGGCGGCATCGCCTGTAGCCGCGAGCGAGTGGCCCAGCTCCGTGTAGACACGGCAGGCCGGGGCGTCATCGCTGCGGGAGGGGCCGTCCAGATAGCTGCGGTAGAGCTGCTGCGCCAGCTTCTGGTCCAGTCCGGCTTCGATCAGAACACCGGCGGCGTCGGAGACAGAGTAGTCGCGGGTCTTGTCGGCTGCGACGGCGGATCTAACCGCGGCGAGTACCTGTGCCTTGCTGCCGTGGCGCTTGTAGTAGGCGGCGAGGTCCACATAACCAGCAGCGGCATGATCCCCGGCGGCAGCGGCAATGAACTCTTTTTCCGCGACCGCGAGGTTGTTCTGCTTTTCAGCGATGCGGGCGAGCAGGCCGTGGCCGCGGGGTGCATCGAGCACGAGAAGCTTTTGCGCGAGCGCGTTGGCCTTATCCAATCCGCCGCCGACGATGCCCGGTGCGTCCACGCAGTACTCGCCGAGATCGCTCACGGCGTCTACGCTCTTCGGGTCAAGCTGCACGGCCTTTTCCATGGCGGCGTGGGCTTTCTTCGCCAGGCCGAAGGCGCTGAATCTGCCGCTGTGGCCGGCCTTTTCGCCGTAGGCGGAGCCGAGCCAGCGCTGGTAGTTGGAGTTTGCGGGCGCCGCGGCGGCGGCGGCTTCGCACTCGCGAACGGCCTCGTCAAAGTGATCTTCAGAGAAGTAGGCACGGCAGAGAAGATTGTGCGACTCGGCGTCCCTGGCGGGCGAGAGAAGCGCAAGCACTACATCGACGCGGCCGTAGGCAAGGTCAGCGGTGGCTGATTGTGCTGTGAGTTGCTGCGGCGCAAAAAAGGCCGGCATGAGAAGAACGGTCGCGGAGAGAACGGCGAGATAGGTTTTCAAGCGCGGGCCTGTTCCTTTCCTGAACTCGGTTGTAAGAGCTATACCTTCCAGGTCTTGCTGCAAATGCTTTTTACTGGATTTTGTCCACGTGCATGCCGTCGCTCAACGGTTCGTTGCCGAGCACTACGGTGTCTCCATCGACCAGGCCGGCGACGATCTCCACCTGCGTCAGGTTCAGACCGCCGACCACCACGGGACGCTTCTCCAGCGTGTTGCCGTCGACGACATAGACGAAGTTGTCCGAGCCGTCCGTGCGCAGCGCCTCGCGGGGAACAGCGAGCACGTGGGGGCGGTTGAGCGTGGTGACGGTCACGGTTACGTTGGTATTGGGCAAAAGCTGGCCGTCGGAGTCTTCGACCGAGATCAGCACTTCACCGACGGTGCGCGTGCCGTAGGTGATGACGGTGTCCGGCACCTGCACGATGTGGCCATGCCAGACCAGACTGGACTTCGCCTCCCAGACGATCTTGACGGCCTGTCCGCCGGAGAGCTTACCGATCTCGGGCTCGTCAAAGTAGGCGCGCACGCGGAGGCGCGAGAGGTCGGCCATCTCGATCATGTCGTCGCCGGGCGTGACGTAGTCGTAGGCCTTAACCGAGACGGAGTAGACGGTGCCGTCAAACGGCGCGCGCACCTCAACGCTCTGCATGTTGGCGAGAGCGGCGCCGTAGTTTGCCTGCGCCTCGGCGAGCACGGCCTGGGCGTGGGCGAGATCGAGCGAAGTGTAACCGCTGCTCTTGCGCTGGGTGAGTGCGTTGAGGGTGTTCCGCGCGGTCAGCAGACGCTGCTGCGCGGAGGCAACCTCATCGGCAGAGGCTGCGCCGCTCTGCTGAAGATTCTGCGTGGCGATCAGATCGCGCTGCGCCTGCTGCCTGGCGGTGGCGATCTGGCTCCTGAGATCGATCTGCTCTTCCGTGGTGCCGCCGGCCTTCAGCGACTGCAGTGCCAGCTGCGCGGCCTTCACCTGCTCATTGGCCTGGGCCACGCGGGAGCGCGCGTCGTCCC
>DATMLK010000011.1:0-9340 GCA_035570215.1 Acidobacteriaceae bacterium
GGATGGAAGTTTATTTATCTGCAGGATGTCGAATGTCCTGCCGAGTTGCCGGTGGAGATGACCGCCTTCAAAACGCAGCAGGCGCGCTGGGCCAAGGGTCTGATCCAGACCTCGAAGAAGATCCTGCCCCGCGTCCTCAAGTCCGACGCGCCCTTCCACACCAAGCTCGAGGCCTGGTACCACCTGACCGCCAACATCAGCTACCCGCTCATGATCATCCTGAGCGCCATCATGATGCCTGCCATGATCATCCGCAGCTACCAGGGCTGGCTACAGATGTGCCTGATCGATCTGCCGCTCTTCATGGCCAGCACCATGTCGATCTCGTCGTTCTATCTCACCAGCCAGCGCGAGCTCTACCCCAAGACCTGGTACAAGACGTTCCTCTACCTGCCCTGCCTGATGTCGCTCGGCATCGGCCTGACGCTGACCAATACCAAGGCCGTGATGGAGGCGCTCTTCGGCATCAAGTCCGCCTTTGCCCGCACGCCAAAGTACAGCAACAAGAAGGATGCCCAGTCAAAGGCCAAGAAGAAGTATCGCAAGCGCCTTGGCATCATCCCCTTCTTCGAGCTGCTCTTCGGCTGCTACTTTACATGGATGGTCTGGTACGCCATCTCCACGGACAACTACTTTACTGTTCCCTTCATCATTCTCTTCGTCTTCGGCTACTGGTACACCGGTCTGCTCAGCCTCTTCCAGGGACTTTTTGAGCGCAATACGCCGTCCTCCGGCGAGCTGCACGAAAAGCCCTACGGTGTCGGCGTTTAAAGCAGGGTTAGGAGCTAGGGATTAGGGGTTAGGGAACATCGATTAGGTACTGTCCCTCTGTTTTCGTTTTGCAAGGGCCTGTGCTTTGAAAGCGCGTGGCTTTAGCCCCGGAACTCCCCAGTCTCCGCTTTTCTAACCCTGGCCCCTGATCCCTGCTTTCTGTTCCCTAATCCCTGCCTTTCGCATTAGGATGGGTAGCAACAATCATGTCTTCCATCCTTCTTGCCGTATTGACCATACTCGGCGCCTATGCGGTCACGATCGGGCTCGCCCTGGCGCTGCTCTTTCTCACCCACGCGACCGCACCCAGCTGGATGGAGAGCCACGGCGAGGCGCGTCCGCTCTTCCTGTTTCTCAACGTCCTCATCTGGTCGTTCTCCGCTGTCATCGGCGGCATGCTTGTCGGCTGGCTTGCGCAGTGGCACCCCAGCATCGTAGCTCTCGGGCTGGCCTGCGCTCTCTTCAGTGCCATCGTCACGGTCGCTTTGGAGTCCATCGGCAAGACCTCGCTGAACTATCAGGTTGCCGTGGCTGCCTGCGCCTCCGCCGGCGCGCTCGGTGGCGGCCTTATGATGCAGTTCTTTCATCTGCACCTCTCGTTCTAAATATCGGAGCGCATTGCGGAATGAGTAGGGGCATAGCGAAACGCTCTCTGCGGGAGCAGGGCTTTAGCCCCGGGTATTTAAGAACCCGGACCTGAAGGCCCATGATTGCCGAGTTGTTCGTGGGGCTAAAGCCCCACGCTCCCTCCGTTTACCCACAAGTGTTCGTCTTTGTTCCCGGCTCAATATGCGACACAAACAAAAAGGCCCGGAATCGCTCCGGGCCTTTCCTCTGCTGAATGAATCTGTAGTCAGAAGCGCAGGCCCAGCGTGACCGGGAAGTAGCCAGTGCGCTGGTTGGTCTGGGGAAAGCCGCCTCCATTAAGCCAGCCGCCACTAACAGCAACATTGTTCACACTCGGCTTGTTGTCCACCCAGGTGTAGCGCGCCTCCGCGAAGACCTTGGCATTGCTGTCCTGAGTGATCTTATAGGTGAAGCCAATTCCGCCGTTCACGCCGATTGCATTGTTGGAGAAGCATAGGCCATTGCCGCCACATGAAAGCTGATCGCCAAAGCCATCGGTAGCAGTAAATGTGGTCATCTTGCGGTAGAATCCGCCACCGCCAACGACATACATCCCCCACTGGCTCTTTGGGTTCGCAAAGGTTATGACTGGGTTCAAGGTCAGCGACCATAGGTGTGTAGCGCCAGAAGCGCTGACTCCAAAACCGGCGCAACTCTGCGGATCGCCGCAGAGAAAGTTATTCGCAGCCGAGTTCGTCACGCCCATGTGCGCGTAGTCATACTGAACGAGTACGCCGAACGCGCGGTTGAAGTTCCTCCCAACACCGATCGACAGGTCAACTCCGGTCCTGGAGTAATGGCCCGTAGCACCAGCCGCCGTGGCCGGGCCTACGCCTGCCTCAAACGCGAACTTGGACGAGCCATCGGAGTTAGTCCAGCGGTCGTTGTACGTCGGACGGCCATAGGGGCGGCGCGGGCCGGGGCCACCGTAGCCTCCGCCGTACTGCGGCGAGGCCTTCGGGTTCGGGCCAAAGTGCGCGGCAAGGCTCGGGAGCTCCGTCGATAAAGCATCATCCGGCACATTAGACGCGGAGCTTGAGAAGAGCTGCATATCCGGCGCAACGATCTTACTGGAGACGCCCTGCTGCTGTGCGCAAGCCGGAAACGCCGCCACAGCCAGCAGCGAAAGGACGATTGAGGCAGAGCGGAAAGCGAGGAATGGCTGCTTCAAAGACATGGTGTGGACTCCTTAGTCATACAGTGATAGCCGCAGTGTTAGACCCTGCTTCCCGGCAAAAGTTTCACCCCGGGGATGTCAATTTCTATCTTATGAGAGAGTTGCATCCTTTGCACCTGTAGTTTGCATGCGGTGAATATATTTGGTTTCTCAGCCCAGAAACACAAAAACAGGCCGGAAGCGCTCGCCCCCGGCCCATTCTCTTCATTTTTATCATTCCGGCGAAAGCCGGAATCTGCTTTTTCTAATCCCTGATCCCTGCTTCTCAATGGATGTCGAACTGCTCCGGGTGCAGCGTTGGGTCGCTCTTCACCAGGATGGTCTTGCCCGCCATCTCTTCCATCTCACTGAGCCACTTGGCCCCATTCGACTTCAACTGCTTCACGACCTCCGGATGCACCCTGAGCATGATGTCACCGCGCTCCAGGTGCCGGTGCATCTTCCGCATCTCGATAAAGATGTCGTTGCACACCGTTACCGGCGACTTCACCATGCCGGTACCCTGGCAGACGGTGCAGGTCGTCGACAATGTGCGCTCCAGCGACTGCTTCACCCGCTTGCGCGTGATGGCCACCAGCCCGAAATCATTGAACTGCAGGACCTTGCTCGGCGCGCGATCGTTCTTCAACTCATCTTCCAGCGCCTGCATCACCTTGTTGCGGTTCTTGCGCTCGTCCATGTCGATGAAGTCGATGACGATAATACCGCCCAGATCACGCAGCCGCACCTGCCGCACGATCTCCGGAATGGCGTCCAGGTTCGTCTTGAGGATCGTGTCCTCCAGCCGAGCTGTCTTGCCCACGTACTTGCCGGTGTTGATATCGATGGCGACCAGCGCCTCCGTCTGGTTGATCACGATCGATCCGCCCGACTTCAGCCACACCTTCGACCGCAGCGCCTTGTTGATCTCCTCGGTGATGCCGAACTGCTCAAACAGCGGCGTCTCCTTAGTGTAGAGCTTCACCCGCTTGATCAGATTCGGCTGGAAGCGCTGCAGAAAGCGCAGAACGCGTTCGTACTCCGGCTCGGAATCAACCCAGATCGCCGAAAAATTGTCCGTCACCTGGTCGCGCAGGATGCGCTCGACAAGGTTCAGATCGTGATAGATCAGCGCCGGCGACTTCGAGGACTCGCTGCGCTCCTTGATGCCGGCCCACAGGTTGATGAGGAAGCGCAGATCAGCCCGCAGCTCCTCTTCGCTGGCGTTGTCGGCCGCCGTACGCACGATGAATCCGCCTGTCGCTTCGCCTTTCTCGCTCAACAGGATCTGCTTCAACCGGCGGCGCTCTTCGTCCGACGAGATCTTGCGTGAGACGCCGATGTGGTTCACCGTCGGCATGAAGACCAGGAACCGCCCCGGCAGGGCGATGTGTGATGTGATGCGCGCACCTTTCTTGGCGATAGGCTCCTTCGCGATCTGCACCAGGATCTCCTGCCCCGGCTTCAACAGATCGCTGATGATCGGTATCGGAGCCGACGGTGCATGGCTCCGCCCACCGCGGCCCGGCCCGCCGCGTCCACGGCGTCCGTCGCGGCGTCCCGCCCCATCGTTATGGCCGCGTCCACCCCTGCGGCCATCGCGCCGTCCTCTGCGCTCCTGCTGCGGAGCCGCGCCGTCCGCGGTCACCTCCGTCGAGTTCTCTTCATCTGCGGCGAACTCGGCTGAGTCATCCCCGCCCTCTTCATAGCTCTCTTCTTCGCTCTCAGCGAAGCCTCCTTCCAGATCCTCTTCCGGCTCCGCGCTCGTCATCTCGTCGATGGACATGTCGCGCAGGATCGCTCCCAGCGCCTCCGCGCCTTCCACCGTCTCTTCTTCGATCTCCTCAAGGTCGTCGTCCTCGGCGTGTATCGCAAACGAGCCGCTCTCGAACTCCTCTTCCTCGATGATCTCTTCTTCCAGCTCGCCTGTTCCCGGCGCAAAGGCCATCGGATCTACAGGCTCATGTATCTCGGCCTCTTCGACAGCCGGCGCAACCTCACCAGCGGACGCGGTGTACGGCACGGAGTGCGCTGCCTTCACCGGATCGATCTCCGTCAGGTGGGCCATCGTGCCCTGGTCCAGCATCTCGCCACCCGGCTGCAGCGTGGTGTACTCATGCACGCCGTGAATTAATTCGACAGGCTCAGCCAGATGTGCAGGTTGCGCCTCCACCCTCTCAGCTACCTCTTCAAAGCTCTCTTCCTCGACGGCCTCCAGCACCGGCGCATCCTCTACGCTGTGGCGATACTCGCTCGGCGCGCCCGGATCAACGCGGTAGGATGCTGACGCCTCCTCCGGCTCATACTCCACATGCGTTGCTTCGACCACCGGCGCATCCTCGGTGTGAATCTCATGTGTGCGTTCGGGAGTAAGCGGCGCTGCTACCTGCTCATACTCCGGACGCCGGCCCACATTGCGGCCATCGCCGCGCCCCCCGTCATTCCGGCTATCGCCTCGTCCGCCACGGTTGCGATCATTACGATCCCGCCCGCCACGGTCTTCACGCGGACCACGATTGTCATCGCGACGCGGCGCTTCGCTGCGTCCGCCGCTTCCGCGAACAGCACGCGACTCGCCCGGCAGAACAGCTCCGCCGTCCCAGCCCTTGAGAGGTGCTTCGATGATGTTCGAAGGTTTTGCCGCCGGAACTGACGCTTCGATATTCGCCGTCCCGCTCTGCGCATCATTACCCGGCTTATAACGCGAGAGCGACTCACCCGGAAGGATCAGCGGCTCAGCAGGCTTGGCGGCAAACTGCGTATCGCCGTAGGCATTCTCGATCGGACCACGATCTTCACGCGGTGTGCGCGGGCCACGGTCCTCCCGGCCACGACCACGATCCCTATCCCGCCCGCCGCGTCCCTCGCGACGGCCACGGTCGTTGTTGCGGCCCCCATCGTTCCGGTTATCGCTACGCGGCTGCTCAACCTGCACATCCGGCGCTGCGTCAAATCCGTTCTCCAGATTCTCATCCGCGGAATCTACCGGGACGCCATCCGCATGATGCTCAAAGTCCGGCTCGCTGGTGTTCTCATCCTGCGGCGCCGTGCTCCGCTCACCCGCCGGACGATCTCCGCCACGTCCACGGCGGCGGCCACGGCGCCCACGCCAGCGGCGCGAACCATCGGCACCCGGCGCGCCTTCGCCGATCTTCTCGGCTGAACCCTCACCGTCCGCGGCTACTGCACCCTCTTCCAGCGGAGCATCAGCGTTGTCGCTGCGCGGCTCACGGTTTCTGTCACGGCCACGATCTCTGCCACCACGTCCGCCACGGTCTCCACGATCATTGCCGCTGCGTTCCGGCCTTGCTCCGCCGCCGTTCGCATTCGCCGGAGAGGTATCGAACTCGTTCGGATCGACCGCCTCCTCCATGAAGTCGGTCACGTACAGGAACGCATCGCGCTCCAGGCCGATGTCGACGAAGCTCGACTGCATGCCCGGAAGCACGCGGGTTACTTTTCCGTTGTAGATGGAGCCGGCCAGCGTGTACTCGTTCTCACGCTCGTAGTAGATCTCGGCTAGTTGGTCGTTTTCCACCACCGCGAGACGGGTCTCGTGCGGTGTGGAGGAAATATAGATCTCTTTTGACATCTGTAATCTCTTTCTGCCCTAACAGGCGGCAGACGAGACACAGGGTTCGGCAGTTCCGGCGTTTTACGCCTTTGCTGTCAGGGACCTGGCGGAGAGGAGGTGGCAGGGGAAGCGGCGGATGCGGGTCGGATGCTTCGGCGTGTGCACTGCCGTGGCCACCGCTGGTGCGGGGCTGGGCTGCGCGTTCTCACGGGAAGAACCATCTTTACAGTGCATGAGCTGCAAACCTTGTCTATGGGATGCGCGTGAGTTGTGGCGAAGTCAACCTCAGTCAAGAGGCGTGGCCGTTGGCCGTCACGCTCAATCCCAAATTCCTATCCGGCGGTCACTTCGATGGATCCTGTGCCTGGCCGGCCTATAATCTATTTCTTTTCAATACTTTGTTGGTGCTTGGAACTGCCGCTTGGCAGTCCGCCTTTGGCAGTCCCGGAACACCTGCCGTTCGCTCACGCAGAACGGGCCTTACTCAATCTTCGCCGTTGGCATCTACAGCCGTCGGGCGCTGGTAGCGGGAGTCGCAATGCGATACTCCTGCCTTATTTATACTCCAACCTTCGATTTTTTGCCGCCTATTTACCGGAATGCGCCATCTGAGTCCCCTTTGGCCTAAACCACATAGAGTACTCACCCAGCTATCTGCGACCTATGTATAGTTCCATCAGCCTTCTAACAGGAAAGGGTTTGCATATCCTATGCCGCAATCTTTTGTGTCCATACGCCGGTGCTTCGCTCTCTTCGTCGCCATAGCGCTTTCCCTCTCAGTTCATGCTGCAGCGCAAAGCGCCCAGGCGTTCTCTTCCTCCCTGCATACTCCGGTGCAGGGAGGCGTCAAAGCTCGCTCCGTAGACGCTTCCGTAGATGCAGGCGTCAATAATGTCGGCATCATTCAGGACAAAGCACACGATGAATTCGGTTTCTCCGGCGGCTACAGCTTCATCAAGCAACTCACGCTCTCTGGCGAGTTCAGCTATCTGCCGCTCAGCGCCGGCAATGCGAACCTTGACATCGGACTCTATGGCGTGAACCTGCGCTACTTCCCCTTGGCACACCCCTTCGACACCACGCGCATCGTTCCCTACATGATCGTGGGTGAAGGATACGCGCACTACGGCTCAACCGGCGGCTCGCTCAACGGGAGCTACTTCGGCCTCGGCGCAGGCACCAGTTTCTACATCACCGACAACTTCGGCATCCGGCCTGAGTACCGGTGGGAGGATCTGCAGTACAACGCTTCTTACCAGAATTTTTACAGCAATGCCTCTCACTTTACGATTGCGGCTTTCTATCAATGGGGCGGTAGAGAGTAACGCATGGGCTTGTGGTTCAATTGATTCGCGGGCGCGCCTGCATTCATAATGAAACATGGTAAGCCCAACCCCCTTCGTCCCGGCCTCTGATCTGACCGCTCCGTCGCAGACCTCCGCTCTGCCGCGCGGATGCACCTTCACCGAGACCGACTGGCATGCCCTCGCGCCATTCTGGTATCCCGTAGCGCACTCGCATGAGGTGACCAACAAACCCCATGCGGTCAGGCTTTTGGATGAACGCGTCGTGGTCTACCGTCTCTCCAGCGGCTCCGTGGCTGCTGCCCGCGACATCTGCCACCATCGCGGCGTTCCGCTCAGCCTCGGCCACGTTGAAGGTGACGAGATCATCTGCAAATATCACGGTCTGCGCTACGGCCCGGACGGCCGCTGCACCTGCATCCCGGCGCATCCCGGCGGTGCCATCTCTCCCCGCCTGCGGCTGGACATGTATCAGGCGCAGGAACGCTACGGCCTGGTCTGGGTGCGTCTGGCAGACAACGGCCCGCAGCCATTACCTGAGATGGCCGAGTGGTACGACCCGGAGTATCTGCAGGTGCGCCTCGACAGCGTGGACATCAACGCCGCAGCCGGGCGGCAGATCGAAGGCTTCCTCGACGTCAGCCACTTCGCGTTCGTTCACAAAGAAAGCTTCGGCGAGCCGGATAATCCCGTCGTGCCGGACTATAAGGTCACACTGACCGAACGCGGCTTCATCGCCGACTACATCAGTTCCGTCAGCAACTACGCTCACGCATACAAACATCTGGCGCCACCGGACTTCCTCTGGCACCGCCGCTTCGAGACCTTCCTGCCCTTCACGGCCAAGCTCACCGTCACCTTCCCCGGCGGTGGCAAGCTCCACATCCTGAACGCGGCCTCGCCGGTCTCGGCTCGCAAGACGCGCCTCTTCGTCCCTCTCTGCCGCAACTTCGACAAGGACTCGCCGATTGAAGAGACGCTCGACTTCAACTACCAGGTCTTTGCCGAAGATATCGAGATCGTCGAGACGCAGTGGCCAGAGGACCTTCCGCTGCGGCTGCATGAGGAGGCGCACTTCCCCGCCGACCGAAGCTCCATCACCTATCGCAAAGGATTGTCTGCTCTCGGGCTGGGCAGAAGCTATACCGCCTAGCTTGCTTACTTGCCGCCTTGTGCATCGAAGAGAGCGGGGAACTCCTGTTCCAGCGCCTTGATCTTCGGCACATCGCAGATCTTGATGTAGGGGTTGTCGGGATTCTGATCGGCATAGTGCTGGTGGTAATCCTCGGCGTTATAGAAGCCCTTCAACGGCACAACCTGCGTCACGATAGGCTTCGGAAACGCCTTCGCCGCGTCAAGCTGCGCGATATACGCGGTGCTGATCCTGTGCTGCTCCTCGTTCGTATAGAAGATGGCCGAGCGGTAGGACGTGCCCACATCCGGCCCCTGGCGATTCAGCTGCGTCGGGTCGTGAACGACCGAGAAGAATATCTGCAGCAGTTGTCCGTAGGTGATCTTTGACGGGTCATAGACGACCTTCACCGACTCTGCGTGTCCCGTCGTTTCGGTTGTGACCTGATCGTAGGTAGCAGTCGATGCGGAGCCGCCTGCGTAGCCGACCGTAGTACTCACCACGCCCTTGACCCGCTCGAAGACAGACTGTGTACCCCAGAAGCAGCCGCCTGCGAATATCGCAGCAGCGTTGCCATGTGCGTGAGCAAGCGGAGCATCCTGTTGGGGGCTGGGAACGGGCTGCCTGGTGGCAGCCCTGCATCCGATCGAGGATGCAAGTGCCAGTGAAAAGGCAAGGATTGCGCTGCGCATCGGCATGGAAGCGGTCATTGAAACCTCCAGGACTGCGATAAGCAGCCCATTGTTTATACGCTGCCGCCTCGCCTTTGGATGCTG
>DATMLK010000012.1:0-7194 GCA_035570215.1 Acidobacteriaceae bacterium
CATCACCTTTCTTTCGACCAGCGGCTACAGGCATCTGGATAAGCTGAGCCGCTAGTTTCTCCACAGAGGCCTCGTTACAATTCAAGTATGCCCGCTACAGTTGACAACCGTACCCTGCTGAACCTCATTGCGCAGCTCTCCTTCAAACTGGGGGACTTTACGCTCGCCTCCGGCGCGAAGAGCGACTACTACATCGACTGCCGGACAACCACACTACACGCGGAGGGTGGCCGTCTCGCAGGGCTGGCAATGTACGAACTCATCCGGAAGCACATGCCGGAGGCTGAGGCCGTCGGCGGTCTGACGATGGGCGCGGACCCGCTGGTCTCGAACACAGCGAGCGCCTCAGCCTGGTACGCGCTCGACCATCCGGGCACGAAGCTGGTGCAGGGCTTCTTAGTCCGCAAGGCCGAGAAGACTCACGGGACTGGAAGGAAAGTTGAGGGCTTTCTGAAGCCCGGAGCAAAGGTCGTCATCGTGGACGACGTATGCACCACCGGCGGCTCGACCATTACCGCGATTGAATCGGCGCGCGAGGCGGGAATGATCGTCGTCGGCGTGCTCTGCCTTGTCGACCGCGAGCAGGGCGGACGGGCCAACATTGAAAAGATCGCCGCGCCTGCGCCGTTCCTCAGCCTCTTCACGGCGCAGGACGTGCGGGCTGCACACATCGCCCTCTCAACGTAAAATTAGAGAATATGATTCCCACGCTTGAATGGACCGATGCCGGGGTCCGCTTTCTCGACCAGACGAAGCTTCCCCTTGAAGAGACCTACGTCCTCGCCACCAGCTATCAACAGGTCGCAGACATCATCACCACCATGGTCGTGCGCGGCGCGCCGGCGATCGGCGTCTCCGCCGCAATGGGCGTCGCATTGGGCGTCAAGCAGACGAAGGCGACGACGATCCCGGCTCTTTCCGCCGAAGTAAAGAACATCTGCGATACGCTCGCGGCCACGCGACCGACGGCGGTCAACCTCTTCTGGGCGATCGAGCGCATGCGCCGCATGTACGAGATGCTGGCGCAGACGCCAGGCATCGAGATCGCAACCATCCAGACGGCGCTAATCGATGAGGCGCGGCTGATGTACGACGAGGACATCGCCGCCTGCAAGGCCATGGGCAAGCATGGCGCCGCGCTGATGCCGATGACCGGTACGGTGCTGACGCACTGCAACGCCGGCGCTCTCGCCACCTGCGGCTACGGCACCGCGCTCGGCGTGATCCGCGCGGCGGTGGAGGCCGGGCACAAGATCGACGTCTATGCCGATGAGACGCGTCCCTTTCTGCAGGGCGCGCGCCTGACCGCATGGGAGCTGATGCACGACAACATCTCTACCACCGTGCTCTGCGACAACATGGCGGGCACGCTGATGCGCCAGGGCAAGATACAGGCCGTGGTCGTCGGCGCGGACCGCATCGCCGCAAACGGCGATGTGGCCAACAAGATCGGCACCTACACTGTCGCCGTGCTCGCGAAGGAACATGGCATTCCCTTTTACGTCGCCGCGCCGTGGTCCACCATCGACCGCGCCACCGCGACCGGCGACGGCATCCCGATCGAGCAGCGCAGCGCACTCGAGGTGACGCATTCCAACGGCAAGCAGATGACGCCGCACGGCGTCGGCATCCAGAATCCCGCATTCGACGTGACCCCGGCAAAGTACGTGACCGGCATCATCACCGAACGCGGCGTACTGACCGCGCCGTACGATGAATCCATGAAGGCGATGTTGGCGAGGCTGTAGTCTGGCTGCGCGAAGCAGGTACTCTGTAAACAGATGCGAGCCGCCTTCTTTGACATCCGACGCAAATCGTTGCTGCGCGGCTCCGCGTTGGTGCTGGGCTCGCTCTTCGCCGCCTTCCGCCTGGCGGACTTTCCGCGTAATCGCGCCACCCTGCTGCTTATCCTTCCCGTATTGATCGCGACGGCCGGCACATGGGACACCGTCCGCTGCTTGCAGCCCCGATGGGGCTTTTACCACGGCGGCGTGATCCTGCTTATCTTCATGGACATCATGGCGCTGACCATGATCCTCTTCATGCTCTGCTACCCCTACGCACAGTGGATATCCATACGCTGAGCGGTTGCGCTACACTTTTTCATCATCCTGAAGGAGAATCAACCAACATGTTCAAGGGATTTCGTGACTTCGTTCTGCGCGGCAACGTGGTGGACCTTGCCGTCGCCGTCATCATCGGCGCGGCCTTCGGCGCCATCGTCAACTCTCTGGTGAAGGACATCATCACTCCGCTGATCGCCGCCATAGCCGGCAAGCCGGACTTCTCCGCGCTGGTGTTGCACGTACACGGTGGCGCCATCACCTACGGCAACTTTCTGAACGCGGCGATCTCGTTCCTTCTGGTTGCGGGTGCGGTCTACTTTCTGTTTGTACTGCCGATGAAGTATGTGCTGGCGAAGGTCAGCAAGCCGGCAGAGGCGACGACCAGGCCCTGCGCGGAGTGTCTCTCGGAGATTCCGCTGGCCGCAAAGCGCTGTAAGTTCTGCACGCAGCCTGTCGCTTAATTAAACTCTCGCAGCGCGCGCGAACTGGCGAAGACCGTGATGAAGCAGCCCATGGCGCAGAGCGTCATCAGGCTGATGGCGTGCGGCGTGGTCATGTGCAGCGAAAGCTCCGCCGCGATCAGGCTGCCCAGCGGCGGCAGTCCAAGGAACGCCGTAGTGTAGATGCCCATCACGCGGCCGCGCATCTCATCGTTGGAGAGCTGTTGCATGCTCATGTTCAGCAGCGCGACAGAGGCGATCATGCCGAAGCCCTCCAGGAACATCAACGAAGAGGCGACGGCAAAGCTGCGCGTGGCGCAGAAGATGAGCAGACCGGCCATCACAGCCAGAATGCAACAGAAGAGGATGCGGCCTCGGTGGCGGATCTTTCCCTGCGCGCTGTAGTGCGCCACCAGCAGCGCGGAGATGAGCGCGCCGGTGCCGCTGCAGGCCATCATGAAGCCGAGACCTTTTTCGCCGGCATGCAGCACATTGCGCGCAAAGAACGGGATGAAGGTAATGAAGGGCATCAGCAGCAGGCTGATGCTCGCCACCATCCAGACAATACCGTTCATCTCGGGAATGCTGCGCACATAACGAAAGCCGCGCCGCAGGCTGCGGATAGTGCTTATGCGGCTCTGCTGCTTCACGTCGGGTACGTGTTCAATGCGGGCCACGGCGAAGATGACAGCGAAGAAACTGAGGCCGTTCAGAAAGAAGTTGCCGGCCACGCCGATGAAGGCGACGGCGTATCCGCCCAGCGTGGGACCGAGGATGCGCGCCAGATTGAACTGCACCGTGTTCAGCGCGATGGCGTTCGGCAGATCTTCCCGCTTGACCAGCGACGGCACGATCGCCTGGTAGATAGGAGCGTTCAGTGCCGAGGCAACGCCGTTTAAAAAGCTGAGCACGGCGAGTTCCGTAATGGTGATGATCTTGAAATAGGCGAGCCCGGCCAGCGTGAAGGCGAAGACCATCATCGACGTCTGCGTGCAGAGCAGCAGCACTCGCTTGTTGGTGCGATCGGCGATCACGCCGCCGTAGAGCGTGAACCAGAGATACGGGATCGCCGCGATGAAGCCGACAAAGCCCAGCCAGAACGAGGAGTTGGTCAGCTGAAGGATCAGCCAGCCCTGGGCCAGATTCTGCATCCAGGTGCCGATGTTAGAGAGAAAGTTGCCGCTCCAGAAGTAGAAGAAGCTCTCACTGCGGAAGGCGCGGAAGATGGGCGGCAGTGTGCGTGGCATCCGCGCATCGACCGCTGCGCTGGCCTCGGCCGCGTCGGCGAGCGCAGGTATGCCGCCTGCCAGTCCGGAGGATGCCGGAAGATCGCGCAGAGGATCACCTGGCTGTCCGTTGCCCTCTTCGTTCCGCACTCACTGCTCCTCGTTCCGCACCGCCACGCTCATTTAAAAGCCTAGTGCAGTTTTTGCCGTACCCTTATTTTCTCTGAACCATAAAGCGCAAAGATGCACACAGTTAGGCGATAACCTACAACTTATGGGGCACTTGGATAATGCCAAAAGTGTTATGTACTCCTTAGTTAGCATCCTGCATGATGCGTATGGGTGGCGGGTACGCCGCCGGGAGTCTAAACACTATGCACGATCTGCTCATCGCGCTCATATTTCTTGGAATCGTCATCGCTCCCGCTCTGTTGGCCACTCGTTCCAGCTCACATCACGAAAAGAAGAGTCTATGACCTTGCACATCCGCAGCTTTGAGCCGCTGCAGGATTGCTGCTGTATAAGCGCGCCGCGCATTCTTCTGCGCTCGGCCACTTGCATGGCCTTCAACTTCAGCGCCGCGCCGGAGAAGGCCCCGTTGACTGAGCCGCAACCGCACTCCCAGTCCAATACCCCGCGCGCTCCTCGGCAGAAATTCAGCCGGATGAATCTCTTCCCCGCATACTAGATGCAGATTCAAGGCAGGAAAACGGCCGCATGGGTTGATTCCCACGCGGCCGTTTTACGTTTGGGGCCAGGTCAGCCGCGCAGCGCCATCTGTTCGGTCACGATCTGCGTCAGGTCCGGCTTCTTCAGGCCGTGGATCTCTTCATTGAACTTGTCGACCTTGCTCGACCAGTTCATGCTGCAGAACTTGGGGCCGCACATGGAGCAGAAGGCCGCTTCCTTGTAATAATCGTCCGGAAGCGTCTCGTCGTGCATGCCGCGGGCGGTGTCGGGATCGAGCGAGAGCGCGAACTGCTTGTCCCAGTCGAAGGTATAGCGTGCGTGGGAGATGGCGTCGTCGCGATCACGCGCGCCGGGGCGGTGGCGGGCGATGTCGGCCGCGTGGGCGGCGATCTTGTAAGCGATGATGCCGTCCTTGACGTCCTTCTCGTTCGGCAGGCCGAGATGCTCCTTCGGCGTGACGTAGCAGAGCATGGCCGCGCCATGCCAGCCGATCATGGCCGCGCCGATGGCGGAGGTGATGTGGTCGTAGCCTGGGGCGATGTCCGTGACCAGCGGGCCGAGCACATAGAACGGCGCTCCGTCGCAGAGCTCGACCTCCTTATCGACCTGCTCCTTGATCTTGTCCATGGGGACGTGGCCGGGGCCTTCGATCATGACCTGCACGTCGGACTTCCAGGCCTGGCGCGTGAGCTCGCCCAGAGTTTTGAGTTCGGCGAACTGCGCTTCGTCCGAGGCGTCGGCGACGCAGCCGGGACGGAGACCGTCGCCTAAGGAGTAGCTGACGTCATACTTGGCCATTATTTTTGTAATTCGGTCGAAGTTCTCGTAGAGGAAGTTCTGCTTGTGATTGGCTGTCATCCACTGCGCCAGGATCGCGCCGCCGCGCGAGACGATGCCGGTGATGCGCTTGGCGACCATGGGCACGTACTGGATGAGAACGCCGGCGTGGATGGTGAAGTAGTCGACACCCTGCTGCGCCTGCTCTTCGATGACTTCGAGATAGAGGTCGATGTTGAGGTCTTCAACCTTCTTCACGCGCGAGAGTGCTTCGTAGAGCGGCACGGTTCCGATGGGCACGGGCGAGTGGCGCAGAATGGCCTCGCGAATCTCGGGGATGTTGCCGCCGGTGGTGAGGTCCATCACCGTGTCCGCGCAGAAGTGGACGGCGGTGTGCAGCTTGCGCAGCTCCTCGTCGATGTTCGAGGAAAGCGCGGAGTTGCCGATGTTGGCATTGATCTTGCAGAGCGACTCCACGCCGATGGCCATGGGTTCAAGCTCGGGGTGGTTGATGTTCGCCGGGATGATCATGGTGCCCTTGGCCACTTCAGAGCGAATAAGCTCGGGCGAGAGCTTCTCCTTGTGCGCGATGTAGGCCATCTCCTCGGTAATGAGACCCTTGCGCGCGAAGTGCATCTGGCTCATGTTGGTGTCGCCGGTGCGGGCGGCCTCTTCACGGCGTTTTACGATCCAGTCCTTGCGGGGCATGGGGACGGTGTAGTCGTTGCCATTGGAGGGGGAGTGGCCGTTTGTGCTCATGGGGAATCCTCGGGATAGTGCTGGAATTGGGCGCGCTGCCTGAACGATATTCGCACCGTCCGTTGGCATAGCTATCGCACAAGTATACGCCGCGTGAATGTACAAGTTTTCCGCGCCTATCGGCTAAAATAGGCCTGTGAGCCAAGCAAAGAAGTCCGGCACGGGAAAGATCGTTGCTGCCGCGGTAATCGTCATTGCAACCGTGGTCTACCTCGCCTATACGGGCGTAGAGTCCAACAAGAGCTACTACGTCACAATCTCCGAGTTGCAGGCGATGGGCGGCAAGGCGTACACGCGGCATTTGCGCGTGGCGGGCAATGTGCTGCCCGGTTCGATCCGGCACGAGGGGCCGAACGCGCAGTTCACGCTGGTGGAGCTGGATAAGAACCTGCCCGTGGACTACGAGGGCATGGAGCCTCCGCCGGACACCTTCAAGGACAATGCGCAGGCGCTGGCGATCGGCACCTACGGCCGCGACGGCGTCTTCCATGCCACCCAGCTGCAGGCCAAGTGCGCGTCCAAGTATGCGCCGGCGCCGGGTGCCACTCCGGGCGCTCCGGTCAAGACGGCCTCCAATACCATGCCGGCCTCCGCACAGTAAGCGTTCTCTATACTCATCAGAGAACCCATGCCCACTGCAACCCAATCAGCCGCAAGCCTCCAAGGCGTCTCCAAGCTCTACGGCAGCTTTGCCGCGCTGCGGAACCTCTCCGTCGATATCCGCGCGGGCGAGTGCGTGATGGTGCTGGGCGAGAACGGCGCGGGCAAGTCCACGCTGCTGCGCCTGCTCGCCGGATTGATCCGGCCGACGATGGGAGCTGTACAGGTTTTGGGTGATACGCCGGAGGAGTGCCGCAGCCGCATCGGCTACATGAGCCACGCGCCGATGCTCTACGACGAGCTGACAGCCCTGGAGAATCTTCTCTACTTTGAGGGTCTTTATCTTTTCTCGAAAGACGGGCCCACCGCCTGCACACCATGCAGCCGCAATGCCGAGCGCGTGCTCGCGGCGGTGGGGCTCGATCCGAAGCTCACGCGGCCCGTCGGCGATTACTCGCAGGGGATGCGGCAGCGGGCCTCGCTCGCGCGCGCGATCCTGAGCGACCCTGAACTGCTGCTGCTGGACGAACCCTTCTCCAACCTCGACGCCCAGGGCGCGGCGCAGATGGTGAAGCTGCTTTCGGAGTTCCGGAGTTGGCCCTTACGGGGGGCCGCTGCGGACAGTAAGCCGCAACG
>DATMLK010000013.1:0-13729 GCA_035570215.1 Acidobacteriaceae bacterium
GAGATCACCAGCGATCTTGTGACCGGCGTGGCGAACAAGTTTTTAGCCGCGGTGCAGGAGGCGGGAAAGATCTACCGCTACATAGCGGAGAAGCGCGGCGTGGGGACGTTTGTGCCTGAGGTCTCGATGGACGAGACCGACTCTCCGCAGACGCCGGTGGAACTGCTGATCATTCTGGCAGCTATTGCCGACGAGAAGATCCCCATCCAGACGATCGCGCCGAAGTTCACCGGCCGCTTCAATAAAGGCGTGGACTATGTGGGCGATGTGGGGAAGTTCACGCAGGAGTTCAACGAGGACCTGGCGACGATCGCCTTTGCCATCCAGCAGTACGGCCTGCCGAAGAACCTGAAGCTGAGCGTGCACACCGGCTCGGACAAGTTCTCGATCTACCGCGCGATCCACGACGGGATCAAGCGCTTTGACGCGGGCGTTCATCTGAAGACGGCCGGCACGACGTGGCTGGAAGAACTCATCGGTCTGGCCGAGGCCGGCGGTGACGGTTTGAAGATCGCCAGAGAGTGCTACGCCGAGGCGTTCGCGCATAATGCAGAGCTCTGCGCGCCGTATGCGGCCGTGATTGATATTGATTCCTCGAAGCTGCCGGCTCCGGAGACCGTGAACGGCTGGAGTTCAGCGCAGTTCGTGAGCGCGCTGCGTCACGACCAGAGGAGTTCCGCATACAACCGGCACCTGCGGCAGCTCCTGCACGTCGGCTTCAAGGTAGCGGCAAAGATGGGCGACCGGTACCTGAAGCTGCTCGAGATGAATGAAGAGGTGGTCGCGCGCAACGTGACGGAGAACCTCTACAACCGCCATATCGTTCCCATATTTCTCGGATAGCGGGGTGCGGATGGAGCGGTTGTTTCGAAACCCAAGTATACTTTCCAAGGAGATACTCTCGGCACGGCATCGCTATCGATAGAAAAAGCAATACCCATCCTCAAGGAGAACGAACGTAATGAGTCTTGGTTTCAACATTCCAGAGCAGGGCAAGAGCTCGCTCGATCTGCTTTCGCTTGGCGCACTCGTCCACCGGCTTGATCCCGGCATCATCCCCTTCCGCAAGGCCACGAAGGTGGCGATCCACGTGAGCGGCGGCGAGTTCAACGTGGCGGCCAACCTGTCAGACTGCTTCGGCCAGCGCACCGGCATCGCTTCGGCGATGGTGAACTACCCGATCGGCGACCTGATCAACGAGCGCGTGCGCGCGATGGGCGTGAAGAGCTTCTACAAGAAGTTCGAGCACGACGGCGTTCGCGGGCCGAACATGGCGACCGTCTTCAGCGACCAGGGACTGGGCGTGCGCGCTCCGGTGGTCTTCTACAACCGTTGCAATGAGGCGGCTGCACTGCTGAAGAAGGGCGATTTTGACTGGAAAGAGCTATTCAAAGGCGTGCGCTGGTTCCACTCGGGCGGCATCTTTGCATCGCTGTCGGACACGACGGCCGAACTGCTGATCGAAGCGATGCAGGCGGCGAAGGCTGCCGGGGTCATCACCTCGCTCGATCTGAACTACCGCGAGAAGCTCTGGAAGTCCGTGGGCGGCATCAAGCGCGCGCACGAGGTTCTGGATGCCGTGGTGAAGAACGTAGACGTGCTGATCGGCAACGAAGAGGACCTGCAGAAGGGTCTCGGCTTCAAGGGGCCGGAGGTTGCGGCGAGCGCTGCCGCGGCATCGTCGAAGTTAGACACCAGCGTCTTCTTTGCCATGATCGATGATGTGGTGAAGAAGTACCCGAACATCAAGGTAGTGGCCACCACGCTGCGCGAGGTGCACTCCACCAATCACCATACCTGGAGCGCCGTGGCGTGGGTGAACGGCAAGGCCGTGACCGCGCCGACCACCGAGCTGAAGGTACTGGACCGGGTGGGCGGCGGCGACGGCTTCGCCTCAGGCTTCCTCTACGGTCTGTTGAACGGCAGGACGCCGGAAGAGGCGGTCCGGCTGGGCTGGGCGCATGGCGCGCTGATGACCACCTTCCCGGGCGACACGACGATGTCGACCCTGGAGCAGGTGGAGGCCTTCGCCAGCGGAGGTTCGGCACGCATTCAAAGATAGTTTGCCGGTAGATGGATTTCCGGATGGCGAGTAGACTCCTTGCGAAGGGAGCAGACGGATGATCCTGGTGCTGATGGGCGTAAGCGGGTCGGGCAAGACCACCATCGGTACGCTGCTGGCTGAGCGCATGGGGCTGCCCTTTGCCGACGCCGATGATTATCACACTCTTGCTGGAAAGCAGAAGATGGCCGCCGGCCATCCTCTGACGGACGAGGAGCGTGAGCCCTGGTTGCGGGTGCTGAACGGCCTGCTCCTGAAGTGGGAGGCGGAGGGAACCGGCGGTGTGATCGCCTGCTCCGCGCTGAAGAAGAAGTACCGCGTTACGCTTGAAGCCGGGATTCCGGAGAGCGACATCAAGCTGATCTTTCTGGATGGACCGAAAACCGTTATTGCAGACAGACTGGCGCACCGGCACCACGAGTACATGAACCCGGTCCTTCTGGAGAGCCAGTTGGCGACCCTGGAGGCTCCGGGGGATGCAATCCACATTGTCAACAACCGTCCGGCAGGTATGGTGGTTGACGAGATTATGAACGACGTTTCACCGGCGAAGAAAATTCTGGGAGGAAGTTTGATGGGGCATCCACTTTTTGATCTGACAGGCAAGACGGCAGTCGTTGTTGGCGGAACCTCAGGCATCGGCCTGGCGATGGCGGTTGGTCTGGCGGAAGCCGGCGCTGATGTGGTGGCGAGTTCGCGGCGCAAGGAACAGGTCGACGAGGCGGCGAAGCAGATCGAGGCCACGGGCCGCAAGTCGCTGCGCCTGATCTCGGACGTCTCCGACCGGCAGTCGCTGCAGTGCCTGCTGGACGACACGCTGAAGGCCTGGGGCAAGGTAGATATCCTGATCAACTCCGCCGGCAAGATCAAGCGCGAGCCCACGCTGGACGTGACCGAAGAGACATGGAACGACATCATGAACACGAACGTGACCGGCACGCTGCGTGCGTGTCAAATATTCGGCCGGCACATGCTGGATCGCGGCTACGGGCGCATCGTGAACATTGCGTCACTGAACACGTTTGTGAGCCTGAAGGAAGTGACGGCGTATGCAGCGAGCAAGGCGGCAGTTGGCGCGCTCACGCGTTCGCTGGCGGTGGAGTGGTCGTCGCAGGGCGTTACGGTGAATGCGATCGCTCCGGGCGTCTTCCGCACGGCGCTGAATCAGAAACTGCTGGATGAGTCCGAACGCGGTAAGGAGCTCAAGATGCGCACGCCGATGGGGCGCTTCGGCAAGACCGAAGAGCTGGTAGGCGCGGCGATCTTTCTTTCGTCGGATGCGGCGGCGTTCATCACCGGAGATATTCTGGTGGTGGATGGAGGGTTTTTGGCGAGTGGCGTAAACCAATAAGGCAGGGAACAGGGAATATAAGGGCAGTCGCTTTGGCGGCTGCCTTTTTTTGTTTGCTAAGAAAAGGTTCTCAGAATTGGGGTCGCCAGAATAGGCTCCAGAAAATTCAGGGAAATCCGGGTATTTACAAGCGGTCTATAATCCGGCTAGGAGATTTTATGACCACTAGAAGAACCGCAGGGAGAGTCACTGAATCCAAAGTAATTAAAGGTGTTATTGCACATGACAGCGCCAAAGGTGCAGCACCCAAGGGTCTGGTGCTACCAGTAGCCACCCAAACACCAGCAAAACCGGCAGCCAAGAAAGAGTAATTTGGAATCCATACCACATGGGTTTGAAGCGCTTGCGGTACTCATCATACTGTTGCCGGGGTTTCTGTGCGCCCGCATAGTACAAACCCTGTGTGTTAGACCGAAACAGACCGAGGTCGACAAGATACTTGAGTCTCTGCTGTACAGTTTTATTGCCTACCTTTGCTTCGCCTATTTATGCGGCGGTACCTTGCCCATTACCATAAACAGTCAAAATATAAACGGGTTGAGTACCTATAGCTTTAACTTTCAATTCAAGCTACTCGCACAACTAGCCGGTATCTCAATCACCATTGGGGTGTTGATAGGCATAATCACTACGAATGATTGGTCTGGGTATTTATTTAGACTTATTCGTGCCACCCAGCGAACTACACGTAGTTCAATCTGGAGCGACGCCTTCCACGATCGCTCTGGCGTAGTTCAGGTTGGACTTGGAGATGGCCGTCGTCTCATGGGATGGGTATCGCACTACTCTGATGACCCTAAGGACTCAAGTGTGTTCCTACAAAGTGCTGTGTGGCTCGGGGAAAGCGGTGAAATGATTGCCATAAAGGGTGGAGGAATCCTGATTACAAAAGAATCAAAGATTGAATACATAGAGTTTTTAGACTCGACTGTGGATAAAACAAACCCCAAGGTCTGAGGCCCGCCTGCAAGTGTGCCCCCATCGGGGGCAGAAATGTCACTTGCCAAGAAAGCGGCTTGTATTAAGGATTTGTGGCGGGATTATTTACTGCTGGCTCTCGCAATCATCGTGGCGACGTAGGCGGCGCCGAAGCCGTTGTCGATGTTGACGACGGTGACGTTGGGCGAGCAGGAGTTCAGCATCCCCAGGAGCGCTGTTGCACCTGCGAACGACGCGCCATAGCCGATGCTGGTAGGGACAGCGATGACGGGGACGCCGACGAGTCCGCCTACGACCGAGGGCAGCGCGCCTTCCATGCCGGCGACGGCGATGATGACGTCAGCCTGGTTGAGGCGTTCGCGCTGGGCGAGAAGACGGTGGATGCCGGCGACGCCGACGTCGTGAATACGGTCGACGGTGCAGCCGAACAACTCGGCGGTGATGGCTGCCTCTTCGGCGACGGGGATGTCGCTGGTGCCGGCGCAGACAACGGCGATCTTGCCAGCGGGCTTGATAGTTGCGTTTGCGATGGTAATGGTGCGCGCGACCTCGTTGAACTTCGCCGCGGGCGCTTGCTCTTGTACGGCGGCGAAGGCGGCTACATCGGCGCGGGTGGCAAGCACGCTGACGCCGGAGGCAGCTAGCTTGCTGAAGATGGCGGCGACCTGCGCGGGCGTCTTGCCCTGCGCGAAGATCACCTCGGGCAGGCCGGTGCGCAGGGAGCGGTGGTGGTCGATCTTGGCGAAGCCCGCGTCCTCAAAGGGCAGGTTGGCGAGAGCGCCGGCCGCGGCGCCGGGCGTGAGCGTGCCTTGCTGGACCTGGGCGAGAAGCTTGAGGAGGGAGTCGCGTTCCATCTTTCTATTGTAGTGAAGAGCAGGGCAGGATTGAGTAATGTGGTGTGGCGTTACGCGCATACAAATGCGGGGGCCTTCGACTCCGCATCGCAAAAGCGCGATGCTCCGCTCAGGATGACGACGGATTAATTGGCGGTATGGATCTGCGTGAGGAGTTCGTTCATGGAGCCGCTGCGGTAGCCGGAGGTATCCAGCGTGACGTACTGGAAGCCGAGGGCGCGGAAAGAGGCGGTGATGCGGTCCATCTGGTCGAGTGTCATGCCTGCGGCCAGCTCTTCGCGGGCGATCTCGATGCGGGCGAGTTCGCCGTGGTAGCGCACGCGGAACTGTTTGTAACCCAGGGCGCGGAGATGCTCTTCCGCGGCCTCCACCTTCGCCAACACTTCAGCAGTCACAGCGCGGCCGTACTCGACGCGCGACGAGAGGCAGGCCGAGGCGGGCTTGTCCCATAGGCGCAGGTCTGCTGCATGAGCTAACGCGCGGATGCCGGCCTTGGTCAGTTGCGCGTCGGCGAGCGGGGCAACGGCGTGATGATCGGCGGCGGCGCGCTGGCCGGGGCGGAAGTCGCCGGAGTCGTCGAGATTGCGGCCGTAGGCAATGTGTTTGAAGCTGCTGGTGGAGAGGAAGCGCTCCATCTGCGTGAACAACTCATCCTTGCAGTGGAAGCAGCGCTGTGAGTCGTTGCGCTGGTAGTCGGGGTTGGCGAGCTCGGCCGTCTGGATGACCTTAAGCGGTATGCCGTGCTCTTCGGCGAAGGCGATAGCGTCGGCAAGATGGGTGCGGGCGAGCGAGGCGCTGTCGGCGATGACGGCGAGCATCCTGTCTCCGAGCACACGGTGCGCGACCCAGGCGAGATAGGCGGAGTCGATGCCGCCGGAGTAGGCGACCATAACGGAGCCGAGTCTGCGCAGTCCGGCTTCCAGAGCGGCTTGTTTTTGGGCGAGAGACTTGGTCACTGGTTAAGGTTACGCCGCGCAGGCCGGGGCGGGCAACTGTGGTCGCCGCTGCCTCCCATATGCGCGATAAGGCTGCGCATATATGGGGCACCCGATCTGGTGGCGGTTCGAAATCTCACATCGTGGTATGTAAATACCGCAATGTGGGATAGTGAGATTGACCGTTCTGTCCGCGAGGAAGAAAATCAGTACGGTTAGAATGTTAGACGCAGCACGTAGTCTCGTAATATGAGAGCTGCAATGGGGAGAGAATTTGGGCATTCTGGAGAGTTTTAAGCTGACGGGCAAGACGGCCCTGGTTACGGGGTCGGCCAGCGGATTGGGTGCGGCGATAGCGATTGCGTTTGCCGAGGCGGGCGCGCAGGTGGCCGTGCACGGCAACCGGCGGCCAGCGGATGATACTGCCGCGGCGATCGTGAAGGCCGGAGGAAGGTCGACGGCGTTCTCCGCGGACCTGAGCGCGGCTGACGGCGCGGACGGGCTCTTCAAGGCTGTGACCGCGGCGTGCGGGCCGATCGACATTCTGGTGAACAACGCCGGCATGATCTTTCGCGCGGAGGCCACGGACTTTCCCATGGACGAGTGGCAGCGTGTGCTGCAGGTGAATCTGACGAGCGTCTTCCGGCTGAGCCAGCTCGCCGGTGCGTCGATGATCGCGCGCGGCGGCGGCAAGATCATCAGCATCGCTTCGCTGCTTTCGTTCCAGGGGGGGATCCGGGTGCCGGCGTACGCGGCCTCCAAGGGCGCTGTGGCGCAACTGACCAAGGCGCTCTCGAACGAGTGGGCGGCGAAGGGTGTGCAGGTGAACGCCATCGCTCCCGGCTACTTCCGCACGGAGAATACGAGCGCGCTGCAGGCGGACGAGACGCGCAACCGGCAGATACTGGAGCGCATCCCGGCGCAGCGATGGGGCGATCCGGTGGATCTGACCGGAGCGGCGGTGTTTCTGGCGTCAAAGGCGAGTGATTACGTGACTGGCGAAGTGCTCACGGTCGACGGCGGATGGATGGGGCGGTAAGACCGGAGCTAAGTAAGTATGGCAGCGAAGAGCAAGGCAGTAGCGAATCCCGGGTCATCCTTCCGTATGACTGCTCAGAATGTGCGGCACATCTCTGAGCAGCTGGTGAAGTGTGTGCAGGCAATCTCGACGGATCTGGGGTATCGTCAGGCTGCGAACTAAATAATTAAATAGGAGAAGCAATGGAAGCGATCGTTCTGAAAAAGGTTGAGGAGTGCCGCTGGGACTGTGTGAGTCTGGGCGAGGTCATGCTGCGGCTGGATCCGGGTGAGGGGCGCATTCACACTTCGCGCACCTTTCAGGCGTGGGAGGGCGGCGGCGAGTACAACGTCGCGCGCGGGTTGCGGCGCTGCTTTGGGCTGCGCACGGCGATCGTGACGGCGTTTGCCGATAACCCCATCGGCCGGCTGGTGGAGGACTTTATTCTGCAGGGCGGCGTGGACATGTCGCAGGTGCGGTGGCTGAAGTACGACGGCATCGGCCGCACGGTGCGCAATGGGCTGAACTTTACCGAGCGCGGCTTCGGCGTGCGCGCGGCGGTGGGCTGTTCGGACCGTGGGAACACGGCGATCGGGCACACCAAGGTAGGCGACTTCGATTTCAAGAAGATATTCGGGGAGTACGGCACGCGCTGGCTGCACACGGGCGGCATCTTTGCGGCGTTGAGCGATACTACGCCCGCGGTGGCGGCGGATGCGATCGCGACGGCGAAGAAGCATGGCGTGGTGGTGAGCTATGACCTGAACTATCGCGAGAGCCTGTGGAAGGCGATCGGCGGCAAGGCGAAGGCGCAGGAGGTGAACCGCGCGCTGGTCTCGCAGATCGACGTGCTCTTCGGCAATGAAGAGGACTTCTCGGCGACGCTCGGCATCGAGATGCAGGGCGTGAGCGAGGAGTTCGATGAGCTGCCGGTGGAGGCCTATGCGCAGATGCTGCGTGATGTGGCGCGGGCGTACCCCAACCTGAAGATCATCGCGACCACGTTGCGCACCGCGCATACCGCGACGCAGAATGCGTGGGGCGCGATCATGATCTACAAGGACGAGATCTATCATGTGCCGCAGAAGGACATCGAGATCATGGACCGCGTGGGCGGCGGAGATTCGTTCGCGTCGGGATTGATCTATGGGTTCCTGGCGGGCGAGTCGCCGGAGTGGGCGCTGAAGGCGGGCGTGGCGCACGGTGCGCTGGCGATGACGACTCCGGGTGATACCTCGACCGCGAGCAAATCTGAAGTCGAACGCGTGATGGGCGGCGGAAGCGCGCGCATCGCGCGTTGAGTGCCGAGAAAAGAACAACAGCAGGTCCCTCCGCTGCGGGATGACAAGTAATTTTTTGAAGGGTGCATAGATGACGAATCAGGAAGTAATGAAGTGGGTGGGTGAACTTGGGTTGGTGCCGGTGCTGCGCGCACGGTCCGCGAAGGAGGCCCATGCGCTGGTAGAGGCGATGGTGGCCGGCGGCGTGACCGTGATGGAGGTCACGACGACTGTACCGGGCGCGATCGAACTGATTGCCGAGCTGAAGAAGCAGTACGGCGATAAAGTTCTGCTGGGTTCAGGCACGATCACGACGGCGGAGCAGTGCAAGGCCTCGATCGATGCCGGCGCGGAGTTCGTAGTGAGCCCGAGCCTGCATCTTGAGGTGATCGAGATGACGAAGAAGATGGGCAAGGTCTCGATCCCCGGCGCGCTGACGCCGACCGAGGTGATCACGGCATGGAACGCGGGCGCGGACATCGTTAAGGTCTTTCCGTGCTCGGCGATGGGCGGCGCGAGCTATCTCAAATCGCTGAAAGCCCCGTTTCCTTTTCTGCGGCTTATACCGACGGGCGGCGTGACGTTGACGACAGCGGCGGACTTTCTGAAGGCAGGCGCCGAGGCGCTGGGCGTGGGAGCTGACCTGGTCAATGTGCAGGCCATCGCCGACGGCAAGCCGGAGCTGGTGACTCAGGCGGCGAAGGCGTATCTTGAGGCGATCAGGAAAGCGCGCGCGATAGCATAGATATCTCCACCGATGGATCCGAGGAAACCCCAATGCAGAGACGAATCGCAGTAATCGCAACGCTTCTTCTGGCCGCGGGAGCAGCGTTCGCACAGGCTCCTGTGCGGTCCACGGAGGTCGCGGATACCGCGATGGCGCGCTGGCCGCTGGGCGATGTGGGTGGCACGGGAACGCCGAAGTGGGACCATGTAGAGGGTATGGTGTTGCAGGGCGTAAGCGGCGTCTGGTACACAACGGCGGATCCGAAGTACTACAGCTACATCAAGGATTCCGTGGACGCTCTGGTGGCGAAGGATGGCAGCATCGCGACCTACAACGCCAGCGGTAATGCAATGGATGACGTGCTGATGGGCCGCATGGCGCTGCTGTTGTATGGCGTGACGCAGCAGCCGCGTTATTACATAGCCGCAAAGACGATCCGGCAGCAGCTGGCGCAACAGCCGCGCACCCCGGAGGGCGGGTTCTGGCACGCGCAGCAGTTCCCGGACCAGGTGTGGCTGGACAATCTCTACCTGGCCGAGCCGTTCCATGCGGAGTATGCGCGGGAGTTTCAGGAACCGAAGGACTTTGACGACATCGCGCTGCAGTTCATGCTTGCCGAGAAGCACTTGCGCGATCCGAAGACGGGACTGCTCTACCACGCATGGGACGAGTCGAAGAAGGAGAGGTGGGCGAACCCGGTGACGGGGCAGTCGGCAACCTTCTGGTCGCGGGGCATGGGCTACTACATGATGGCGCTGGTGGATACGCTGGACTATTTTCCCGCGGACCATCCGCAGCGGGCAGAGCTGATCGCGATCCTCAACCGTCTGGCGACGGCAGTCGCGCTGCAGCAGGATCCGAAGTCAGGGCTTTGGTACCAGGTGACGAACAAGCAGAATGCGAAGGGAAACTATCTGGAGTCGTCGGGTTCCTCCATGTTTGTCTACGCGCTGGATAAGGGCGTGCGCATGGGGTACCTGCCGGTGCGTTTCCAGGCGGTGGCGCAGAAGGGATACGCGGGCCTGCTGGCGCACTGCATCCAGAGGGATGCGAGCGGGCAGATCCACATGTCGCAGATAGCAGCAAGCGTAGCCCTTGGAGGGAACGCGCCGTACCGCGACGGAAGCTATGCGTACTACACCGGCGTGAAGACGGTTTCCGATGATCCGAGAGGCATGAGCGCGTTCCTGATGGCTTCGACCGAGGCGGAGATGGCGAAGACGGCACTTGCGGGATGCGGGGATACGGTGGTGATGGATGCGTGGTTCAACTCGCAGACGCGCAAGAATGCGGCGGGGGAGACGGAGCTGTTCCACTATAAGTGGGACGATGAGGCGAATAGCGGCTACTCCTTCCTCGGCCATGTATTTCAGGGCTACGGCGTGAAGACGGAGGTATTGCCCGCCGCGCCGACGCTGGCCGCGCTGAAGCATGCGCAGATCTACATGATCGTGTCGCCGGACATTCCAAGCAAGAACCCGAACCCGCACTATGTTGCGCCGGAGGATGTGCGCGAGTTGACGGCATGGGTGAGGCAGGGCGGCGTGCTGGTGCTGATGATGAACGATGTCAATAACACTGAGTTCGAGCATGTCAATACGCTGGCGGAGAAGTTCGGCATCCACTTCAACCCCGTGGATAATAACCTGGTCCCGGGCAATGACTATGACAAGGGCAAGCTGATCATTCCCGAAGGCAATGCAATCTTCGCCCCGAAGAAGATCTACATGAAGGAGATATGCAGCATCACACCAACAGCCCCGGCGCACACCGTGCTGACGTGGCAGGACAATACCGTGATGGCGGTGGCGAAGCTGGGCAGGGGAACGGTGTATGCGACGGTGGACCCATGGTTCTATAACGAGTACACGGACGGGCGCAAGCTCTCCACGGATTTTGAACAGTATGGCGCGGCCACAGAGCTTGTCCACTGGCTGGTGAAACAGGTTCCGGCGAAGAAGTAGCTGAGTCAAGGACAAAAGCAGGTCCTTCTCCTTCGCAACCTCAGGATGACAAATTTTTAGTGGGATGACAAAAGGGAGATTGGTGACGCATGAAGATTCTTGAGATGGCAGATAAAGTTCGCTACCCGCGGATGACCACGGCAGAGCTGCGGGAGACGTTCCTGCTCACAGACCTGTTCAAACCCGGCGCGGTGGAGATGGTCTACGTAGACCTGGACCGCACCGTGATCGGCGGCGCAGTGCCGACGAAGACTCCGCTGAAGCTGGAGACAGCGCCGGAGCTGCGCGCGGATTATTTTTTGCAGCGGCGCGAGATCGGCATACTGAACATCAGCAAGGGCACCGGCACGGTGACCGTGGGCGGCACAAAGTACGAGTTGGGCTATCTGGACTGTCTCTACATTGGCCGCGGCAACGAGAGCGTGGAGTTTTCCAGCGCCGATGCGGCGAAGCCGGCAGAGTTTTATCTGCTCAGCTACCTCGCGCACAAGGAGTATCCAACGGCTTTATCGAAGCGCGGCGATCTGGAGCCGGTCAAGCTGGGTGCCTCGGAGACGCTGAACAAACGTGAGATACGGAAGCACATCTGGATGGGCGGGGTTAAGAGCTGCCAGTTGGTGATGGGCTTTACCGAGCTGGCCGAGGGCAGCGGATGGAACACGATGCCTCCGCATACACACATGCGGCGGTCAGAGGTGTATCTTTACTTCGGCCTGCCGGAGACGGACCGCGTGATCCACCTGATGGGGCCGCCGGACGAGACGCGGCACCTCATCATGGCGGACAAGCAGGTGGTGGTCTCGCCGGGCTGGAGCATGCACGCGGGGGTGGGTACGCGGAACTACAGCTTCTGCTGGGGCATGGGCGGAGAGAATCAGGCGTACGATGATATGGATCCGGTGAAGCTGCCGGAGATGAAGTAGAAGCATCAAGCGGTACGAAGGAGAAGATGATGAAGCATATGCGAGTGTTGGCCCTGGGCGCGGCGGCAGTGATGGCGGCGGTAACAACAGTGCATTATGCGGAGGCGCAGACATCTGCTCCCGCGCCGGCTGATGCAACGACCGCAGCAACCGCTGCAACTGCCGCGGCGGACCCGTCGGATTATTTTTCAAGCGAGGTGCTTCGCGCGAAGGCAGCGGATCTGCTGGCGAAGGCGCAGTCCACCCCCAGCGGTTCGGCGAGCGCGACGCTGGCGACCTATCCGGGCCACTACCTGAACTTCACCGTGCGCGTGAAGAGCGGTGGCGCGGAGTTCCATACGAACTGGAACGACGTCTTTGTTGTGCTGGACGGCGAGGCGACCGAGGTCATAGGCGGTTCGATCCCGGGCGTGACCTACGACGCAAAGGGTGAAGGGCACGGTGCCATGGTTGTGGGCGGCACGGCGCACAAGTTGACGAAGGGCGATGTGCTGCACATCCCCCCAAGCACGCCGCACCAGACGCTGGTCGAGCCGGGCAAGAGCTTTACGTATTTTGTGGTGAAGGTCGCGAAGCAATAGTCCTGCGAATAAGGACAATACAAAGGCAGCCGGCTTCGGCTGCCTTTTACTTTTGCGGCTTAAAGAGTGAAAGCAACAGCAGATCCTTCCTCTTTGCGCTGCTCAGGGTCAGGATGACAAGTAGAGATGATTACCAGGCGCGGGAGAAGTTCGGCCCGGTCTTGCCGCTGATCTTGCGCAGCGAGGCGTCTTTGCCGGCGTCGCGCTCCAGCTTGCGGCCGAAGAGCCAGAGCAGGTCCGAGAGGCGATTGAGGTAGGCGATCACGTTCGCGTCGACGGCTTCGCCGGTCTCTGCGAGCGCCACCACGCTGCGTTCGGCGCGGCGGCAGACGGTGCGGGCAACGTCATACGCGGCGGCGGCTACGTGCTCGCCGGGGATGGACCAGTCGGAGAGCATGCCATCGATCGACTCCAGTTCATGCACCTGCGCGGTCAGCGCCTCCACCATCGCGGGCGTGACGGGCTGCCTGGGATTCTTCGCGTTCGGCGGAGCAGAGAGCGCGGAGCCGACGAGGAAGAGTTCGCTCTGGATGAACCTGGTGCGCTCGCCGAGGTTGGTGTCCTCGCAGAGCGCGCGGGCGAGGCCGAGGTTGGCGTTGAGCTCGTCGACGTTGCCGTAGGTCTCCACGCGGAGCGAGGATTTGGAGATGCGCGTGCCGCCGGCGAGTGCGGTCTGGCCGGCGTCTCCGGATTTGGTGGCGATGCTCATGCTGACTATCTTCTCCCAGATGGCGAAGGTTTGCGAGTGCAAGTAAAAACCCCACGGCGGCGTGGGGTTTGCTGTGTTGCTAAATGGTTGCGGGGGTTGGATTTGAACCAACGACCTTTGGGTTATGAGCCCAACGAGCTACCGGGCTGCTCCACCCCGCACTATTGATTCTACTGCGTTTGCGGGGTGGGGTCAAAGGCCGGCTAATCGGCTGTGAGTGTGATGAAGGGTGCACGTCTTGCTTTGCCTGCGGCTTCGCTCGCGCCTTGCGCGAATGTCCCACTCATCGCAAAGTCCGCGATGAATGGGGCACCTTAATCGCTTCTCCATCCCAGCGAACAAAAGCATTCGACGGGGACCCCGGTTCGCGTGGCGCTCACGTTGTT
>DATMLK010000014.1:0-3939 GCA_035570215.1 Acidobacteriaceae bacterium
GAGGTCAAGCGGCTGGAGTTTGCCGACACGTCGATCGACTACGTGCGGCAGACGGTGGGGAATGACGCTGTGACGACGTATGTGCAGGGGTTCTTTCCGGAGTCGGTGACGCCGGAGGTCACGGAGCGCAGCTTTGCGCTGGTGCATATCGACTGCGATCTCTACGAGCCGATGAAGGCGGCGCTGGAGTTTTTCTATCCGCGCATGCCGAAGGGCGGCATGCTGATCCTGCACGACTACTCCTCGGGAACGTGGGAGGGCACGACGAAGGCCGTGGATGAGTTCTGCCAGGCGACCGGCGAATATATCTCGTTGTGGCCGGATAAGTCAGGGACCGCGATGATCCGCAAATCCGCCCAATAATTTCTAGCGCAGCAGGTCTTCCAGCTCCAGCGAGAGCTCGGTCTTTTCGTCGCGATACTTCACGATCACCGGTGTGTAGACGGAGAGCCCCCACTCCGCGCCCTTGCCTTTGGTGACGGCGCGCGAGCCGGGGACGACGACGGCGTTCTCGGGAATGATCAGAGGCGTCTCGGCGGTGGCCTTGAGCACGGTGCCGTGCACAACGTCATAGACCGGTGTACCGCGGGTAAGGATGGTGCCGGCGGCGAGCACGGCGCGGCGGCGGACGACGGTGCCTTCATAGACGCCGGTGTTGCCGCCGACGAGCACGTCGTCTTCGATGATGACGGGCGAGGCATTCACGGGCTCGAGCACGCCGCCGATCTGCGCGGCAGCGCTCAAGTGAACGCGCTTGCCGATCTGGGCGCAGCTGCCGACGAGGGCGTGCGAGTCGACCATGGTGCCTTCGTCGACGTAGGCGCCGGCGTTGATGTACATGGGCGGCATGCAGACGACACCTTTCGCCACATAGGCTCCAGACCGGACGGACGAGCCGCCGGGAACGATGCGGACGCCGTCTTCGGGCGTGAACTTGCGGGCCGGGTAGGTCGCTTTGTCGACGAAGGAGAGGCCTTTGCCGCTCATGTCCGTGAGCGCGCCGAGGCGGAAGCCGAGGAGGATGCCGCGCTTCACCCAGGCGTTGACGCGCCAGCCGAGGGAGTTGGTGTCGTCGGGTTCGGCGGCACGGACCTCTCCCGCTTCGAGGGCGGCGCGCAACTGGGCGAAGACCTGATTGGCCTCCTTATCGCCGACTGCGGCCGGGCCCTGCGCAAACCAGTGTTCAACTTTTTCCTTCAGAGTCGGTGGGATCAATTCGTCCTCATTTCGTTCTACTGGCACTTCTGCATGGTGATCGTGGGCTTCATCTGCACATTCCCGAAGGCATTGGTGATGGCCACGCCGGCGCACTGCGAGCTCTGGTATTCACTGCCGTCAAAGGTATACAGCGAACGTGTGGACTCGGTCATGGAGACGTGCTTTGCGGTGACCAGGTCATATTGGCCCGCGGTAATGGACGGCAGCAGGGCATAGGTCTGCGCCGTGCCGTCGAAGAGGACGTGCATATCGGCTGTCACCAGCCAGAACTCGCAGTTGCCGGCGTCGCAGAGGCAGCCGGTTCCTTCGATGACGAATCCCTGGCCACTGCCAAGGTCGGTGCGGCGGGCGCGGATGCGCTGGAAGGCGTCGGCTGCATTGAGCGTCGCATCCGCGGCTGCGCACTTCTGCAGCGCGGGTGCGGTTACGGTCTGCAGAGCGGCTTTTTCCGCCAATGTGAGCTGGGCGTAGCGGATCTGATCGAGCTGGCTCAGGTCGGCGGTCTTTACCGTGGTCCAGTCATCCTGTGCGCGCGCGGGAGTAACCGCGATGATAAGCAACAGGATCGGCAAAAGAGTTTTGAGGAGTCTCATCTAAACGCTCGCTGTCTTGAGCAGGCCGAGTTCGACTGCAATGGCTGTGAGATTTTCGCGCAGCCCGACGGTGACGGGGACGATGGGCAGGCGGACGGTCTCGGACATTCTGCCCATCATGCTGAGGACTGCCTTGGCCGGCGCGGGGCTGGGTTCGACGAAGTTCGCCTTCATCAGCTGCGCGTAACGCTGGTTGAGGCCGCGGGCCTTGGGCCAGTTCTTCGCAAGCGCGGCGGAGACCATGTCAGCCATCTCGGCGGGGACTTCATTCGACGCGACCGAGATGAGTCCAGCACCGCCGAGTTCGATGACATCGAGCGCGACGCTGTCGTCTCCGGCGTAGACGCGGAAGTTTTTTTGAGCTTGTGTAATGCATTCCGCGATCTGAGCTAAGTTGCCGCTGGACTCCTTGATGCCCACGATGTTGGGGCAGGCGTTGGCGAGCCGCAGCACGGTGGCGGGGTCAATGTTCACGCCGGTGCGGCCCGGAATGTTGTAGAGCAGGATGGGCAGCGGCGCGGCGCCGGCGATGGCCTTGAAGTGCTGGAACTGGCCCTCCTGCGAGGGGCGGTTGTAGTACGGGCTCGCCGTAAGTATTCCAGACAGGCCATGGAGCTTGCTGAGCCGCGTGGCGCGCTCGACGGCGACGGCGGTGGAGTTATGCGTACAGCCGCCGAAGATGGCGGCGCGGCCGGCGGCGGCTTCAATGGTGATCTCGATGACACGGAGCCACTCCGTCTCGGTCAGGGTGGAAGCTTCGCCGGTCGTCCCGCAGGGGATAAGCAGGTTGATGCCGCTTGTGACCTGCCAGTCGACGAAGGCGGCCAGTGCGGTCTCGTCGACGGAGCCGTCCGCGCGCATGGGGGTTACAAGCGCGGTGCCGCAGCCGATAGGGGCTTCAAAGTTCATAGCAGATATAAGTTTATCCTGTTCGCGCATCGTGTTGACGCTGTGAATAATTGGCTCGCTTTAAGGCAGCTGGGAAGTCTAAAGTTGTACGGGTCCGGGTGAGCTGATTGATAAACTTAGGTATGCGCCGAGTGGGTTTACGAATAGGGATGGCGATGCTGGCGGTGGCTGCGATCGCAGCTATGCCCGCCCATGCCCTGGAGCATCTGACCCTGCGCAACGGCTCTACCTATGACGGTGTGCGGCACGAGTCTATCGGCGACTGCGTACGCTTCTATATCGACGAGCAAAGCTCCATCGACTTCAGGCCGTCACAGATTGCGAGCATCGAGGTGCTGCCAGATCCGGTGCCGGTACCCGCGGTTGCGGCGAAGCTGACGATCGCGGACATGGGCGAGATGCTGGCGAGCGCAGGCCAGCAGCACAACATCGACGCCGACCTGCTGGCAAGCATCGTGAAGGCGGAGAGCAACGGGCAGACGCGGGCAGTCTCGCGCACCGGCGCGCAGGGGCTGATGCAGCTGATGCCGGGCACGGCGCGGGAGATGGGCGTGGCTGACAGCTTTGAGCCGCGGCAGAACATCAACGGCGGAACACAGTATCTGGATGCTCTACTGACGCATTACCACGACAATATTGCGCTGGCGGTGGCGGCCTATAACGCCGGACCGGCGGCGGTGGACCGCTACCATGGCGTGCCGCCGTATCGCGAGACGCAGGCCTACGTCCGGCGTGTGATCAATGAGTTCAACCGCCGTAAACGGATACAGCTTGCGGCGAACAGATCTCAGGAAATTGCGGCCAAATAAGTGCTGCGCGGCGTCATTTACAACGGAATGACATAAAGTAGCCGTATGCAGCGTCCCCGTCAGTTATGGGCCGGCATCCTGCTTGTGATGCTGGCGGTTCTCGTCTTCCTCTTTCATGGGCGGATCCACTTCGACGTTCGCGGCTTTCTCATCGAGATACGCCATGTGAGCGTGGCGCATGTGGCGGCGGCCGTGGCGCTGATCTACTTGTGCATGGGTCTGCGCGCGATGCGCTGGGCTGTTTTTATAAGGCCGCAGAAACATATCCACACAAAGGACCTGCTGGGGCCGCAGTTCATCGGCTTTGCGGCGGTGGGTCTCTTCGGCCGGCTGGCGGACCTGACGCGGCCCTATCTGGTCGCCAAGCGCACGCGGCTCTCGGTGAGTTCGCAGATCGCGGTCTACACGGT
>DATMLK010000015.1:0-32896 GCA_035570215.1 Acidobacteriaceae bacterium
TATCAGTCGGGGGAGCTGCGGTGCGAGATCCCGCTGGTCATCGGCAACCATGAGGATGCGCGCGCGCTGGCGGGTTTCTACGGGATACCGTTTCATCTCATTGAAGTGACGGCGGAGAATAAGGCGAAGGCGGAGGCAAAGCAGATCGCGCTGCTGGAAGAAAATAAAGTCGATCTGATCGTGCTGGCGCGGTATATGCAGATCCTTTCGCCGGAGTTCTGCGCGAAGTATCCGCGGCGGGTGATCAACGTGCACCACTCGTTCCTGCCGGCGTTCGTGGGCGCGCGGCCGTACCATGCGGCGTTTGCGCGCGGGGTGAAGCTGATCGGGTCGACGAGCCACTATGTGACCGAGGTGCTGGACGATGGGCCGATCATCGAGCAGGACGTGACGCGCATCTCGCACACGGATGAACTGGACGATCTGATCCAGAAGGGCCGCGACCTGGAGCGGCTGGTACTATCACGCGCGGTGCGCTGGCACCTGGAACGGCGGATACTTTCCTACGCGAACAAAACGGTGATCTTTAGCTAAGGCAACGGCCCGGGGCTAAAGCCCCTTTTAGGCATGGCTTATCCAGGGGCCTAAAGGCCCCTGCTCCCTCCGAAAACAAAAGCAGATTCCTCCCCCTTCGGCCACGCTCAGGGTTCGGAATGACAATAAGGAAAATGTACCTCAGCGGCTAAAGCCGCTCTGCATGTGGAGCTTTTACGACATGGCTAAAGCCATGTCCTTAAGCAAGGCAGGCTTCTACGTGAAGCAACGTGCGAAATCTATGCGGTAAAGCGGTCTTTGAGGCGGAGGAACGGCGCTTCGTAGAAGCGGAAGCTGAGGTAAGAGAGCAGCAGTGTGCCGGCAAAAGCGACCATGGCGGTGAGGGTCAGATGATTCGGGCGGGCGATGTGGCTGCAGTAGCGGTCGACAAGAAAAAAGTAGGCTATATGGGGAATCTCGTGGAAGACATAAAAGCCATAGCTCATCTGGCCGAGGCGGCGGAGCGGTTTAACAGTCAGCACGCGATAGAAGATGCCGCCGGGGTTCAGCGCGAGCAGAATGATGATGCCGGCGAAGAGATCGATGAGGCTGTAGCCGAGGGTGTCGAGTACTGGCGCGCCTGCAACCGGGTAGTAAAAATGCCGGGCGGCATGGCGATAAAGAATCTCGAAAAGAATAAAACCGGCGACGAAGAGTGAGAGCGCGGGGCGGAGAAGCTGCTTCAGACGTGCCGCCTCCGGGCCGCGCAGCATCAGGGCGAGCGCGCCGCCGAGCAGAAGGGCGTCCGCGCGCAGAGGCGTGAAGCGGTAGAGAAACTCAGCGTCAATATAGTCCTGCGGCAGCAGCCAGACGCACGCGACACGGGCGGCCAGGCAGAGGATGCAGACGGCGATGCAGAGATCGCGCAGGCGCACACGGTCTTTGATGAGAAAGACGGCCAGCGGCCAGACGAGATAGAACTGCTCCTCCACGCAGAGCGACCAGAAGTGCCCGAAGAAGAGAAAGAACGGCTGGTAGAAGGGCAGCGAGGAGCGCAGATGATCGAGCACACCGGTACCCTGCATCCAGTCATCGAGCCAGATGAAGCGGCCGTAGTTGCCGAGGTAGAGCGGCCAGAGGATCCAGGCGGGATGCCAGATCCAGTGAAAGATGGGCGTCAGAAATAAGCCGATGAGCAGCACGCCGTAGTAGAGCGGAAAGATGCGCAGCGTGCGGCGGACGTAGAAGTTGCGGAAGCGATGCAGGGTGTTGCGGGTGTCATACAGAATGCCGGTGATGAGAAAGCCGGAGAGCACGAAGAAGATATCGACGCCGGTCCAGCCCCAGTTGAAAGCGGGGCGGATGTCTGGCGGGCTGAGGTAGTGCTGGTAGAAGACCATGAGCACGGCGACGGCGCGCAGGCCGTCGAGCGCGGGGTAGAAGCGTTTATTCTCCGATGCGGGAAGGTTGGGGACGACGTCGTCCGCGTGCAGCGCAGCTGTGGTTTCCGGCAAAGAGCCCATGTCAGGAGTCTATATGCCGGAGCGCTCACCCTCGAAGTAGAAATGATGATGATTGCGGCAGCCGGGGTTAAAGCGCGCATTGCAGGATGGGCACTCGTCGCCGCAGTCCAGATACTGCTGGACGGTGAGTTCGTGGCCGCAGGCTCCGCAGGTGATGGCGAGCTGATCCCACTCGCTGCGCGACCAGACGGCGCTGGGGTGGCCGGCAAGCGCGTCATGACAGGCCTTGCAGGCGTAGTATGTGCCGCAGCACTTCATTTTGATGGCAATAATGTCCGTCGACTGATTGTGATGCGTGCAGCGCGTCTGCGCGTCGAGCGCGATGCCGAAAACGGATGGGCGCACTAGCATCTCCTTCTAAACGGCATGGCTTGAGCGGTAGTCATGCAGCCAGGTCTGCATCTCGTTTGCAGGAAGTGGCCGGCTGAAGAGATAACCCTGCGCGATGTCGCAGCTATTCACATGCAGGAAGGCGAGCTGGTCCGGTGTCTCCACGCCCTCCGCAACCACTTTCATGCCTAATTCGTGGCCGATCTCGATGGTCTTTTGCACCATGATGCGATTACTGGCGGTAGCATGCATGTTTTGAACGAAGGACTTGTCGATCTTCAGCTCGGTCGCGGGCATGTTGCGGAGCTGCTGCATCATGGAGTAGCCGGTCCCGAAATCGTCTATAGAGAGCTGTACGCCTTTGAGCCGCAGACGCGTCAGCACATCGAGCGTGGTGGAGAGCTCCTGGATCAGCCCGCTCTCGGTGATCTCAAGGATGGTATTTTCGGGTGCGACTCCGTTCTTTTCAAGAAGAGACATGTACTTCTCCGGAAACTTCAGGTCGCGCAGAGAGTGCACGGAGACATTGATCGAGAGCATGGGGACGGAGCCGTTCTTGTCCGCGAAGAGACATATTTCTTCCATGCCGAGATTGGCGACGAACCAGCCGAGCTGATCGATGAGGCCGAGCGTTTCGGCCTGGGCGATGAAGTCATCGGGGTAGATGAGGCCACGCTCAGGGTGCTGCCAGCGGACGAGAGCCTCCATGCCGGTGATCTTGCTGTTCGCGAGATCGATCTGCGGCTGATAGTGCAGGACGAACTCATTGCGCTGGATGCCGCTGTACAGATCTGCATTGAGGTTTAGAGCATGGTTTTTCTGCCTAGAGCTTCGCGGCTTTACGGGCGCGTTGTGCATCTTCAGGACTGCTTCGAGATCCGCCAGACGGAAAGGCTTTGGAAGGCGGCCGGCCACGGTGAGTCCGATGCTCTGGGCGAACTGTTCGGCGGTCTCCATGATGCGCGTATCGGTGCCGCTCATCAGAACGATGCGGGCCTTGCACTGCTTTTCTCCGAGCAGCCTCAGCAGTTCGACGCCATCCATCCCCGGCATCATCAGGTCCATCAGAACCAGGGTGGTATCGGGAGTAAGCTTTTCCAGGAAGGCTTCCGCCGTTGTGGACGTGATGCAACACAGAACAAGTTTCCGCGCCGTGGCGGCGATCAACTCGCAGATGCCACTCTCATCATCAATGACCAGGATCTGTTCAACTGGCGACATCATTCCCACCATCGCTTATCGACAAGATTGATTATCACCCTTCAGCAGGAAGGGCGGAACTATTTCTTTGGTGCGTCCGTACTGTTCCCCTCCATGACGCCGCGAATCATAGCATTGAACTCGGCCCGCTGGTACGGCTTGTGCAGCAGGGGACCGTCGGCCAACGGCATGTTGCGCTCGGTCAGCGCGTCCGCAGGGAACCCGGAGCTATAGACGATCTTGATTTGCGGCTGGAGTTCGCGGATCTTCTGCGCCAACTCTACTCCGTTCATGCCGCCGGGCATAATGATGTCCGTCACGACGAGGTCGATATTGGGGTATTGCTCGACCATTTTCAGGGCGGAGGCTCCATCGCTCGCCTGGAGCGCGGTGTAACCCATCTCGGCAAGATAGGCGAGGGAGATGTCCAGCAGTTCGAGCTCGTCATCCACCATGAGCACTATGCCGCTGGCTCTTGCATGCGATGCGGATGCGGGGACACTGGATGGAAGCTTGCTGCCTTCCGCAAGCGGAAGGTAGAAGGAGACGGTGGTTCCGTAGCCGGGTTCACTGTAGATGCGGGCGGTGCCGCCGGACTGCTTGACGAAGCCATAGACCATGGCCAGGCCAAGGCCGGTGCCCTTGCCGCGAGGCTTGGTGGTGAAGAACGGCTCAAAGGCGCGATCCATGGTCTCCCGCGACATACCCGCTCCGGTATCCGATACGGAGACGCAGGCGTATTGGCCGGCTTTCAATTCTTTGGCCTGCACCGGCGGGTAGCTCTCCTCCAGAAGATGAAGCTGCGTGGTGATATTCACAGAGCCGCCCCCGGGCATGGCGTCCCGCGCATTGACGACAAGATTGAGCAGGGCGCTCTCAAGGCCGGCGGCATCGACAAAGACGTCAGGCACAGAGTCGTCGAAGTGAGTGGTGATGCTTATCTCGGGGCCTACGGCACGCGCCGCGAGTTCGATCGTGTTGCGGATGGAGTGCTTCAGCTTGACAGCCGAAGGCCGCAGTTCCTCACTGCTGGAGAAGGAGAGTAGGCGGCGAGTAAGATCCGCGCCGCGCAGGGCGGCCTTCTGCGTAATGCGCACTCGCCGGAGAGCCTCTTCGTTGCCCTCGACCAGGCCCTCCAGCAGATCAAGGTTGCCGATGACGACGCCGAGCAGATTATTGAAATCATGCGCGATGCCGCCGGTGAGCTGGCCGATGGCCTCCATCTTCTGGCTCTGGCGCAGCTGGCGCTCCAGGGACTTCTTATAGGTAATGTCGCGCGCGATCTTGGAGGCGCCAATGACCTTGCCCCAGGCGTCGCGGATGGGCGAGATGGTGAGAGAGACGCTGATCAGCTTCCCATCCTTTTTTTTGCGTATCGACTCGATATGCTCGACGATCTCGCCCCGCTTGATACGCGCCAGAATGTCGTCCTCTTCGTGTTCATGGCCCTCCGGCAGCAACACCTTGACGGGCTGGCCGATCATCTCCGCGGCAGTGTAGCCGAATATCTTTTCCGCGCCCCGGTTCCAGCTGGTGATAATGCCCTTGTCGTCCTTGCTGATGACGGCGTCTTCGCAGAACTCGACGATGGCGGCCAGGCGCGCATTCAACTCGTCCATCCGCTTGCGCTCGCTGATATCGCGAATGCTGATGATGATTTGATGAATCTCGCCGGCCGGAGTTTTGATGGTGGCGGTATTCGACTCTGTAAAGATGCGTTTACCGGTATCTTCTCTGCGGACAATGGTTTCAAAGTTCGACAGATTTTCCCCGCGCAACGCGCGCGCAGCCGGACGCTCTTCCGGAGCGAGTAATCTGCCGTCCGGTGCGAAGACCTCAAAGGCAGCCATCATCCGCGGAAAGGCGAGTGTGGCGGTATCTATGCCGAACATCTCAGAGGCTGCACGGTTCAGGTGGATGATATTGAGTCCCTGATCCATGACAACGATGGCTTCCGTCATATTGTCGAAGATCGTCTGGAACTGCAGGCGGTTCTCTGCGAACTGCTGTTTTTGCAGCGCAAACCGCCGGCCTACCGTGGATAACACGAAGAGGAAGGCCAGAACCACCAGCGTCACGGCGGCGATGCACGCGGAGAGTGCTACCAAGCGGTAATCGTACGAGCCCAATAAAGCAGTGGTCATGCAGTACCCACTAAAACTCAAGCATTTGCAGCCGCATACCATGAAGCATGAGGCAGATGGAAAGGGGAAGTATTTGGAAGCCAACTATAGCACCGGAAACTGATATTAAGTTGCAAAAAAAGTTGCAAAAAGAGGCGCAGTCTCAGAATGTAAGCCCTCCTCCCAGCCTATTGGCAGGAAATGGCTTACGGGTTTCAAAAGGGGAAGAAGAAAATGGTCGGGACGACTAGATTCGAACTAGCGACCTCACCCACCCCAAGGGTGCGCTCTACCAGGCTGAGCCACGTCCCGACTTTGTTGCGGAGAAGAGTTGATGGTGGGTGCGCTCTTCATGGGGTTAAAGCCCCATGCTTAAGCTGAGCCACGTCTCAACCCCTCTTGCGGATGCGCCAGTCCGGTGGGAAAGGCGCGGGGTAATTTCAAGTATACCTTGCGGATTAAAGCGCCGCTTGCGCCGGCTACTGGGGTGCGACGTATTCCTTGGGTAGCGCGCCGCCGGAGCCGAAGAAGAACTCGTTCATCTGCTCGACCAGGAACTCCTGCGCCTCGCGCGTCCAGGGCTGCAGGCGGTACTCATTCAGCAGCATCTTCTGGCGCTCGACCCACTCGCCCCAGGCTTTCTTGGAGACGGACTTGAAGATCTTCTGGCCGAAGTCGGAGTCGAAGGGCGGCTCATCCAGACCTTCCATCTCGGCTTTGTACTTTGCGCAGAAAACTGTGTGGGCCATTGTGCGTGTTTCTCCTTGCAGATGTGCTGTCTTCTCTATTGTAACGAGAAGCGATCAGCGGCGCTTGCCCTTGGCCTTCTGGTTGCGGTGGCGGGATTTCTTCTTGCCGCTGCGCTTGGGGCTGAGTGCGGGGCGGTCGGGCTTGGATTCGCGAGTCTTGCCTTTGCGGGGTGGCAGGTCTTCCGGCGAAGGCAGCACGGCGAACTGCAGGCGCTTCTGCTGGCGGTCCACGCGGTCGAGCAGAACGTGCACACGCTGGCCCATGGTGTAGCAGCGGCCGTAGCGCGAACCGCAGATCTGGCGCGTGGTCTCGCGGAAGGTGTAGATGTCATCGGTCAGCGACGAGAGCGGGACGAGGCCTTCGATGAAGAGGTCGTCGAGCTCGACGAAGAAGCCGAACTTGGTGACGGAGAGGACCATGGCGTCGAAGTCTTCGCCGACGCGATCCTGCATGAACTTGATCTTCTTCCATTCGATGAGCTCGCGTTCGGCCTCTTCGGCGCGGCGTTCGGCTTGCGAGCTTTCGAGGGCGATGGCGGCGAGTTCGGATTCGGGGATGGGATCGATGGCGGCGTTATCAGCATCGGGTCGTCGCGTTCGCGACGATGTCCCACCCATCGCAGAAGACGCGATGGATGGGGCACCCGGATTCTTGCCGGTTTTTTCGCCCCACGGCTGCGGGGCGTCGCTGAAGATGGCGCCGCCGCGCGGGTTGGCACCTTCGTGCAGCAATGACTTCAGCAGGCGATGCACGATCAGATCGGGATAGCGGCGAATGGGCGAGGTGAAGTGGGTGTAGCTTGCCGCGGCGAGGGCGAAGTGGCCTTCGTTCTGCTCGGAGTAACGCGCCTGCTTGAGCGAGCGCAGCATCATGAAGGAGAGGATGCGTTCTTCGGGCTTGCCGGCGATCTTCGCGGTGAGCTTCTGGTACATGCGTGGGGTGACGGGGATGGCGCCGACGATCTCTGTCTGCTGCGGCTTGCGGCCGGAGCTTTGGGCGTTGCGGCGATCACCCTTGGTGACGAGCTTTTTTACCGGCAGCGAGCTGAGGCCGAGCGTGTAGCCGAAGCCGGCGGCCATGTCTTCGAATTCGACGATGCGCTTGGGGTCGGGTGTTTCGTGGATGCGGAAGATGCTGGCGACGCCCTGGTGCTCGATCCAGGTGGAGACGCACTCATTCGCGCTGAGCATGAACTCTTCGATGAGACGGTTGGCCCACTTGCGCTCGGAGCGGACGATGGATTCCATGTTGCCCCTGGGGTCGAAGTTGATGACGGGCTCGGGGAGATCGAAGTCAATGGAACCGCGGCGGCGGCGCTTGTGATTGAGCAGCAGCGAGAGCTTCTCCATGCGCTGGAACTCGGGTACGAGCGGCATGAACTGTTCGCTGACGGCAGGGTCTTTGTCGAGGATTGCCTGGACCTGGGTATACGTCATGCGTTGGGCGGAGCGGATGATGCCTTCGCAGATCTCGTAGCTGAGAACTTCGCCGCGCGGGTCGATCTCCATGAGGCACGACATGACGAGACGGTCTTCATGCGGGCGGAGGGAGCAGATGTCGGTCGACAGCTCTTGCGGGAGCATGGGAATGGCGCGGTCGGGGAAGTAAACGGAGTTGCCGCGGAGGCGGGCTTCGAGATCAAGCGCGGTGCCGGGGGTGACGTAGTGCGCGACGTCGGCGATGTGGACCTGCAGCTGCTGGTTGCCGTTGGGGAGATCGCGGACGAGTACGGCATCGTCGAAGTCACGGGCCGTTTCGCCGTCGATGGTGACGATGGGGAGATCGCGGAAGTCGCGGCGATACTTGAGCTGTTCGGGCGTGAGCGTGGCGACGGTGTGCGTCGCGGCCTCGCGAGCATCGGCGAGAACATTGTCGGGAAAGAGATGCGGCAGGTGATGCTTGCGAATGATGATCTCAACGTCGACGCCGAAGGCGTTCTGATCGCCAAGGACTTCGATGACGCGGCCACGCGCGGGCTGGGTGACGGTAGGCCAGTGCGTAATCTCAACATCGACGGCGAGGCCTTCGAGGTTGTCGCCATGGACCTCCTGCGCTAATGCTTCTTCGCCGAGGACGCGATGCGGGGTTAAGGTTGCGGGGACGATCTCCATGCCGTCGGGGATGAGGATGGGCTGGGAGATGCGTTCGTCGAGCGGAGTGACGTAGTTGCCGCGACGCAAGGTGATGCCGCCGCGGGCTTCGCGATCGTGCGAGGCGTAGTGGAAGACGCCGACCATGGTGGGGTTCTTGCGCGTCATGATGCGGGCGATGCGGCCGGAGAGACGGCCATCGCGGCCGGGAGGGCCGACCTCGACGAGGACCTGATCGCCCTGCATGGCGCCGTTCAGCTCGTTCGGCGGAATGAAGATGTCTTTATCGACCTGGCCTTTGAGGGCTTCGGTCTTCTGGGACCTGTCGGGACGGACGAAGCCGTAGCCGTCGCGATGGAGATCGAGTTTGCCGGCGGTGAGGTTCTCGCGGGTCTGATCCCACTGGCTGGGAGGTGCGCCGGAGCGGGCGCGTTTATCGGTAGAGTTTTCGGCTGCGCCGATGGTCCAGACCTCGCGGTCGAGCTTGGTGAGGGCGCCGCGGGCGGTGAGACGGGCGAGCTGCTCGAGCAGGAGACGGCGTTCACGACCGCCGCCGAGGCCGAACTCGGTCACCAGCTGCTTGTATCCGGCGCGGTGGCCGGGGGCGCGCTCAATGCGGCGCAGCAGGTCCTTGTCAGACCGCTCGTGCGAGGTGGGATGGCGTTTGGGTGCGGGCACAGTTCAATCCTAGTCCTTCCGGGCGCCTGGTCAGGCACCGGGATTGATGCAGTTTCCACATTGGAGTTATGCAGGACAAGCGCGGAGCGGGGCGAGCGGGGTAAAATCGAGGGGAGCTCACGGCCGGAAGGCCTATGCATCGCGAAAGGAATTAAAGTCTCATGTGGAAACCCAACGCCCCCGCAACCGGTAGCACTTCCGCCCCCGAGCCTGTTCGTCCCGCGGCACCTGCCGCTTCACCGTCTTCTGAAGCAGCACCGGTACGCACGCTGCCCGTGGTAGCGCCTGCAGTGACCGGCGACCTGGCGACCATCGGCAAATCGCTCGTAGTGAAGGGCGAAGTGACGGGATCGGAGTCACTCTTTATCGACGGCAAGGTGGAAGGCTCGATCAATCTTCCCGGCAACCGCGTGACGGTCGGACGCAACGGCCAGGTAGCCGCCAGCATCGGCGCGCGAGAGGTGGTGGTGCTCGGCAAGGTAAAGGGCAACGTGACGGCGAGCGATCGCGTGGACATCCGTGCGGAGGGTTCGCTGACCGGTGATGTGATCGCGCAGCGCATTAGCATTGAAGACGGCGCGTTCTTCAAGGGCGGCATCGACATTCGCAAGCCGGGTAAAGACGGCGAGCTGGGCGCTCCGATCAATGCACCAGACTGAAGAACAAGGATCAGGGAACAGGGATTAGAGCGGCTCCGGCGATATCGCTGGAGCCGTTTTGTTTGTACCGCGCTTTGTGAAGCGGCTGGTGATGAGCTGCGGAAGCTTTGAACCGAGTGCGGTGAGCAGACCGGCGCTGATGGCGAGCCAGAGAATACTGCCAAGAGAGAGGGAGAGCAGGTCGGCGCGCATACCTGTATGCAGCGGCAGGCGCTGCATGAGCTCGCGCAAGGCGAAGAGAGCGATTGCGGCGGTGATAAAGGTGCGCGCGAGCTCCTTCCATTCGATGCCGTTGAGCCGGGCGAGACCAGAGCGGTGCAGAAGGATCGCGAGCGCAAGCGTCTGCACGGTGATGCCAAGGTTTGAGGCATAGACGAGGCCGATGGGACCGTAGATGCGATAGAGCAGCTTATAGAGCGGATAGACGGCTATGGTGATGATCGTGCCCGCGACCATGGGCGTGAGCGTGTTGCCCGCGGCGTAGAACGCGCGCGCGTAGATGGACTGCGAGGACCAGAAGCAGAGCGAGAGCGCGAAGACGGAGAAGAAGATCGCGATGGTGGAGGCATCATGCTGCTTGAGCGCTCCATGATGCAGTACGAGATCGACAGCGGGACGCCCGAGACCGATCATCCAGGCAGAGCCAAGCAGCGCGACGGCAACGATGCGGGTGATGGAGCCGTTGACGAGACGGGCGAACTCGCCGTGTTTGCCCTGCGCGATGAGCGAGGCGAAGAAGGGCATGGACGCTGTACCCGCGGCCATGGCGAGCATGGCCATAGGAGCGGTGAAGAGCATCTTGGCGTAGAGGAGCGTGGCGATCTGTCCGTCGCCGGCAGAGGCGATGTGATTGATGAACCAGGTATCGAAGGTGACGAGTGAGACGCCGAGGATCAAAGGCAGGGAAAGCCGGACCCACTCGATGAGGCCAGGGTGTTTCCACGCGCTTGAAAAGCGGATGCGATAGCCGAGGCGGTAGACGCCGATGGCGTTGAGCAGGAACGGACCGAGGATGACGCCGATGAGTGCGCCGACGGCGAGGCCGGAGACGCCGATGCTTTTGGCGAAGGCGACGCCGCCGAAGATGATACCGATGTTATAGACCAGCGGCGTGATGGCCTGGTAAGCGAACTGGCGGCGGACGATGAGGACGGAGGCGAGGACACCGCCGGCGAAGAAGAAGAGTTGAACCGGCAGAAGGATGCGCGTCATGTGGGTGGTGAGCGCGATCTTTTCCGGCGAGAAGCCGTTGAACCACCAGGCGACGAAGTCGCGGGCGAAGATCTCACCGAGCAGGATGCCGGTGCCGAGGACGACGAGCATCATGGTGAGGATGGCGGAGAGCGCGTCTTCGCCGTCCTTCTCGCGGCCCTGCTCGCGGTAACGGCCGAGGATGGTGACGAAGGTGATGGAGGCGACGCCGCCGACGAGGAAGTAGTTGATGGTCTCAGGGAGCTGGAAGGCGGCGCGGTAGGCGTCGACCTGGGCACCGGCACCGAAGAGCCGGGCGATATAAGTTTCGCGCACCAGTCCGATGAGACGCGAGAGAACGGTAGAGGCCATTAACAGAAGGGTGGCGGCAAATGCGCTGTAGGAGCGAGAAAGGCCGAACCGGTAGGAGACACCCGCTTCCGGGGAGACAGGTTCAGCGGCTTCTCCGGTTTCGATCGGTTCGGGCGTAGGGGAGAGGTCGAGGGACATGGGCAGTGGGTTGATTTTAGCGCGTGCGCTCTTCCATCACGCACCGGGCAGCCGGGGCTGACGGCATCACGCTCTGTCGGACGGGGTATCGTTCTTCAGCTTCTCGCGCAGCGCCTCGATGGCTTCACGGTCGGAGCCGCTGGTCCATGCGCCCCAGTTCTCGCGCTTTTTATGTTCACTGTAGACCGGGCTTCCGGCAGCGAGCGATAGGCTCGCCGTCATGAAATCCGTGAACTGGCGCTGGCGGCAGCGCAGGCAGCGTACGGGATAGTGCAGAAGGAAGATGGAGCCGATATCTGAAACGCGCAGTCCGGAGCGGAGAAACCGCCTGCCTTTGCAGAACTGGCAGGTGCCGCGTCCGCGGACGAACGGCTCTGTCGATCTTTCCGCTACGGCGCGGTTTGCGTCCCGCGGCAGCGGCACAAACTCCGGCCAAGAAGAAGCGGACGAATTTTCAGTGCGAGCAGACATTGTGGTGGAGTGACCGCCTAAAATAACTCACGCTCCGGGCCGGGTGCAACCTGCGGCTTGAGCCTGGTGCGGAAGCGCGATGCGGTGAGCTGGGTGACCGGCGCGGGCGAGGAGAGCATGTTCAGGATCTCATGCAGCTCTTTGCGCAGCTTCTGCATGCGAATGTCGGTCTGCAGGCTGCTGCCGCGTGTTTCGGCGAAGGGAAGCTCGCCGGGCTTCTGCTTCTGCAGGTCTTTGAAGACCTGGCGCGCGCCGGGGATGGTGTATCCCTCGTCGTAGAGTAGACGCTTGATGTGCAGCGCGTTCTCCACGTCGCGGCGGCGGTAGAGGCGCTGACCGGTGCCGCCCTTGTTGGGCTTCAGTTGCGGAAACTCACTCTCCCAAAAGCGAAGTACGTAGGCGGGCACATCACAGAGACGGGCGACTTCGCCGATGCGGAAGTAGAGCTTGTCCGGTATCTGCGCCGGAGGCTTCGTCGGCATAACAGGCCGCTTGCGGGTTGGCTGCTGCGAGGGCATGGACCTGCATTGCAGTATAGGCCAGAGAGCGGTTGAAAGAACGTCTTTTTGCTGTGCTTATGCCGCGAGGCGATTTGCACCCAGCGGAGAGGTGGGATAGCTTCAAAAAGGATGGAAAAGGCTCAGAATCTCTGTCATCGCTGCTCGTCACTCCTGCCGGAGGGGGCCCTCTTCTGCACGGAGTGCGGCGCGCCGCAACTGGTGCTGACGGAGACGGATACGCAACGCATCGCCGATGAGCGGGCTGCGCCGGCTGACGGCAGCCTGCCGCTGCCGCGTACATCGTCCATGGGACGGATCCGCTGGCGGCCCGCGCTCCGCATTGTGGTTGGGGTCGCATTGGCAGTCGGGTTCTTCATGGGACTGGGCAGCATCGCCCCCGGGTTTGGTCTGGCTGCATGGTTCCTGGTGATCGCCGCGCCCATGCTCACGCTCAATCTCTACCAGCGGCGCGCACCCGGAGCCCCTATGGATGGCGGCATTGGGGCCCGCATCGGTATAGCACTGGGTCTGCTGGTGGGCTTTATGGTGGTCGCGGCCGACAGCGTGGGTGAGGTGATCTACCGCTATCCCATGCATCAAGGCGCCACGATGGACCAGCAGATCAACACGCTTCTTCAGAAGATGTCGACCTATCCGGCCTTCGTTGAGAATCCCGCTGGGACAGCGCAGTTCCTGCACGTCTACCAGACGCCCGATGGACGCGCGGCGATGGCTCTGGCAGGCGGCGCGTTTCTGGCCTGCTGTGTGGTGGTCTACTGCATGCTCTCCGGAGCGCTGCGGGGCTGGGTACGGCCGATGCCGCCGCGGAACCGGCCAGCGTAAGCGGCCTTATTTGCTCCGGAGCCGCGCCAGAACGTATCATCAGCAGAATCCGTATGAGCGAAATAAGCAAACCTGTACTGCGCGAGAAGAGCCGGCTGATGTCCGCCTCCGAGATTGAGCGGACGCTGGTACGGCTGGCGCACGAGATCGCGGAGAAGAGCAACGGCGGCGAGAATCTGGGCCTGGTCGGCATCAAGCGGCGTGGCGTTCCGCTGGCGCAGCGCATCGGCGCGCACATTGCCCAGATCGAGAAGCACCCTATCGACACCGGCGTGCTCGACATTAGCTTCTACCGCGACGACCTCTCGACCTACGATGTACGTCCGGTGGTGCACAAGGGCGCCATCGGCTTTGACGTGACCGGCCGCGACATTATTTTGATGGACGACGTACTCTACACAGGCCGCACCATCCGTGCCGCGCTGGATGCGCTCTTCGATCATGGACGTCCGAAGAGCGTGCAGCTGCTGGTGCTGATCGACCGCGGCTGGCGTGAACTGCCGATCGAGGCGCAGTATGTGGGGCGCACGGTGCAGACCACGGCCAAAGAGATCATCGAAGTAAAGCTGCAGGAGATCGACAACTCCGAGCAGGTTCTGCTGGTGGAGCGGGATTAAAGACAGAGCTCACCACGGATTTCACGGATGCACACGGATTTAGAGACAAGTAGAAAAGCAGGTCCCTCCCCCTTCGACTCGCTACGCTCGCTCAGGGTACGGGATGACAAGTAATATAAAGATGGCTCATGGCGGGTAAGAAGACATCAACCCGGGTCTCGCGGCAGGCGGCCGCATCCCAAACAAGCATTCCTATTTCCCAAACAGCATCTCCCTACCCCGCTGGTTCGCTGCTCTCGGTCGCGCATCTCTCGCTCGAAGAGGTTGGCGGGATACTGGCCGCCGCCAGCGAGCTTGAAGCGGCCGCTCCAAAAGATCGCGCGACGTTGCTTGAAGGTCGCAAGGTGGCGCTGCTCTTTTACGAGAGCAGCACGCGGACACGCACATCCTTCGAGTTGGCGGCGAAGTCGCTCGGGGTGGTGACGACGCTGGTGAGCGACAAGTCATCCAGCATCGAAAAAGGCGAGAGCCTGAAGGACACCGGCATCACGCTGCGTGCACTGGGAGCAGAGTGCATCGTCCTGCGGCATCTTTCTTCCGGGTCGCCGTACCTGCTGGCGAAGGAGACCGGGCTGCCGGTATTGAATGCGGGCGACGGCATGCATGAGCATCCGTCGCAGGCGCTGCTGGACCTGCGCACGATGCTCGCGCGGCTGCGGCTGGCGCCGGTGGCGAAGTCGACTGCCACAATCTCAAAGGCCACGCTGCGCGGTGTGACGGTGGTGATCACGGGCGATATTCTGCACAGCCGCGTGGCGCGGTCTAACGCCATGTTGTTGCCGCGGCTGGGTGCGAAGGTGGTCCTGTGCGGGCCGCGGGAGCTGCTGCCGGAGGATGCGTTGAAGCTGGGGCCGGGCGTGAGCATCGAACGCGACTTTGATAAGGCGCTGGCGCGCGCGGATGTGGCGATGATGCTGCGCATCCAGAAAGAGCGGCTCGCAGGGTTGCAGCTCGATCTTGCTGCCTACACCGAGCAGTACCAGCTGCATGCCGAGCGGCTGGCCATCTACGCGCCCAACGCGGCAGTGCTGCACCCTGGGCCGATGAACCGCGGGCTTGAGATTACGAGTGAAGTCGCGGATGGGCCGCAGTCGATGATCGAAGAGCAGGTACGGCACGGCGTGGCCGTGCGGATGGCGCTGCTGGTGCGGGCCTTGCAAGCTAACGGACAGTCAGGCACAAGAGAGGCGCGCGCATGAGCACACGCCCGATGCTGATTCGCGGTGGGAGGCTCGTCGACCCGGCGGCGGGCACGGACGGCCTGCGCGATCTGCTGCTGCGCGATGGAGCGGTTGCAGCAGTGGAGCAGCCGGGGCAGCTTGCCGCGGTCGCTAATGCGACGGTGATCGATGCGGCAGGGCTGGTGGTTGCGCCCGGGCTGGTGGACATCCACGTGCACCTGCGCGAACCGGGGCAGGGCTACAAGGAGACGATCGCCACGGGCACGGCTGCTGCTGCTGCCGGCGGATTCACCAGTGTCTCCTGCATGCCGAATACGATTCCGGTGAACGACACCCCGGAGATCACGCGCTGGATGCTGGCGCCGGAGCGCAGAGCGGTGGTGAACGTCTTTCCCATCGGCGCGGCGACGGCGGGCAGCATGGGCGAGGCGCTGACGGACTACGACGCTCTGCGGGATGCCGGCGCGGTGGGGGTATCGGACGATGGCAAGCCGATCCTCGGCGACGAGATCATGCGGCAGACGCTGATCGCAGCGGCGAAGGCCGGACTGCCGGTGATCCAGCATGCGGAGGATACGCGGCTGACGGGCGGCTGCTCGATGAGTGCAGGGCCGGTGGCGTTCAAGCTGGGGTTGCGCGGCTATACGGTAGAGGCAGAGGGAAGAATTGTAGAGCGCGATCTGCGGCTGATGCGTGAGATCGTGAAGGCGGATAAGGGCGTAAGGCCTCATCTGCATGTGGCGCATCTATCTACGGCAAGAGCGCTGGAAGCCGTGAAGCAGGCGCGCAAAGAGGGACTCCATGTGACGTGCGAGGTGGCGCCGCATCACTTCACTCTGACGGATGAGAGTGTGGGCGATTACGACACGCATAGGAAGATGTATCCGCCGCTGCGCGATGAGATGAACCGCGAGGCGATGATCGCCGGTCTGCTGGAGGGCCACATTGACGCGATCGCCACAGATCATGCGCCGCACGCCGCGCACGAGAAGCAGGTGGAGTTCGAACGCGCGGCCAACGGCATCACCGGACTGGAGACTGCGCTTGGCCTGACGCTGCGTCTGCTGCACAAGAAGCATGGGATGAAGCTGGAACGCGTGATCGAACTGCTGTCACTGGCTCCTGCGAAGGTGTTGAGCCTGCATGGGCGCGGTGCGTTGTCGGCAGGCGCGGCAGCCGATGTTCTTCTATTCGAGCCAGGGGCAGAGTGGATCTTCCACGCGAGCGAATCGCGCTCGAAATCGAAGAACACGCCGTTTGACGGCTGGAGCCTGCCGGGCCGGGTGGCGATGACGATCCGCAACGGCCAGATCGTCTATAAGCGGTAAGGGTTGCCCGCAAGAAATAAATATTTCCAAAGCATTTTATTCATACGCTAGCGTGCCTTTCGGCATCGTACTGAGCTGACGCCCCGCTTTTATTCGTAAAAGCCCGGCGCACTCCTTATAGAACCGAAAGAGGCACGACGATGAACCCAACACTACGCACAGCACGCAATATGGTCTGCATCGCAGCCATGGCGCTCGCCCTGGCCGGATGCAAATCCAAACAGCAGCAGGCGGTGGATGACGCCACCAAGCAGGCGATTGCGACGGGACAGCCGCAGCAGGTGACCTCGACCGACTCGAATGGCAACGTGACCACGACGGTGGTGAACCCGCCGGCAACGCCGGGAGCAGCTCCGCTGATCACGACAACGACGACTCCCGCGGGAGCGGCACCGACTCCGGCCACGGCATCGGCACCAGCACCGGGCGCGGCTCCGGTGGTGGCGCCGGTCTCCATCAACGTGCCAGCGGGTACGCGGCTGGAGATTCGCATCGACCAGCACATCAGCGTGAAAGACACGCCTGCCGGCTCGCAGTTCACAGGCGAGATCGTAGAAGCCGTGCCTGATTCGCAGGGGGACCGGATCGCGATTCCGAAGGGCTCAGGCGTGCAGGGTGTGGTGGATGCATCACACAAGCGCGGCCACTTCAAGGGTTCGTCGATCCTGCAGCTGCGGCTGACCTCGGTCAGCATCAACGGACAGTCGTATCAGCTTGACTCGCACGATATGACGGAGACCAAGAAGGGCAAGGGCAAGCGCTCGGCTGCCATGATCGGCGGCGGAGCGGGTGCAGGCATGTTGATCGGCGGCATCGCCAGCGGCGGTGTTGGTCTGCTCGTCGGAGGTCTTATCGGCGGCGGCGCAGGCACGGCGGCGGCCGGCATGACAGGCAATCGCGACATCAACATTCCGGCGGAGTCGATCGTGAGCTTCCGGCTTGCGGATCCGCTCATCATTCAATAAATGGTGCGCAACTAAGTGTTGTGCTGTAATCACTGGTGAAAGGGTCGTGGCTTCGTGCCACGGCCCTATTTTTGGTCCTGTCCGGACGGGCGCGCAGGAGCAAAAGCAGGTTTATCCGCTGCAGGATGACAAATAAACTACAGATGTTTGCGGACTAAAGTAAATGCAGTTTTGGCTATCTCAGGCTCGTCGCCGCAGCCCTGCAGCCAATGCACGTCAGGCTCGCGGCGGAACCAGGTGAGCTGGCGCTTGGCGTAGTTGCGATGCCCCTGCTGCGCCTGCGCGACGGCCTCATCACGCGTAGCTTCGTTGCGTAGTACAGTGATGGCCTGTGCATAGCCCAGCGACTGCAGAGGCCGGCACTCATATCCATAGCGGGCTACAAGTTGAGCGGATTCTTCGACCAGGCCATTCTCGAACATTGCGGCGGCGCGCAGATTGATGCGTTCGTAAAGATGCGCGCGCGGCGGATCGAGTCCGATGCGAAGGATGCGGTAGCCGGTGAGCGGATCGCGGCCGGTCTGCCAGGACTCGGTCATGGTGCGGCGCGTGAGCAAAGGAACCTCAAGCGCGCGGATGATCTTGGGCAGGTCGTTGGCATGCATCGTCTGTGCCGTGGTTGGATCGATCTGCGTGAGCAGGCGATGCAGCGTACCGGTACCGTGGCGGGTTTCTTTCGCGCGCAGCCGTTCGCGCAGAGTATCGGAGCGCTGCGGGCCGCTGAAGAGGCCGTCGAGGAGCGCGCGCAGGTAGAGGCCGGTGCCACCGGTGACGATGGGCAGGTTACCGCGGCCGCTGATGCCGGTCAGGGCCTCGCGTGCCTCGCGGCTGTAGTCGCCGGCGGTGTAGGGCTCGTCGGGATCGCGCACGTCGATGAGGTGGTGCGGCGCGAGTTCACGCTCCGTGGGTGAAGGCTTTGCCGTGCCGATCTCCATCTCGCGGAAGACGGCGACGGAGTCGCAGCTGACGATCTCTCCTGAGAAGTGCTCCGCGAGATGCAGCGAGAGCGCGGTCTTGCCGCTGGCAGTGGGGCCGAGCAGCACGACAAGCAGTGGATCTTTAACAGCGTGCGCTACCATAGCCGCCACCAACCGTGCGGAAATGCAGTGTGCAGGCCGGCGCGCGCGATGCTGAGAACGATCACGATGCCCGCGAGCCAGAGCAGGCCGCGCACCTGTTGCCGGATTTGATGTTGTTGCGGCGTCTTCATAGCGCTCAGAGAGACAACTTTACTTTAGAGCAAAGCGTGCCTCAGCGGCTAAAGCCACTCGTTCTTGCGAGCGATGGCGGCATGGCTGAAGCCATGCCCTTAAGCAAGGCATAAAGGTAGTCATCGCAGCTTACTCTTCGGGTTCGTTGACCATAAAGCGGATACGCAGCGAGAGGTTCGGATCCTTCAGTCCCTTAGGGAGCGGAGTAGGAGAGCTGGCGAGGGTGCTCTTGATCGAGTTCCATGCGGCGATGTTGATGGCATCGTCGTGCGTGGAGCCGTCGAGCTGTATGGCCGCGAGGTGGCCATTCGGATCGATGGTGAAGCTGATGAGGGTGTCGCCTCTTTTGAGGAGCGGCGGTTCGGTCTCTTCCGGCAACATCGGTACCCAGGTCGCGCGCAACTCGATGAGCAGGCGCTGGATATACTTCTGCAGCTCGTCGGGATCGACGCCGGTGGTGTCGCTGAGAACATCGACATCGCCCAGCGAGCCGGCGTGATGCACGGCATTGCTGTTGAAGTTGCCATGGAAACCGGGGCGCGTAGGCAGAGCATTCTCTGAAAGTTGCTTCAGCTCCTCGCCCGCGGACTGCGCCGGCTGGTTGAAACTGGGCTTCGGCTGCTGCTCCTGCGGCTTCGGAGCCTCGAGTATGGATTGGTCCGGCTGCTGCGGCTGTATCGGCTGCGGCTGCGGTTCGGCCGGAAGCGAGGCCTGCTCGGCTGCCTGCTGCTGCGGCGATGGCGGCGGAGCAGGCGGCGGCTCCTCGGCCTTCAGGCGCTGCAGGGTCTTGCGGTCCGGAGTCTGCTCGATGCGATCCTTGTCGGAGAATACCTTCGGAACCTTCGGCTTCATCTGTTTCAGGGCATCGGGCGGCAGGTCAAGATAGGTCATATCCTTGAGCGCCTCGGCCGGATTGATCATGCGCGGCTGGTGCCAGAGGACGTGCGGCCCATAGAAGGCGAACCACGCCACGAACATGTAGATGATGGTGGAGATGTAGAAGGCTTCGCGGCGGCGCGCCTTGCCCCGCTCGTCTTCCATATCATCCAGCAGCTGCCAGAGCTCATGGGCCTCCAGATCGCCGTAGCGCGAACCCGCGGAGATGAACGGGATCGGCTCACGCGGGGGTGGCGGCAGATTCGTGGGATTGTCTGGGCTTTCGGGTGGCATCGCTCTTGTTGGGACTACTGTATCGACTCGACCGGGCAGGCAAAGTTGCTGCTACGCCGGGAAGTATCTACTTTCTCTATTCTCGCATCTTCTGCTTAGACGCTGCTGGAGGGGGAAAGAGCCGCCACGATGCCTGAGAACGTAGAATCATAGAGATGAACCGGCTCTTTCAGGCCGCAGTGATCACCGTCTCCGACGGCTGCGCCAGGGGTGTGCGCGAGGACCTCTCCGGGCCTGCGGTGGCAGCGAGTCTGCGCGCTGCCGGGTTTTCGGTCTTGGCGGCGGCAGTGGTGCCGGATGAGGTGGACGCAATCACGGAGGCGCTGCGGGCACACGCGGCGCGGGCCGATCTGGTGGTGACGGCCGGAGGCACGGGTCTGGCGGCGCGCGACGTGACACCGGAGGCGACCCGGCTGGTCTGCGAGCGACTGGTGGAGGGGATTGCCGAGCGCATGCGTGCTGAAGGCGTGAAGGAGACTCCACTGGCCGCGCTGAGCCGCGGCGTCTGCGGCAGCCTGGGGCGCACGCTGATCCTGAATCTTCCGGGCAGCCCGCGCGGCGCGGTGACGTCGCTCGCGGCGGTGATCGGTATTCTGCCGCATGCGCTGGATCTTCTCGCCGGGCGCACGGAGCATGAAACGCGACCGGACGCGTAAAATCATCTCTGCCGTGAAGATATCGCCGCTCGCCTACGTTCACAAGATCTCCGCTGCGTTGTTCATGGTACTCAAGCCGCTCGGCATATGGGGACTCGGTGGGATTGCGCTGTTTGACGCAGCGGTCTTTCCCATTCCGGTTTCGATGGACGGTGTGATTATCGGCTACGTGGTGAGCGCGCACAGGAAGTTCCTGCTCTACTGCCTGATGGCTGCGGCTGCGTCAGCCGTGGGCAGTCTGGTGCCGTACTACGTGGGGCGCGCGGGCGGAGAGCTCTTTCTGCTGCAGCGCATCAATAGAAAAAGATACGAGCGCATGCGCGACCGCTTTGAGAGCCAGGAGTTTCTGGCGATCATGATTCCCTCCATGCTGCCGCCGCCGACGCCGATGAAGCTCTTTCAGTTCGCCGCGGGGGTCTTTGAGATGCGGCCGCTGCCGTATACGCTGGCGGTCTTCACCGGCAAGTTCATCCAGTTCCTGGCCTGCGCGCTGATCACCCTCTTCTACGGCCCTGAGCTCTTCCATAGCCTGATGAAGACCTTCCACGATCACCTGGGAGAGTCGCTGTTTATGGCGGGGATTTTGATCCTGGGGATCGTGTTGTATGTAGTGCGGAAGATATTTGCACGACGCGGCGGAGAGAGATTTCCAGTGGAAGAGGAAACCGCGGAAGAAGAAGAAACAATGCCATAGAAGCAGGGATCAGAAAAGTAAAAAGGCACTCCGCGAAGGAGTGCCTTTATTCTGCGTGAAGAAGAATCTATGCGGCGGCGGAGTTGCTGCCGTGGTTGTTGGCGTCGGCGAGTCTGCGGGCCAGCGCCGGCAGGCCGAAGAGCGCGCCGGCGACGCACGCGGTGGAGACCAGATCGTTGCCATAGAAGGGAAGGGCGACGGTATAGCACTCGGCGAGGCCGGCGAAGGTGTGCGCGTAGAGCGCGGACCCGGCCCACACAGCGAGGTTGCTGATCACGAAGAAGGATGTGGCGGAGGTGAGAACCGCTGCGCCTACGCGGAGCGCGCTCGTCTTCCTGCTCAGCAGGCCGTGGCCGAGGAGGCAGACACCTGCGTACCACGCCCATGTGATCAGGTAGCCGTTTATGCGGAAGGGATAGCTGTAGACGAAGTGCGTCAGATAAAAATCAGTGGCGGCCAGAACGAGCACGGCGATGATGGTCTGCCAGCGGCTGCGGCGGGCGCCGAAGTAGAGCAGGCTGCCGCCTACGGCCGTGAAGTTCCAGGCATGTGTCTGTAACGGAACGATGCGGCTAACAACGGCCAGCAGAAGCACGAGATACGCGATCATGGTAGACCTCAGTAGGGGGTCGAAGAGTTCCGGCTCACGCCGTAGAGACAGTATATCCGTTAGTGCTGGATACGGCTTCCCATCTGCATTTGCACGACCTGATTTGCCGAGTTTACATAGACAGCCGCCCCGAGAGCGTTCTTTGCGCGGCCGTTGAGAAATCCGCTGTCATAGTGAAAGCGCAGATCATGGAAGCTGACGACGGTGGCCGCCTCGCCGCTCTCGGTCACGCCGGGGCCGGCCTCCTGCACCAGCGGAAACTGCGACCAGTCCAGGTAGACGCGGCCGAGCCGCGAACCTTTGGCAGCGAGCGTGGCCGGAGTCTCAGCCGGCTTGTGGAAGATGTCGGTCTGCGGATCGCTGACGACGGAGTCGTTGCGCGTGTCGATGGTGGCGACGCGAAAGGCGTCCGGCGTCTCCACCACGGCCTGCCACAGGAAGGGATTCACGGGATAAGGGCTGAGAGCCACGCGCACCACCTGCGCCGGGCCGCCGTCCTGCGCGGCTTCGTCGTTCAGGAGGAGATTCTTTGCGCTGTGCTGCTCGAAGGCGCGCCAGCCCCACAGGCCCACCATGACCAGAAGCGCGAAGATGGCCCAGCCGCGTCCGCGAAAGCTGGTGTCGCGCGCTCCGATCTCATTGTCCGCGAGCGAGAGCAGCGCCGGCATAACCAGCGCGAGCAGGAGCGCGGCGAAGAGCACGGGTTCAAAGATGAAGACGGTGCCACCGGCGTACCAGCGCGGATTGAAGGGGAAGAACGGGCGGACGCCGTAGTTGTTGGTGTAGTCGAGCAGGATATGGGAGAGCGCGGCGATCCAGGCGCAGAGCCAGAGCATGCCCCAGCGGGCTGGGAGTTCAGATTCACTGTGCATGGAGCGGGAGCGGCGCCAGCGATCGAAGCCGTAGATGGCGAGGACGACGACGGTGGCGACTACGGGCGTGCCGATGAGCGTGTGCGTCCAGCCGCGATGATGCTCAAAACCGGCGATCGGCCCGGCGGCAGACCAGAAGACGTCAAGATCGGGCGCCTCAGCGGCGAGCGTCATAGCCAGCGTGGCATAGGCGGTGGTGCGGTTGAAGCCCGCGCGGCCCAGGCAGGCGCCGGTCATGAAGTGGGTAACAGGTTCCATCTGGTTTCAGAATACAGGGAACAGAGATCAGCGATTGGGGAACAGGACAGCGGCCGCGCTCCTATAATTCTTGGGATGGCAAAGATGAACAAAAGGGCGGATAGAATCGACGAGCTGCGCGAGGAGCTGCGCCGCCACGAGCACCTGTACTACGTGGACGATGCGCCGGAGATCACTGACGCGCAGTACGACAAGCTTATGAACGAGCTGAAGAAGCTCGAGGCGGAGTCGGGCGAGCCGGTGCCTGCCGATTCGCCGACACAGCGCGTGGGCGGCAAGCCGGCGGATGGGTTCAAAAAAGTCGCGCACTCGCGGCCTATGCTCTCGCTCGACAACGCCTACAACGAAGCAGAGCTGCGCGAGTGGGACCGCCGCGTGCATGATCTGCTGGGCGATGCTCCGGTGGAATATACATGCGAGATGAAGCTGGATGGGCTCTCGCTGGCGCTGCAGTATGCAGACGGACAGCTGGTGAGCGGGCTGACGCGCGGCGACGGCAGCACCGGCGAGGATGTGACGACGAATGTGCGCACCATTCACTCGGTGCCCCTCAGCATCGCACCAGCAAAGCGGAAGGCCGCGGGGCTGCCCGCGAAGTTTGAAGTGCGCGGCGAGGTGGTAATGCCGCAGACCGCCTTTGTGAAGTTGAACGAGGAGCGCGAAGCGGCGGGGATGGCTCCGGCGGCGAATCCGCGGAACGCGGCGGCGGGAACGATCCGTACTTTAGAGCCGAATATCGTGGCGCAGCGGCGGCTGGACTTCTACGCCTACTTTCTTCTGCAGAACGGCGAGACGCTGCTGCCTCAACAGAGTGATTCGCTGGCCGCGCTGAAGACAGCAGGCTTTCGCGTGAACGAGCATCGCGATCGCGTGAAGACGATTGACGCCGTGCTGGGCTTTATCGCGAAGGCAGAGACGCTGCGCGAAGCGCTGGGTTACGAGATCGATGGCGTTGTGGTGAAGGTGAACTCCGTGGCGCAGCAGAGCAAGCTTGGCTTCACCGGTAAAGCTCCGCGATGGGCGATCGCCTACAAGTTCGCGGCGCGCGCTGGGATCACGCAGTTGCTCGGCGTTCTGATCCAGGTGGGCCGCACCGGCAAGCTGACGCCGGTTGCGGAGCTCGCGCCGGTCTTCATCGGTGGCACCACGGTGAGCCGCGCCACACTGCACAACGAAGATGAGATAGCGCGGCTCGGGCTGATGATCGGCGACTGGGTGACGGTGGAGCGGGGCGGCGATGTGATCCCGAAGGTTGTTGAAGTCGTCGAGGACAAGAAGCATCCGCGCGGCATGGGGAAGATCAAATTCCCAACCCACTGTCCGGAGTGCGGCAGCAAAGTGGTGCGCGAAGAGGGTGAAGTGGACTGGCGCTGCATCAACGCGAGCTGTCCGGCGCGTGTGCGCGAGGAGCTGCTGCACTTTGCGGCGCGCGGCGTAATGAATATCGAGGGCCTGGGCGACGCCATGGTGGACCAGTTGCTCGCTGCAGGCCTGGTGCAGGGCATAGCAGGCCTCTACACGCTGCACGAACGCCGCGCGAAGCTGCTGGAGCTGGAGCGTATCGGAGAAAAATCTGCGGACGCATTGCTGAAAGAGATCGAAGAGTCGAAGAAGAGGCCGCTGGCACGGGTGATCTTTGGGCTCGGCATTCGTTTTGTCGGCGAGCGTACGGCTCAACTGCTCTCAGATGCCTTCGGTTCCATGGATGCGCTGCAGAAGGCAGAAAAGGAGGAGCTGGAGCGCGTGCACGAGGTCGGGCCGCGCGTGGCAGAGGCCGTCTACGACTTCTTTCGCGTCGATAAGAACCTGCAGATGCTGCGCAAGCTGAAAGATGCCGGCCTGCAGTTCACCGCGGAGAAGAAGGCGACCTCCAATACTCTGGGCGGGCGCACGTTTGTGCTGACCGGGGCGCTGCCCAACCTTTCGAGAGAAGCTGCAAAGGAAAAGATCGAGACCGCGGGCGGGCGTGTTTCAGGTTCGGTGAGCAAGAAGACGAGCTTCGTCGTCGCCGGTGAGGACGCGGGTTCCAAACTGGATAAGGCGAAGGAACTGGGCGTCAGCGTGATCGACGAAGACGGACTGCTGAAGTTGCTCGCCGGCGAATAAAGCTACTCCGGCGACTTCTTCGCGAAGTAGCCGTTATGCACATGGACCACGTAGCGCGGATTGATCGCCGTCAGGTAGATGGTGCGGAATGCGCCGTTGAACTGGAAATCCGCAGGTTCATAGACGAGCGAGTACTGGCTGCGCAACTCGTCGCGAATGCTGTCAAAGCCGCTGGCCACATCCTCGATCTGCTTGGGATAGAAGGTCTGTCCGCCGGTAGCCTCGGTGATGCGCTTCAGCACGTCGTCACCCTTGTCGCGCGATGGGCCTGTGTTGGTGCTGACGGCGTAGACGATGGTCTCCGCGCGCTGGCACATCTTGATGGCGTCGCTCTCGAGCGCGTGCGAGTAGATATCGTCACCGTCGGAGACGAGGATGATGGCGCGGCGCGTGGCCTCCTGCGACTGCAGGGGCAGCAGCTGATCGCGGCAGGTCTTGTAGATGGCGTCGTAGAGCGCGGTGCCGCCGCCGGGTCGCAGCGATTGGATGCCCTGGCTCAGCAGGTCGATATTGCCGGTGAAGTCCTGCGCAATGTCGACGTTCACATCAAAGCCTTCGATGAAGGCGCGGTCCTGGCGGCCGAGCATCTCCAGCAGAAACTCCGTAGCCGCCTCCTGCTCGAAGTGAAAGCGCTGGCGCACGGAGCTGCTGGTGTCCAGCAGAATGCCGACGCGCAGCGGAAGGTTCGTCTGCTGGGTGAAGTTGATGACCCTGACCGGCGGCTTACCGTCGTCGAGCAGGCCAAAGTTCTGCTGCTGCAGATTCTTGATGGCCTGGTTGGTATGCTTGTCCGTCACCGTGAAGATGAGATTCACCTCCGTGGTGCGGACCTTGATGACGAGATTGGAGGGGTCGTCTGCCGGCGCGGCATTCGAGCCTGCGGACGGAGGCTGTGGCGCTGCTGCCTGCGTTTGGGCCTGCACAAAAGTTGGCGCGGAAAAAGAAAGCAGAAGCGCGGCGGCCGCGGCGCAGAGACGGAACGAGGCAGGTGTCTTCACAAAATGCACTTGCTTATTCTAGCAGTGGTGTAAAGCGGTCGTCGCTACACGACAATCTCCCACGTAGGCGCGATACAGCTGCGCATATAGGGGGCACCCAGTACCTGGCAGCACGCGAAGCGATCCGCCGTGCGCGCAGTACTTAGCTCTTGAGCTTTTCTAAAAATACTGTTAGTTCCGGGGCCAAAGGAGCCTCCAGGGCGATCTGCTTGCCGGTCTGGGGATGGGCAAAGCGCAGGCGGGCGGCATGCAGGAAGTTGCGCTCCAGCGTGAGCGGCTCGACCTTTGCCGGAGCGGCTGCGGAGGAGGCTCCGCGGGCGCTTTTTTGTACGGCGGGGGCGACGATCTTCTGCGGCGCGCCGTAGAGGGTGTCGCCGACGACGGGGTGGCCGATGGACGACATGTGCACGCGGATCTGGTGGGTGCGGCCAGTCTCAATGCGGACCTCGACGAGGGTGAAGACGCCGCGTTTGGTGATGAAGCGGTCGATGACGGTGTAGTGCGAGACCGCGGAGCGGCCGCCCATGCGCCGCGTGGTCATGCGGGTGCGGCGGATGGTGTCGCGATGGATGGCGGCGTCGATGGTGCCGCTGTTGGTGGCGAGCCGGCCGTGCACGAGGGCGATGTAGGTCTTCTCGAGCTTGCGGCTGGAGAACATCTCTGAGAGCTTGCGGTGGGTGCTGTCGTTCTTGGCAACGAGGATGAGACCGCTGGTCTGCTTGTCCAGGCGGTGCACGATGCCGGGGCGCAGGTCGCCGCCGACGCCGGAGAGCTGCTGAAAGTGATAGAGCAGAGCGTTCACGAGCGTGCCGCGGTTGTGGTCCGAGTCGAGCGCGCCTGCGCCGGCGTGGACCATCATACCGGCGGGTTTGTTCACTACGGCGAGGTCCTTGTCCTCATAGACGATCTCAAGCGGGATGTTCTCCGGTATGGCGTGGAGCGGCTCGGGGCGCGGCTCGCCTTCAATCTCGATCTGCTGGCCGGCGGTGACCTTCTGCTTGGCGCTGGCGTTCTTGCCGTTCACGCGGACCTGGCCGTTCTCAATGAGCAGTTGCACGCGCGCGCGGCTGATGTCGGGCAGACACTTGGAGAGATAGAAGTCCAGGCGATGGCCTGCGGCGGCGGCATCCGCGGTGAAGCTGCGGATGCCGTCTTCAAGGTCGTCGCCCTCGATCTGCGGGATGACGGCATCTTCCTCCTGCACGGCGTCGCGCGCGATGATGTACTGCGGGCGCACGGTGCGGCGGCGCTGGCCCTTCGGAAGCATATTCTTAGATGGCATTTTTTTCTTCGTCTCTCGCCGCTTCGTTGTTGCGGTCCATCCACAGGATAGCCCCTGCGACGATCATAAGCAGGGCAACGATCTGGGTGGCGTCAAGAAACTCCGTGCTACGGCCGCCGCGGTAGAACTCGAGAACGAAGTGCCCGACGCCGCCGAGGAAGAGCCATGCGCCGCAGATCTCTCCATCACGATGATGCTTATTCAGCAGCCAGAGCAGAAGTCCGCAGAGCAGAAGCTCGAACGCGGACTGGTAGAGCTGCACGGGATGCAGAGGAACGTCCTGCGGTGTGCCGCTCCACAACAGGGCGTAGCGGCTGTGGAAGCGCACGGCCCAGGGAACGCTGGTGGGCGAGCCGTAGTCCGCGCCGCCGGCGAATGCGCCGATGCAGGCGAAGGCGTAGCCGAGGACGAGCGGCGGGGCGAGCGCGTCCAGCGTGCGCAGGACAGGAAGCGGATGCATCCACAGGCTGATCGCGCAGGCGGCGAATGCGATGGCCGTGCTGCCGATCAACAGTGCAGGCGTATGGATCGAGACGACAAGCAGAAGCGAAGGGTAGGCAGCGTAGTCGCGCCAGTGCGTCAGCAGGAGCACGACGCGCCCACCGGCGATGAAGCTGAAGACGGCGAGGAAGCTGAGGTTCCAGACGCGGTCTACATCAAGCGCGAGCAACCGCGCAGTGCGCACGGTGAGTAGAAGCGCCAGCATCAGGCCAAGCGCAATGCACGCGCCTCGCGTGGGAATGGTGAGCATGCCGAGCTGGACGAGACGGGGAAACATTTTTTATCGGGCACTCGCGTTGCTCGCGAAATGGATGTGAGTTAAAACAGAAAACCGACCCGCGGAGCCGTGCAGTAGGGCGCTGGTGAACCCGTCCTAAGACGACGGGACCTTGCCGCGGCTCTTTAGGCGTTCCTGACTGGAGGACAGCACACCGAGCAAGTATTACGCGAGTCAAAGCCCCTGGTTCAATGAATGTTGGTTCAACCAGCGTTATCCACCACACCTGCTTTGCAGGCCGGTTTCTGACTTGGATGCTAACCGCGGAGTTGGATATTAGCAAGTTGACGGAGTGGATGGGATGAAAGTATATTTCGTGCTCCCTGCGCGTTCGGCCGGTCTTGCGTCCGGCTAGCCTGCCTTGCGCTCTTCGAGAACTGAATCCAGCAGGCCGGAGAGCGAGCGCAGCGTGTTCTGCGACTGGCTGACCCGGTCCATGCTGGCGGTGAACTCCGCATGGCGCTCACGCGTGGTGAAGAGTTCGTCGGCGATGTTGAGCGCGGCGAGCACGGCGACGCGAAGCGAGTCGACCGTTGCCCCCGTTGCGGAGACGGCGCGCATCTTGGCATCCACTAACGCAGCGAGTTTTTCAATGTGCGCTGGATCGGTGCCGCGCAGGTTGTAGACCTGGTCGTAGATCTCAACGCTGATGGCCTGGGGAGTTGCTTCTTGCGTCTCTTCACTCATGCGGGACCTCCGTTATGCCAGTTCGTCCAGCTGCTGCAGCATCTTCTCCACGCGCTTGCGCACGGCGTCGCGCTCCTGCCGCAGCGTGTTCAGTTCATCTTCCACCACGTTGTTGCGCGTGGCGTGGGAGTCGAACTGCGCGCGGAGCTGGGCGAGTTCGGCTTCGGCGGCGAGCCGTGCCTTCTGCTCGGTCTCTCGCGCTTCGCGTTCGGCCTTGATCAGCTCTACGGCGCGGAGAACTTTTTGCTCCAGCGCCTGGAACTCATCGGCGCTGATGCTGGGTGCCGTTGTGCCGGCTGCAGTGTCCATCAGGTAAAGCTCCTTCTCGTCGAATGAAGTATAGCGGTTGGCGCGGTGGATTCGGCGAGGGAAATTTACACAGCAGGTCTATCCCGCGGAACACCCTGTGAAGGGCGTCTTGCTAGCCGCGGAGTGTTTCTGCGCTAGGCTCGGAGCCGGCCGCCGAGGTTTGCCAGGGCGGCAATGATCTCGTTGGATGCATGCTGAAGCTCGTTTTCCGTGAGGGTGGCTTCATTCGACTGCAGGACGGTACGCAAAAGTATGGAGTAGTGACCAGCAGGCACGGCTTTGCCCTTGGCGTCGCGGAAGATCTCCTGCGGTGTGATGCGGGTGAGCGTGGGGATATGGAGCTTTCCAATGGCGGCGGTTATCGTGGACCAGTCCACTGTGTCGGCAAAGACAAAAGAGAAGTCTCGCTGCACGGCCTGGTAGCGAGAGGGCTCCTTTGCGACGGGCTGGCGAAGGGCGTGCGCAAAGAGCGCGGTCAGATTGATCTCGCAGAGAACGACGCTCTGCTTGAGCTTGCGGCGCTGGGCCTCGGCGGGGTGTACTTCGCCGAAGCAGCCGATTGCTTTTCCATCAAGCAGAACACGGGCGGCGCGGCCGGGGTGCAGCCATGCGGGAACATTCGTATCGAAGCTCACGCTGCCGGAGAAGAGCGAGAGAATATCTTCCACATCGCCCTTCAACTCAAAGAAGAGCACGTCCTTTGCGCTATGGAGTGGAGACGACGGCACGGCACCTGCTGCGCCGAATACGAGCGACAGCTCTTCGGTTACAGCTCTGGTGCTGCCGAAGAAGATATTTCCCATCTCGAAGAGCTGCAGGTCTGTCACATCGCGGTTCAGGTTGTGCGCGAGCGTCGCCAGCATGCCCGGCAGCAGAGACGGACGCAGTATGCCGGCCTCTTCGCTCAAGGGATTGCCCATGGCAACGGCTGGGTTCGTGCTGAAGATTGCGGCATTTGCGGTGGAGCAGAAGGTGCTGGCAATAGCCTCGCTGAAGCCGAGCGCGAGCATGCGCGTGCGGACGGTCTCTTCCTTGTCCGCGTTAGGCAGTGCGACGACGGTGCCGGGTGTGGGCAGCGTGTTGGCGAACTGGTTGTAGCCGTAGACGCGGGCAATCTCTTCGATCAGGTCGATCTCGCGTTCGAGATCGAGCCGCCAGCTGGGCAAGGTAACGGAATAGCTCTCTGCACCGGTGCTCGTGAGTTTGCACCCGAGAGAGGTCAGATATTGCTCGACGATAACGGGCGTGATGCCTTCTGGTGCGAGCGTTGTGCCGAGATGGCGGCGCACTTCGCTGACAGCGAGCGCGATCGGCGGGCGGTTGGCGGTCTTTGCCTGCGCTTCAGGGATCACGATGTCGATCAGTTCGCCTTCGAGTGTGCCGCCGCCTTGTTCAAGGATCAGTTTGCAGACGAGATTATTTCCTATGGGCGCGGCGTTGAAGTCGGCGCCACGCTCGAAGCGGTGCGAGGCGTCGGTGTGGAGCAGGTGGCGGCGCGAGCTGCGGCGGATGGCCGCGGGGTCGAACCATGCTGCTTCGACGAGAATGTTCTTCGTGGCCGGAGTGATCATTGTTTCCCACCCGCCCATTACGCCGGCAAGCGCGAGGGCCTTCTTCTCATCGGCGACAACGAGATCGTCATCAAAGAGCGTGCGCTCGGTGCCGTCGAGCAGCTTGAGCTTCTCCCCCTTGCGCGCGCGGCGGACGACGATGCCGCCTTCGAGCTTGTCGAGGTCGAAGGCATGCGTGGGCTGGCCCATGCCGAAGAGAACGAAGTTGGAGGCGTCGACGGCGTTGAAGATCTTCTTCTCGTCGAGCAGATCGAAGTACTCGGACACAATACCAGTAGAAGCCCCGATCTTCACATCACGAATCACACGCACGGTGAAGCGGCCGCAGAGATCTTTTGCTGGATCTTCGATTCGCACCGGAAAGGGCTTAGCCGATGTCGCCGCGGGGAGTGTGACGTCAAGCGGAGCGAGCGGCAGGTTGTAGATGGCGGAGGCCTCGCGCGCGATGCCGTAATGGTTCATCGCGTCAACGCGGTTGGTGGTGATATCCATCTCGTAGAGATGGCCGCTTCCTTTTTCAAAGACGCCTTCGACGGCGATGCCGCGCAGGGTCAGATCGTCGGCGAGTTGTTTGTCGTCGACGGGGATGGCCGGCAAATATTCGCGGAGCCAGCTCGTTAAAATATTCATGCGAACTGCTCCAGGAAGCGCATGTCGTTGGAGTAGAACTGACCCACGGCGCTGACGCCGTAGCGCATCATGGCGATGCGTTCGACACCCATACCGAAGGCAAAGCCGGAGACCTTCTTCGGGTCATAGCCGACGAAGCCGAAGACGGAGGGGTCGACCATGCCGCAGCCGAGCAGCTCGATCCAGCCGGAGTGCTTGCACTTGCGGCAGCCTTTGCCGCCGCAGAAGATGCAACTGATCTGCATGTCGGCGCTGGGTTCCGTGAAAGGGAAGAACGAAGGGAAGAAGCGCGTTTTAACATCAGCCCCGAAGAGGGCTTTCATCGCGTGGTCGAGCGTGCCCTTGAGATCGGAGAAGGTGATATTGGTGTCGACGCAGAGGCCTTCGACCTGCTGGAAGCGCGCGAGATGGGTGGCGTCCTCGGCTTCGTTGCGATAGACCTTGCCGGGGATGACGATGCGCAGCGGCGGCTTCTCCAGCTCCATGGTGCGGATCTGCACGGGCGAGGTGTGGGTGCGCATCAGCAGCCGTTCGCGCAGGGGCTTTTTCTCCTGGTCGGCGATGACGAGGGTATCCTGCGTGTCGCGCGCGGGATGGTTGGGCGGAAAGTTGAGCGACTCGAAGTTGTAGTAGTCGGTCTCCACCTCGGGCCCGGTGGCGACGGAGTAGCCCATCGCCTGAAAGATCTTGACGATCTCGCGCGAGGTCCTGACCAGCGGATGCTCGATGCCGATTGTGCGGCGCGTGCCGGGGAGAGTGATGTCCAGTGGCTCGCCTTTAGTTTTGATTCTACTTTCGCCATCATCCGAGAGTGCAGTTTCAATCTTCAGCTTAAGTTCATTGAACTTTATTCCGAGAGACTTGCGTGCTTCAGCGGGCGCAGTCTTGAGCCACGCGTCGCTAATGAGTTTCAGGCGTCCCTGCTTACGCCCGAGCCAGTGCAGGCGAAACTCTTCCGGAGACATCTGTGTAGCAGATGCAAAGACTTCTTCGACGAGCGAATTGAAAGCCTCGGCAAGTGCGGTCTCACCGTAGCCTTCCATCTGTGGGATTTGTTCAGTGCTCATGAGGTCAGTAGCAAGGATAAATGAACCGTGAGCGGTATGGGCGCGGAATGGCAGATGCAATATGGGCTGCCAGCACCTTGGCGGATTCTTCGCCTACGGCTCAGAATGACGACGGAAAGTGTATTGGCAGCAAAAGCAAAAGGCACAGTCCGGAGACTGTGCCTTTTGCAGTACGTCCAGTCAGGGTTGCTTATGCGGTGGCCTTCTTGGCGGCGTCCAGCGCTCCCTTGGCCTGTGTGGCGAGGGCGGCAAAGCCGGGGGCATCGGATACGGCGATCTCGGCCAGGATCTTGCGGTCCAGCGTGTTGCCGGCGCGCTTGAGGCCGTTGATGAAGAGCGAGTAGCTCAGGCCGTTGATGCGGGCGGCGGCGTTGATACGCGCGATCCACAGCGAACGGTACTGGCGCTTCTTCTGCTTGCGGCCGGTGTAGGCGAACTTGAGTCCGCGCTCGACGGCTTCCTGAGCGGCCTGGTAGAGCTTGGACTTGGTGAGGAAGTAGCCGGACGCGCGCTTGAGGATCTTCTTGCGGCGGTCGTTGCGTTTGGTACTCCGTTTTACACGGG
>DATMLK010000016.1:0-5846 GCA_035570215.1 Acidobacteriaceae bacterium
CATTGCATACAGGAACGCGTCTTCTCCATCACCACGGTTGTTGTAGAGCCAGATCTTTGTGGCCGCCGGCGTGTGCCTGTCGGCGAAGTTGTCCATCTCGGGTATCAATCGCCGATAGATGACGGGCCGCTGCGCTGTTCCATCCACCATGCTTTCAAAGCTGGCAGCGGAGTTATCTCCCGGAACGTCTGCCTCATTGAAGTGCCATTTGGCGTAAAAGCCGCTGAAGGATACCGCGGCAGTCACAAAAAAAAGAACGAAGCAGCACACCTGTGCATACAGCTTTGATCTGAAGGTCTCTGCGCGCATACGGCATAGGCTCTTGCTGGGAAGGATTGAGTGGATTGACTTCATAGTACACACCCCGAACCAGTGACCTTCTCTTGTCATAAGCTATGTCCGATAACATATATTATGTATAGTGCAAGGCGGGTTTGAGCCGGGTTATAGCTTCTCTGCCTTGAATCGTTCCTTCGCCTCGATCCCAAGCTCCTTCATCCGACCGGCTACGATATGCGGTTCGTAGGCATCGCGTACCCTCTCCCATCCCCGCAGCGCGAGCGGCAGCATCTCAGCCGGATGCGCCAGGAGCTTCAGTAGCGCATCCGTAACAGCTCCGGCATCGGGACGCACCAGAACACCGGCATTGCCCTCGGCCAGAATCTCCCGCTGGGTGCCGGCATCGCAGGCTATGGCGATTGCACCCGCAGCCAGCGCCTCAAGATAGACCCAGCCGTAGCTCTCATAGAGGCTCGGCATCAGCAGGATGTGACTGCCGCGCATGGCTGCGGCGACCTCATCGCGGCCTGCCTCCGGGCGATAGCTGAGGTTTGGCAGCTTCGGCAGCGGCACAGGCCCATCGGCAAAGCTGGAGATCACCTGCAACTCCAGCCTGCCGGGATAGAGCTGATCGGCTACCTGAAAGGCCTCCAGAACTGCCGGCAAACCCTTTCTCCTCGCCTCACGGCCTACAAAGATAAGCTTTATTGTCTGCGGGTTAGCGAACTTCTCTTCAACCAGAGTTCGCGTGGTCATCTGCAAGTGAGGCAAAAAGAATGGGATGCTGCGAATCTTATCTCTGGCATCCGGAGCTATGGCTCTCAGGCTCTCCGCGCCTGCCTCTGAGTTGAGCGTAACAAGCTGGGAGCGCCGGATAGTCCGCAGCTTGATCGCCCTCTCGGCATCGATCGCAGCCTGCGGGATGCCCCGCTGGCGCATCGCCTCCTCAAAGGTGGGCCCGGTGTGGCAGATGAGCGGCAGATGACTCACGTTGGTCGGCGAATGCCCGAAGACCACGTCGGCACCGGAGCGGCGCAGGTCGCGCAGCGAGAACTTGTCTTCGATCTGGGGCCGCAGCACCGGAGGGACCGGCAGGTGCAGGCGGCCGCCTGCGATGGACGCAGCAATGCGAGCGTTCGTCAGTAGGCTCGGGAGCCAGGCCTGCTGGAGATAGATCTCAAGGCCATCCGTAAACTCCTTTACCTGCGGCAAGGAGCAGTTGTAGAGCCAGTCCGTGTTCCTGGGACGGACGTGGAAGACCGGACTGAAGACGTAAAACCGCACGTGAGTTCCCTCGCTCAAGGATCAGGCGTTCTGTGGCGCAATGCGACCGCGGAGGCGGGCGGCAAGGTCCCGAAGCACAGGCTTCAGGTCAAAGAGTAGATAGGCCGCTCCGCCGACGGCAACTACCATGGCGGCTGTGGCGGCGATCTGCAGAAGATGCCCTGCTCCGCTTGTTCGCCGGAGAATGAAAGCGGCTGCGAACAGACCCGCTACCGAGAGCGTGAGCAGGCGAAGGATATTGCGCAGCTCCAGTGGCTCCTGCAGCGTGGCTGCGGGAGCAAACAGCTCGTGATTGAGATGAATGATGTAGACCAGCTGGGAGCTCTCCGTGGCAAGCCATAGGCAGAGAAAGCCCATCATACCGAAGCGCGTGACCAGCGGAATGGAGAGGGCGACCATGAGCAGATAGGTACTGAACATGAAGCGGGCGTACTTCTCGTGCGAGTTCGTGGCGTACTGGAACTGGGCCTTGTGCTCCTGGGTCGAGATGACGATGGAGATGGCGGCGGCCAGGACATAGGGGTAGAGCTCGAAGAGCTGCACTCCGGACCGGTTCACATGCCAGACGGCGAGCAGCCAGGGTGAAGCGACAAGAATGCCGAGGCTGACGATCGGGATGCAGGCGAAGACAAGCTGTTCGGAGTAGGAGTAGAGGGTGCGAAGCTGTCTCCAGTCGCGTTTGGCGAAGAGACTCGTGACCTCCGGGCCGAGGGATTGCGTGAGCATTGCCAGGATCTGGCGGGACATGGAGAAGAGTGTCCGCATCAGCGTGAACGCGACGACCGCCACCGGCCCGATGATGCGCTGCAGAATAAGCACCGGCGCCTCAAAGGCGAGGAAGGTGCAGGACAGGATGAGCCCGAAATGGCCGCCTCCCTTCAGTATCTCGCCGACGATGCTCGCGTCCCAGTAGCGGATGGAGGGAAATATCCGCGGCGCGGTGCGGTAGAGATCGATGAGCAGCCCCGCGAAGGCAAGAAGGTAGGTTGCCAGCTGCACCAGCGCGAGCATGGGCAACGAGACGCGGAAGCATGCTGCCGTAAACGTAACGGCGAGGAGCATGGCGCGCTGCGCGTTATTCCACTGCGAACCGCGCGACGCGCGATCCACCACCATGAAGATGCCGGCGATATAACCGAAGAGAATGTTAACTAGCACTTGCAGGGCGAGCAGATAGAGCGCGAGCGAGGCCTGATGGTCCGTGATGGTGAGCCGAAGCAGCCGTTGCGGATGCAGAAAAAATACGCTGAGGCAGAGAATGCCCGCCAACCCGCAGATGCCCATCAGCAGACGCAGCGCCGTGGACTGGCGAAGATGATAGCCCTCCATCTCACCGCGATGGAAGCAGAGGGTAAGGTCCTGATTGACATAGGTCTGGATGCCGAAGTTGAGCGTTCGCAGGTAGGCAACACCGACGGATAGCGCGATCCACTCCCCATAGAGCGCTACGCCGTACCTGTGGAGGAAGATGGGGGGCAGCAGGAACTGATTGAGCAGGTTAATGCCGTTTGCAACAACACCCGCGAAAAAGTTCTTTGAGATGCGCCGAAGGCTGCCCATGCTGCTACCTATCGTATCCCAGCAGGATTGCAGGGCTCAGAAGCCGGTCTGGATAGAAAGCTCCATAAGCTGATCCGCGGCCGCGCTGACCTCTTCCACGGAGACCTCATCGATGATGTAGTCGGCCGTGGCCCTGGGCATGTCTGCGTTTTTGAGTATGCGGTACCGCGGGTTGCCGAGCGGCAGCCACTCCACCGGCGGCGACCAGGCGGGCGCGATGATGACCATGGGCAGGCCTACGGCACGGCCGATGTGCAGGATCCCCGTATCCAGCGTGATGCCGATACGTGCGTGACGCAGGATAGCGGCGAGGACGCAGATCTCTGTTCGCCCGGCAAGGCTCGTACTGGCGAAGCCGAGCTGAGAGCGAATGGCGTCGATGGCATCCGACTCCTGCGCCGTACCGACGAAGAGAATGTGGGCGTTGTATCGCTCATGCACGTGGCGGGCGACGGCGGCAAAGCGCTCGGCACGCCAGCCCTTGCGTTGCGTGGGACTGCTCTGCGTGACGAAGACGGCGAGGGGTGAGCCATCCAGCAGACCGGACTCAGCCAACAACGCTTCTGCACGCGTCTCATCGGCAGCGGAGGCGAATATCTGCGGTTCCGTAGGCGGCGCTGTGTGACCCAATGCCTGCACGGTGCGCAGATTATTCTCGATCAGGCTGTGTGAGGCGTCCTTCCGCAGCGGATGGAAGTAGAGCTGCGGCGCCACGGTGAATCCGATGCGCAGGGATGGCCCGGCGAGCAGAGCCAGCGTAGCGATGCCGGTGCGTTCGTTGCCGGCGGTGGTGAGGGTGGCGTAGGGCTCGCCCTCGAAGAGGCTCCGGCCGCGAAGCACGCGCAGCGCGCCCAGGAGATCTCGATTGGGGTTCGGCGTCTCCAGTACAAAATCGATGCCGGGATTGTTACGAAAGACCTCCATGCCAAAGCCGTCTGCGGCAACCACGATGCGGGCCTGCGGAACGGCCTTACGCAGAGCCGCAACGACCGGAGTGCCATGCAGAGCCGTGCCGAGCGCGGAGGGATACTGCAGCAAAAGAAAGTTGCGTAACGAATGCAGTGCGGAGGGCGTCGTCTCCAACGGCGGACGCACCATACGCTCGGCAAGAGCGAGAGCGCTGTAGAGTCCATGCTTTGCCTGTGTGAATGCGGAAGTGCTCAACGCGTCTCCGGTTACATCTTGTAGCGGCCCATATCCTCATCGCCCAGGCCTTCCAGCCAGCGGCGCAGCTCGTCGGCGCTTACGTTCTGCGCGCCGTTGGTCGTCAGCTTGGAGTTGTCGAGTACCTGGCGGCTCACGTAGATCGGGCAGTCGGAGCGCAGTGCCAGTGCAAGCGCGTCGGACGGGCGCGCGTCCATGGTCACGAGTTCCCCATCCTGATGCATCCAGATGGTGGCGTAGAACGTGTCATCGCGCAGCTCGGAGACGACGACCTTGTCGACATGAGCATTCAATCCGCGGATGGCGTTACGTAGCAGGTCGTGCGTCATGGGGCGCGGCGGTGTGGACTTCTCGATCTCCAGCGCAATCGCATTCGCCTCATACATGCCGACCCAGATGGGCAGCACGATGTCGCTGTTCACGTCCTTGAGCACGATGATGGGCATGTTCGTAACCGGATCCATCATCAGGCCGCGGATCTTCATCTCGACGTCTTCGCCGGTGATGGCAGCCGCGGGCTTGTTGAGAATGTCCATCGCTCCCTCTGATGCTACTGCGCTGCGACAGCTTCGCCAACTAGACAGTTCGGCAAGGTCTGCGTGATGTGAACGTTGATGTAGTTCCCTATCGCCGGCAGGATCGGCTGCGCGGTGGTGAAGTTCACCGTCTTATTCTGCGAGCTGCGGCCCACCACCTGGTTGCGCGCGGTATTGTAGTTCTCTACCATCACGTCCAGGTGCTGACCGAGATGGCGGCCATAGTGTTCGCGCTGGATCTCGCGCTGGCGGTCGTTGAGAATCTTGAGACGCTGCATCTTGACCTCGACCGGGACACCATCGGACATATTGACGGCGGGAGTGTTCGGCCTGGGCGAGAACATGAAGGCGAAGATGGCGTCGTACTTCACCTCGGAGATGAGCGAAATGGTCTGTTCGAAGTCAGCGTCGGTTTCGCCGGGAAAGCCGACGATCATGTCGCTGGTGATGGAGATGTCGCGCTTCGCCGCCTTGATCCAGCTCATGCGCTCCAGGTACCACTCGCGCGTGTACTCGCGAGACATCGCCTTGAGAACTGTAGATGAGCCGCTCTGCACCGGCAGATGCACGTGATCGCAGAGCGCGTCGGAGGCGTCGATAGCGTCGACGATGTCTTTGGTAAAGTCGCGCGGGTGCGAGGTGGTGAAGCGGACGCGGCGGATGCCATTCAGCTCGCCGATGGCCAGAAGCAGCTCCGCAAACGTTTTCTTTCCGGAGGGATCGCGGTAGGAGTTCACGTTCTGGCCGAGCAGCTGGATCTCGGTGTAGCCGAGATCGGCCATCTGTTTGGCCTCGTGCATCACGGAGTCAGCCGTACGGCTCCGTTCCTTGCCGCGCGTGTACGGCACCACGCAGTAGGCGCAGAACTTGTCGCAGCCTTCGATGATGGTGATGTAGCCGCGGTGCGGATTACTGCGCGCGGTGAACGGCGTCTCGAAGGTCTCGTCGGTCTGGCGATCGTCCAGTCCGGTGATGCGAGTCTCGCCGGCTTCGAGGCGGACGAGCATCTGCGGAAGATTGCGA
>DATMLK010000017.1:0-2579 GCA_035570215.1 Acidobacteriaceae bacterium
TTCTTCAACTGCGCGCTGACTTGAGCCGTGTTCGCGATCACCACCATATGCTGAATGTAGGGCACCGTCAGCGCTCCGATGGCCGAGCCTCTTTCGTCGAAGATCGGATAGCTGATGTTGGTCACGCCGCGCACCTTATAACTGGGGCGTGATTCGAATCCCTGCCTCTTGATCCGGGCGAGGTGCGCAGAGAGATCCGCCGGCACCTCCTCACCCGTCAGCCGCTTCCACTCGGTCACGGTTCGCGCGCGATGCTCTTCGTCCTGATGAGCAAGGATCACGTAGCCCGTGGACGCCTCCATCAGCTCCACTGACGAGCCCAGCTTCACGTAAAAGGCAATAGCGGTGGGTGGATTCACCTGGGCCAGGATCGTCACCTGCGCGCCTTCGATGATGCCCATGTGACACGATTGCTGTGTCTCCTGCGCGAGCCGATGCATGACGGGAAGCGCTTCGGTGATGAGCCGCTCCGTCGGAGGATGCTCCTGCACCAGCTTGAAGAGCTTGAGCGTCAGCGCATATCGTTCGTTGTCCACCTGGGCGATGTAGCCGCGGCGTTCCAGGCACAGCAGCATGCGAAATATCTCGGAGACGGTGCGCTTCAACTCGCGTGAGATCTCGCTCTTGGTCAACCCGCCTGGCTGATGCGCAAGCAGCTCGATGACATCGAGCCCCTTTTCCAGAGCGGGCGTTGCATAGGAGGTCTTTTCCTCCGGAAGCTCGGAGAGCACCTTCAAATCTTTCTTGGCTGGCATAGCAGGGCTGTGAAATCGACACCAGACTAGCAGCTAGGTACCGCAATCCTGGAAAAGAAAACCGGCCGCATGCACGAATGCAAGTGAACCCTTCTTGAAGCGTGCCGGTCTGCGCTGTGCCTAGTGCGGCGTCCAGTGTGGATGGCTGGCGAAGAGGCCGTCCGTGATGGCGATCTGCAGAGTGATAAAGAGGCCGAAGCCCAGGCTAAGCAGGCCGGACGCTACGCCAAGGCCCCGGTTGAACGGGGCAAAGCGCTTGCGCGTGTAGGCGAACGGCGCGCCGATCATCATGGTGATCAGCATCATGCCGGCAATCGTGCCAACACCGAAGATGAGCAGATACGCAATCGCCCAGCGCGGATCGCGAATCTCTGCGAGCACCAGCAGTGCCACCGCGGCCGAGCCGGCAAGTCCATGCACCAGACCGACTGCCAGCGGTCGAAGAAATTGATAGAGCCCGAGCTTCCGCAGCAGACTCTGGAAGAATCCTCGCGGCTTCCCGCCCGCTTCGAGATCGGGGTCCAGATGTAAGTGCGTCTCCGGGCTATGACCATGAATATGTTCGTGGGCGATGCCGTCGTGCTGGTGAAGATGCGAGTGGACCACGCCGTCGTGACCGGATTGTGCGGGATCTGGTTGCGGATGACCGTGCTCCGGCGTATAGCGATGCGTGACGCGCTGCGTCACCCCCGTCAGGTTCAGGATGCCGAGCAGGATCAGCATCAGCCCCACCGCCAGTTCCATTGTGAGGCCGAGGCGCGGTGGAATGACCACGTTGAACAGAATGATCGCGGCGCCCACGCAGAAGATGGTGATGGTGTGTCCCACGCCCCACAGGGCGCCAATCACTCCCGCCTGCCGGATGCTGCGCTGGCGGCTCACGATCGTGGATACCGCGATGACGTGGTCGGGATCCGTGGCGTGACGCATGCCGAGGACAAATCCTAGACCGACGGCTGCCAGAAGATTCACCATGCCGCTCTACCCTTGATTCCCTCTAGCCTATGATTCCATAGACTGATCGGCGCCAGGCCGCTGCCCGTGCGTCAAACAATCTCATCATACGCATCAACCGGTAAGATTGACCCACGCAGGGGAATGCGAAGATTTCCAATCAGGAGTGAGCGGCGCGATGTACGGAACGATGCAGAATCATCTTCAGCAGAAGCTGGCCGAGATTGAAAAGGCCGGCCTCTATAAGCGCGAGCGCGTCATCGCCGGCCCGCAGCAGCCTGAGGTTGCCGTTGCCGGTGGCGTGGTCCTCAATCTCTGCGCGAACAACTACCTCGGCCTGGCGAATCATCCCGCCGTGGTCGAAGCCGCGCAGCAGGCGCTGCGGGATTGGGGATACGGCCTGGCCAGCGTGCGCTTCATCTGCGGCACGCAGTCCATCCATAAGCAGCTCGAGGACCGGCTCAGCAGCTTCCTCGGCATGGACGACACCATCCTCTACGGCTCCTGCTTCGACGCCAACGGAGGACTCTTCGAGACGCTGATGGAAGCAGAGGACGCCATCATCTCCGACGAGTTGAATCACGCCTCCATTATTGATGGAGTGCGGCTGTCGAAGGCGGTGCGCTTTCGCTATCGCAACGGCGATATGCAGGACCTGGAAGCGAAGCTGAAGGATGCTGCGGACGCCAGGCACCGGCTGATTGCGACCGACGGCATCTTTTCCATGGATGGCTATCTCGCGCGGCTCGACAAGATCTGCGACCTCGCGGAGAAGCACGATGCGCTGGTCATGGTCGACGACTCGCATGCCGTCGGCTTCATCGGCGAGCACGGGCGGGGAACGCCGGAGGCCTGCGGCGTCGAAGGCCG
>DATMLK010000018.1:0-16399 GCA_035570215.1 Acidobacteriaceae bacterium
GCATGCCGTCCTGAATATTGGTGACGGCTTCGGCGAAGGCCAGAGCCGCGCGTTCGCGCTGGGTGTAGAAGTCGGTGTTGCGCCAATCTTCGAGGCCGGCGATGCGCTCGGCGTTCTCATTCATCTTCTTGAGCTCATGGCGGTGCATATCGATGCAGAAGTGACACTTGTTGAGCAGGGAAGAGCGCAGGCGTACAAACTCCAGCAGCGTGGGCTCGAGGCCGCTCTGCGTGTTGATGTAGTTGCCCAGCGCCTGCATGCGCTTGAAGGGCTCGGGTGAGATCCTGGCGTAGTTGATCTTGCTTTCGCTCATGGTTTTAAGATGCTTTCACTCGGAATCAAGTTGCGGATTATTCGTAGCGCAGTGCTTCCGCAGGAAGCACGCGCGCGGCGGAGCTGGAGGGATAGAGCGTCGCCAGCAGCGAGACGCCGAGGGAGACTCCGGCGACGATCAATGAGTCAACCAGTCGCGGCGCGAAGGGGAGGTAGTCGATGGAGTAGACGGAGGCGTCGAGGTGGATGAAGCGGTAGTGTCCGCCGGCCCAGGCAGCGCCGAAGCCGATCACCATCCCAAGACAGGTACCGAGGACGGAGATGAGCAATCCCTGGAATAAGAAGATGCGGCGGATCTGCTCGGCGCGGACGCCGAAGCTCATCAGGACGGCGATGTCGCGCGTCTTCTCCATCACCATCATGGTGAGCGCGATGAGAATGTTTAACGCGGCGACGCAGACGATCAGCGCGATGACGATGAAGGTGACGACCTGTTCGAGCTTGAGCGCGCGGAAGAGCTCGCGGTTCTGCTCCATCCAGTTGGTGGATTGGTAGCCGGGTCCGGCGGCGGCTTCGATCTGCCGGCCGATCGAATCGGCGTGGTAGAGATCGTCGACTTTGAAGCTGATGACAGAGATGAGATCGGGCTCGGAGAAAAGTCTTTGTGCATCAGTCAGGCGCAGGAAGGCGTAGCCGGAGTCGTACTGGTAGAAGCCGGACTCGAAGATGCCGGTGACGGTGAAGCGCTGGTAGCGCGGGATGAGGCCGAGCGGCGTGAGCTCTCCCTGCGGGCTGGTGACGAGCACGGTGTCGCCGACCTCCGCGCCGATGGACTGCGCGAGATCGCCGCCGATGACGATGGGGTCCTGCATATCCAGCGGCCCTTTTTCATTTAAGGAATCGGCGCTGCCATCTTTTACGGTCTGGAGGAGATCGCTGACGGTGCGTTCGTCGGCGGGGACGATGCCTTTGACCAGTGCTCCGCCGGAGCGTGCGCCGCGAGAGATGAGCACCTGTCCGTAGAGCCCTGGCGCGGCGGCGGTGACGTGGGGCTGGGTGCGAAGGCTGGCGAGCAAAGGACGCCAGTCGCGCATGCCATCGCCAAAGGTGCGCATGAGTTCCACATGAGCGGTCGACCCGAGTAGACGGTCCTGCAGATCCCGGCGCATGCCATTGGTGATGGCGAGCGCGAGGGTAAGCGAGGCCACGCCCGCGGCGACTCCGATGACGGAGATGGCGGTGATGACGCCGACGACGGCCTGCCGGCGGCGGGCGCGGAGATAACGCGCGGCGATGAAGAGTTCAAAGCGCATGGGCTAGGGATGAGTGTACCGAATGCTCGAGAAACAAAGGCCCGGGGCTAAAGCCCCCCTCTTCTGTGAGATGTATTCAGGGGCCTGAAGGGCCTGCTCCCTCCGAAGAACAAAGGTAAAGACAAAAGCAGATTCCGGCGTGCGCCGGAATGACAAACAAAAAAGCCAGGAATGACAAACAAAAAAGCCAGGAATGACAAACAAAAAAGCCAGGAATGGCAAACAAAAAAGCCAGGAATGACAAACAAAAAAGCAAAGACCCCACCTTAGCCGCGATAAAACTGCGGCGAAGATGGGGCACCCGGAGTTGTGCCAGGAAGGGTGGGACGGTATGGGCTGATGGAGTGCATGGCGGATTCTTCGTCGCCGAAGGCGCTCCTCAGAATGACGACCCTCTATTTTGCGGCGGTTTAGCTGTTGACCAGCACCGCGCGGTAGCGGACCTTGTTCTTCTTGACCAGGGCGATGGCGTCGTTGGCCTTCTCCATGGGAAAGAGCTCGGTCATGGCCTTCACGTTGTGGCGGGCGGCGACCCGCATCATCTCGTTCAGGTCGCGCGGGCTGCCCGTGGGGCTGCCGCAGATGGCGCGCTGTCCGGCGATGAGCGGGAAGGCCTGCACGGTGATGGGCTTCGGCGGCACGCCGAGAAAGCAGAGCGTTCCCTTGGGGCGCAGCGCCGCGACGTAGACGTTCCAGTCCTGGTCGGCGTTGGCGGTGTTCAGGATGACGTCGAAGCTGCCGGCCAGCGCCTTGAGGGCGGTGGACTCGTGCGTATCGACGAAGTGGTCGGCGCCGAGCGAACGGGCCTCTTCTTCCTTGTCCTTGGAGGTGGAGATGGCGGTGACCTCCGCACCGAAGGCGCGGGCGAACTGCAGCGCCAGATGGCCGAGGCCGCCGATGCCGATCACGGCGACGCGCGATGACGGGCGGACGCCGAGGTTCCGGAGCGGGCTGTAGACGGTGATGCCGCCGCAGAGCAGCGGCCCAACTCCTTCGCTTTCAAGGGTTTCGGGGACGGGAATAGCGAACTTGGAGTTGACGCGGATGGCCTCGGCATAGCCGCCGTTGCGGCCTACGCAGGTGGGCTGGGAGAGCGCGCAGAGGTGTTCGTCGCCCTGGATGCACCATTCGCAGATGCCGCAGCTATCGGCCTGCCAGCCGACGCCGACGCGGTCGCCCACGGCGCGGTCCTTTACGGCGGAGCCGGCGGCGATGACCGTTCCCACGACCTCGTGGCCGGGGATGAAGGGATACTGGCTGATGCCCCAGTCGTTGTTGATGAGATGAACGTCAGAGTGGCAGATGCCGCAGTGTGAGATGCGGATCTCGACCTCGTTCGGTTTCAGCTCGCCGGCGTCATACTTGTAAGCGGTGAGTTCCGCGCCAGCGGCGTGTGTGGCAAGACCATGGATTGTCGACATCGTAATTTAAGTAGCCTCGAAAACTGCAAATGCTGCAGGTAGTTAAGATGATAAAACACAGCGGAAGGTCGCGCCGCCGCGTCGAATTTATTCCAGCAGGGTATTCTTTCCGTTATTGGGATGCGTCTAAATGAAACAAGAACAGGCACCGGGAAGATGGGCATGAGATTGCAAACGAAGCGTTTGATTGCGGCTGCGGTGGCGCTCAGCTGGTTTCTGCCGGTGTGCAGCCATGCGCAGACATCCAACCCGCCTGCGCCTCCGACGGATGACAGCTCCGGCCCGGCTGTGGATAACGGCCCCATCGTGATCCCGAAAAAGAAGACGGCGGATGAACCTCCTCCTCCCGCGCCGGAGGAGCCTGTCGTCAAGAACCCGCCGGAGCTGAATAACTTCGCCATCCGCGTGGACACGTCGCTGGTGAACGTGGATGTAAGCGTTCTGCTGGACAAGAACAAGCAGTTCGTGGATAACCTGACGGCGAAGAATTTTGTGGTGTACGAAGACGGCGTACCGCAGGCGATCCGAGACGTGAAGATTACGCAGACCCCGATCACCGCCGTGATGCTGCTGGAGTTTGCCGCCACCAGCTATCCGTTTATCTACGACATGCGCAACTCGGCCGACGAGTTCTTTCAGCAGCTGCGGCCGGATGACTACATCGCCGTACTGACATACGACATTCGCACGCATATTCTTACCGACTTCACCTCCGACAAGAACACGGTGGAAGATTCGCTGAACACGTTGACGATGCCGAGTTTCAGCGAGACGAATCTCTTCGACGCGCTCTACGAGACGCTCGACCGGCTGACCCGCGTGGAGGGACGGAAGGACATCATTCTGATCGGGAGCGGGCGCGACAGCATGAGCCGGGTCAATCTTGACCAGATATACGCCAAGGTGAAGGCGACGCCTAACGTGACGATCTATTCCATCGGAACGGGGCAGTTCGCGCGCACCATGGCGGAGGGTGAAGGCCGCATGGGCCCGATCTCGGACATCGATTATCTACAGGCCGACAACCAGATGAGCAGCTTCGCCAGGATGACCGGCGGCCAGGCGTTCTTTCCGCTCTTTCAGGGCGCGCTGCCGGACGTATTCAAGGCGATCAACCAGCAGATGCGCAGCGAGTACGTGATCACCTACAAGCCCACGAACATGGCGCTGGATGGCACCTACCGCAGGCTGAAGGTGGAGCTGGTGGACGACGAGGGGCATCCGCTGGTGCTGATGGATGAGAAGGCCCGTCCGCTGAAGTACAGCATCATCGCGCGCGATGGATACACGGCGAAGCGGCAGGTGGAATAGTTTTATTGGACGCGCGGTGCGCGTGGAGCTCGCTGCGCTCGCAGAAGCAGCTCCCGTTGGCCGCAGAGACAAAAGCAGATTCCGGCTTTCATCACCCCAGCGAACAAAGACCGTTCGCCGGGTACCCCGATTCGCCGGAATGACAAACAAAAAAGAAACAGCATGCAGCAAGCGCAACGCGATCGGGGCAACTGACGTGTTCCAATAGAAGTAGCTAAATATATTGGAGACTTAGAAGGATGCCTTTGAATTGTGGGATCGTCGGGCTGCCGAATGTGGGCAAGTCCACCATTTTTAACGCGCTGACGGCGGCGGAAGCGCAGGCGGCGAATTATCCCTTCTGCACGATCGATCCGAATGTGGGCATTGTGCCGGTGCCCGATGCGCGCATGGACAAGATCGTGGCGCTGGTGAAGCCGAACTCGATCGTGCCGACGACCATGGAGTTCGTCGACATTGCCGGCATTGTGGAGGGCGCGAGCAAGGGTGAAGGCCTGGGCAACCAGTTCCTGTCGCACATCCGGCAGACGGACGCAATCCTGCATGTGGTGCGGTGCTTCAAGGACGATGAAGTGGTGCACGTGGCGGGCAAAGTGAGTCCGCTGGATGATATCGACGTGATCAATACGGAATTGCTGCTGGCCGATCTGGAGAGCGTGGAGAAGCGTGCGCTGAAGACGGAGAAGGCGGTGAAGAGCCCATCGGCGACGCCGCAGCAGAAGCTGGAGCATTCGGCCGTGCAGAAGGTGCTGGCGGCGCTGCGTGAGGGCAAGCCGGCGCGCACGGCGGAGCTCGACGATGCGGAGAAGCCTGCGGCGCAGGATCTGTTTTTGATCACGATGAAGCCGCTGCTTTATGTCGCCAATGTGGATGAAGGCGGTATCGCCGAGGGCAACGAGTATACGAAGCTGGTTGAGGCGCGCGCGAAGGAAGAGGGCAGCGAAGTGGTTCGCATCTGCGGCGCGATGGAAGCCGAGATCGTGCGGCTGGACCCGGCAGAGCGTGGAGAGTTTCTGGAAGCCGCGGGTTTGAAGGAGCCGGGACTGAACCGCCTGATCCATAAGGCGTATAAACTGTTGGACCTGATCACGTACTTCACCAGCGGCGTGCAGGAGGTACGCGCATGGACGATCAAGCAGGGAACAAAGGCTCCAGGGGCTGCGGGCGTGATCCATTCGGACTTCGAGCGCGGGTTCATCAAAGCCGACTGCTATGCGTGTGAGGACCTCTTCCGGCTGGGGAGTGAGCAGGCGGTGAAGGATGCTGGGCTGCTGCGCAGTGAAGGCAAAGAGTATGTCGTCAAGGACGGCGACATCCTGTTCTTCAAGTTCAACGTGTAGGTGCTGCGTCAGGCAGGTTTAATCTTCGCGTTGCGCAAGCATGACGGTGAGTACGAGGCCGCCGAGCATGACGGCCTCTTCCACGTGTTCCGAGAGCGGATGCAGGCGGTTGAAGTCGGTGCAGGCAGGGCTGATGCAACTTGGCGTAATCTCTCCAGCCGCAAGGCGGTCGCTCTCCATGCGCGGGATGATGCTGAACTGCGACCATGCCGTGAGGGCTAGCATCGCGATGGTAATGGTGGTGAAGCCCACCGCGCGGCCGGTACGGTCGAGCGCAAGCGTAGTGAGAATGAGTACCGCGCCGCAGACGAAACCGATAATGTGGAGAATTCGCAACGACGCGCCGACGACGAGGCCGGCATCGTGCGTTGTAGCCAGATGCGTGAAGGCTACGGGCGCGAGCACTGCTCCGAAGAAGATGAGGCCGCCGAGCCAGACGATCAGCGCAAGCAGGCGCAGTGCGCGCAGGACGGTGAGCATCTAAATGTGCTCGCGGCCGATGAGGCGTTCGATACGCTTCGGGATCGGCGGGTGGGTGGAGAAGAGCGAGCCGAAGCCTCCGCCGATCAACGGCGCCACGATGAAGAGGTGCGCGGTGGAGGCGGTCGCCTCCATGGGCACGCGCTTGGAGAAGGCGTCGAGCTTTTGGAGAGCGCTGGCGAGCGCGTAGGGATTGCCGGTCATGTGCGCTCCGGTAGCGTCGGCTTCGTACTCGCGCGAACGCGATACGGCGAGCTGAATGAGCGTGGCGGCGATGGGCGCGAGCACGATCATGAAGAGGGCCGAGAGACCGCCGTTGCGGCGGCGATTGTCGCCACTACCACCGAAGCCGCCGAAGATCTGCGCCCACCAGGCCATGCGCGCCATCAGCGTGATGGCACCGGCGAGGGTGGCGGCGATGGAGCTGGTGAGGATGTCGCGGTTGCGGACGTGGCCCAGCTCATGTGCGAGCACGCCTTCGAGCTCGTCGTCGGTGAGCAGGTTCAGAATTCCCTGCGTGACGGCGACGGAGGCGTGCTTTGGGTTGCGGCCGGTGGCAAAGGCGTTAGGCGAGTCGAGCGGGATGACGTAGATCTTCGGCATCGGCAGGCCCTGCTTTGCCACGAGGCGTTCGACGACGGAGTAGACGCGGGGCAGCTGCTCGCGGGTGGCGGGCTGCGCGTTGTAGATGCGGAGCGCGATCTTGTCGGAGTAGAAGTAGCTGATGAAGTTGGTGACGGCGGCGATAACAAAGGCAATGATTGCGCCATTTTGGCCGCCGAAGTGATCGCCGATGGTGACGAGCAGGACCGTCAGGGTAACGAGAAGGAGTGAGCTCTTGAAGGTGTTCATTCGTGCCTCGAGGTGCTGTCTATTTAGACGCTAAAGCTTGATATTGGTCGCAAATCTTGTCAGTAGAATGCGGTTCGAGCTTCGCCCGAATAACCCATCCTTTGCGATAAGGCCGCAAAGGATGGGGCACCCGGATTTTAACCGCGTTGCAGAACGCGCTTCAGCAGAGTCTCCAGCGCGGCCTTGTGCTCGGCGTATTCGGCTTCGTTGATCCTGCCGGAGAGACGGTCGGTCTCCAGCGTGAAGAGCTCTTCCTTCAGCGCGCTGAGTGTGCTGCCGGTAAGCGGGGCGTTCGGCATGGGCAAGGCGGCGGCTGCGGTTGCCTGTGCGGGCGGCTTGCTGACGAGGAAGCCGGCGATGCCCGCCATCAGCAGCAGAAGGCCGCCAATGATCCACCACTTGTACTTGCTGAGCGGATCCGGGGTGTCGATGGGCGTACCGAGACCGCCGCCGGGGCGGGTGTCAGTTGCGGCGGATCCCTGCTGCTGGGCATCTCCGGAGGGACTGCCGGAGTCGGACTGAGCGTCTCCTGATTGGCCGCTGGCGTTACCGCTGTCGTTGGCGTTCTGGGAGTCGCGCGGAAGCTGGCCGCTGCCGGAGACGGTAAAGGGTACCGCCTGGCCGCCGGGTATGGTGCGGGCGACGAAGGTCTGCGCGTTCACGTCATCGTTCACCGTGGCGAAGGGTGAGTTGGCGGCGGGGGTGAAGGTCATGCTCTTCGGCATCATCACGGCCACGGTGTCAGTTGCAAGCATGGGGCGCGGCGCGAAGGCGAGGCTGCCGTTGTAGAGCAGGCTGTAGGTGACCTGGAAGCGCGTCTCGCCGGGGCGGATGGGGAAGAGGAAGGTGTAGTGGTCTTTGGCGTCAGAGAGCGGCACGGGAGCGCTCTTGATGGGCATGCTGCCGGGGCCGAGCGCGGCTGAGCCTTCGATGACAGCGCCATCGGGGAGGTAGAAGTCGAAGGGCCGGTCGCTGAACTGGGTGCGCGGCGGCGCGGAGTCGTTCTTGACGAAGAAGTTTTCGACCACGTGCAGGCTGGTTCCGCCGGCGTCAGACTCGAGGCGCATCACGTCGGCCTCTTCCGTGATGCCGGAGACGCGCGTGGCGGCATCGTAGACGGTGACGTCGACGGTGTCCGTGCCCGGAGGCGCGGCACCGAAGTAGTTTGCCTTGTCATGGGTGACGCGGACGAGATGCATGGTGTCGCTGTCGTTCACGTCGAGGGTGTAGCGGCCGCGGGAGTCGGTGGTGGTGCGGGTCGACTCCACCATGCTCTGTTGCAGGCGAATCAGGACGACCGTGTCTCCGGCGGAGGGCTTGTTGCTCGTCTTGTTGATGACGGTGCCGGTGATGCTGGCGGCATTCGCGTGCACGGCGGCGGTCGCGGCCAGAAGGGTGAGGGTGAGGAGCGTGCGTATTCTGGAGGTCACAGATAAAGGATAAATGCTGGCGGGTTAACGTGCTTCCAGTGAGTCAAGCGTTTGAATCTCGGCCATGATCCCGGCGGCCTCGTTCTCCAGCGCCAGGCGCTGGGCGGCGTAGTCCTCTTCCGGGTATTTGCCGGCCTTGTACTCGAAGCTGAGGTCGCGGAGGTTCTCGTAGACGGCTTCCTTGCGTTCGCGGAGGTAATCGACGCGAGTTTTAGTGCGCTGGCGGAAGGGATTCTTCTCCGGCCAGAAGATCCAGCTGAAGAGAGCGAGGGTGAGGATGGCGGAGGCGAGAATGCTCATCAGTACTCAGTCTCCTTCCGGATGCGGTCGCGGACGGCATCGAAGGGTGCATTGGCGGCATCGGTCGGCGCGGCGACGGGCTTACGCCACCTGCGGATGAGAAACGCCACGCCGATCGTGCTGAGACCGAGTACGGCGAAGGGCGTGATCCAGGCGACATCGTCGAAGCCGCCGCGCATGGGAGCGGCGAGCACGGTGGGGCCATACTTCTCGAGGAAGAAGTTCAGGATGGGACGGTCGCCGAGGCCCTGCTGCATCTCCGAGGCCAGTTCGCCGCGCATGCGGTCGGAGTCCGGGCAGCCGACGTGATCGCATTCGAGTAGAAGTTCGTTGCAGCCGCAGGGGCACATGAGCTTGTGGCCGAGGTCGTTGAAGCGGTCGGTTGCGCCAAGCGCGGTACAACCGAGAGCGGCGACGAGGATGAGTTGCGCGATTCGCATGAGCATTCTTCCACTGCGAACAGGATGAGATTCTTCGCTTCGCTCAGAATGACAAAGTTTAGGCATTAGCCGGCACTCCCAGTGAGCTGCGGCTCAGGCTGTGCGACTTCGCGTGTGGCGACGGGCTTGAGTGCGGGGATGAGCGCCACGAAGGTGCCGAGGACGATGATGCCGACGCCGATCCATATCCACGCGATGAGCGGGTTGATGAAGACCTTGATGATGGGACGGTCGGTGTCGGGGTTCTTGCCTTCGTAGATGACGTAGAGGTCGCGCTCCAGGGTGGAGTGATTCGCGACGACGGTCGAGGTCTGCTGGCTGGCGTTGTAGAAGCGGCGTTCGGGCGCGAGCTGGGTGATCTTCTTGCCGTTGTGCATCACGTCGAGCAGGGCGTACTCGGTGTCGTAGTTCAGGTTGGAGTCCTGCGAGAAGCTCTGGCAGACGATGGTGTAGCCGCCGATGGAGAGCGAGTCGTGGAAGCCCATCTCCATCTCCTTGGACTGGTTGAAGGCGCCGCCGGCGATGCCGATGAAGATGACCACCACGCCGAAGTGGACGATGTATCCGCCGTAGCGGCGGGTGTTGCGGCGGATAAGGATGATTATCGAGCTGAAGATGTTCTTCTGCGTCTGCGTGCTGACGACGCCCGCGCCGCGCAGGAACTCGGACGAGATGGCGGTGATGACGCCAGCGCCGAGCGAGAAGGCGATGAGCGAGAAGATCTCGGCCTGCATGTCATCGCCTGCGCTCCAGGGACGCACACCGCAACTGATCAGGATGATGGCCGTAGCCGCGACGGCGATGCCGGGCAGGATGAAGTTCCGCCTGATGGACTTGAGCGATGTGCTGCGCCATGCCAGCAGGGGGCCGATGCCGGTGAGAAAGAGCAGGAAGAGACCGATGGGCAGGTTCACGCGATCGTAGAAGGGCGCGCCGACGGTGACCTTGGAGCCGGTGACGTACTCGCTCAGCACGGGGAAGAGCGTGCCCCAGAGCACGGTGAAGCAGGCGGCGAGCAGGATGAGGTTGTTGAAGAGGAAGCTGGACTCGCGCGAGACCAGTGATTCGAGCTTGTTCTCTGCCTTCAGGTGATCGCGCTGCTTGAAGAAGGTGAAGAGGCAGACGCTGAAGACGATAAGCAGGAAGCCGTAGAACCAGCTGCCGATGGAGGACTGCGCGAAGGCGTGCACCGAGCTGACGATGCCGGAGCGGGTGAGCAGCGTGCCGAGAATCGTCAGCATGAAGGTGCTGAAGATGAGCCAGACGTTCCACGCCTTCATCATGCCGCGCTTCTCCTGCATCATGACGGAGTGCAGAAAGGCGGTGCCGGTGAGCCAGGGCATCAGACTGGCGTTCTCGACCGGGTCCCAGCCCCAGTAGCCTCCCCAGCCGAGTACGGAGTAGGCCCAGTGCGCGCCGAGGAAGATGCCGCAGGTGAGGAAGAGCCAGGTCACCATCGTCCAGCGGCGGGTGATGTGGATCCACTTCTCGCCGGGGTAGCGCATCATGAGCGCGCCGCGGGCGAAGGCGAAGGGCACGCTGAAGCCGACGTAGCCGAGGTAGAGCATCGGCGGATGGATCACCATCTCGGGGTACTGCAGCAGCGGGTTCAGGCCGAAGCCGTCCGGCTGCAGCGGGCCGGGCTGGATGGCAAAGGGCGGCGCGGCGAAGTTCAGCAGCAGAAGAAAGAAGAGCTGGATGGCGGCGAGGATGGTTGACGCATACGCGGTGAGGCGCATATCGACGCGATGGCGCATGCGCAGGACAAATCCATATGCAGAGAGCAGCCATGCCCAGAGCAGCAGCGAGCCCTCCTGCCCGGACCAGAGCGCGGAGAACTTATACGCGGTAGGCAGAGCGCGGTTGGTGTGGTGCAGGATGTAGCTGACGGAGTAGTCGCCGGTGAAGGCGGCCCAGACGAGAGCGAAGGCGGCGCAACTGATGACGACGAAGGTGGCGATGCCGGCGCGGCGTGCGGTCTCGGCCAGGCGCTCGGGCTCGATGCGTCCGCGAGAGCCGGTGGCGAGTTGCCGCAGGGCGATGATGCCGGCGAGCAGAGCGTAGGTGGAGAGAGCAAGTGCCAGCAGCAGCGTAAAGCTGCCGAACTCCGGCATGGGGTGCGATGTCATGGGCCGGAATCTATTGTCGCAGGTGCGCGGTGCGCGGGCAATGCAACGCTAGCTGCTGGCGCGCGATTTGAGCAGGCTGTGCACGTTGGCGAGCAGAGCGTCGGGCAGCAGCGGTTTCTGGCGGAAGAGGACGCCGAGGCCTTCATACTCTGATTCGGCCTCATCCATGCCACTGATGACGAGCACGGGCATGGCGGGATGAATGCGGCGGAGCTCGCGAACGAACTCTGAGCCGTTCATGCCGGGCATGATGTGGTCGGTGATGACCAGATCGATCTCTTCAGGGAACTGGTTCTCGCGGAACTGGTCCAGAGCACGCTGCGGGTTGAGCGCGGCGAAGACAAAGTACCCGGCGCGCCGCAGAATGGTCTGGCGGGTGGCGGCCTGGATGGCATTGTCGTCAATCAGGAGAATCGTGGACGGCATTCGGCCTCGCGGAAGAGTGATGCCGTGTTAGCCAGACACGGCTTGCAGTCATAGTACGAGAAAGCGGCAGAACTCGAAACTATAAAAATGTTCGATGCGAGACTATCCAAAGTAGTTGTATGCCATTGGTTACCGTGAAGTTACCTCTGAGTATGTCAAAAGAAAGGGCGGAGGCATTTGCCCCCGCCGCTCTGGATTGCAGACTGTAGATATTTAGTGAAGCGGGATCATCGGCATCGATGTCGTCAGGCTGAAGGTGACGCGTGACTCGACCGGCAGCCGGGCTGTCTTATCCTGCCGGAGCCAGTGCACGGTGGTGAGGCTTGCGCCGATGGAGGCACCGATGAGAGCACCGGGTGCGCCTCCGAAGGCCGCGCCCACAAGCGCGCCGGAGCCCGCGGTGACCGTCATGACGGCCGACTTCGACTTCACATGGGCGGAGTGGACGATGTCGCCGTTATTGTCGATCCGCATCTTGCGGTACTGGTCCGTATCGATCACCTGCGCGTTGACGATGTAGTGGGAGCCATCGGGCAGCATGATCATGTCGGCCTGTAGGCGCAGCGAGGAGCGACCGAAGACGCGCGCGCCGCTGTGAACGTCCTGGATGGTGCCGCGCATCTCCGCGCCGGCGGGGATGATGACCTTGCCATCGCGCTCGACGGGTTCGGAGAGGTAAGCGGTGAAGGGCGTACCGTCGACTGCGGTGCTGCTGTCGAAGGTCTGGTTCATGCGGACCTTGATGAGGGTGCCGATGGGCAGTTCATTCGCCGCGCTGGGCACGTAGGTCACGATGCCGGCGTCGGGATCGGGCCGCATAGGGTGCGGAGTGGTGATGTCGGGCGATGCGGCTATGTCGGCGCTGGGCTTGGCTTCAGCGGTTGCAGAAGCGGACGCCGGTTCGGGCATCTCAGCGAGAGCGATAGTCTGTTCCGTAGCTGGGGGATGCGAGACGCCTTCCGCGCGGAGGGATGTCTGCGCAAACAAAGGCGCGGCGGCGAGCAGCAGGGCCGCGGGCAATAGATGAAGTCGGTTCATAAGCGTGCCTCCTAAGGGCTGGACGCGGGCAACAAGAGCGCGAGCAAGCAGCTCTTTGCTGAGCGTAAAACGCCCGTTGAACAAGTGGTAAAGAATCAGGAGAGAGGGTATCGACGGTGCTAATAGGAGCCGAGATGCTGCGGTAAAACCCACGTCTCAGAAGCGAGGCGTGGGGCATCCGCCTTTATACCTGCATCTGCTTTGCTAAAATGAAGCTGATACCACGCAAATGGCAGAGATTGTTCAGACGATTCAGCGGGTGGGCGGCGGCGATGTGTCCGTGGACCGCAGGCCCAGGCTCAACGACCGGCTGACCCATCGCGTGCTGACGCATGGCGCGCATTCACGAACTGACAGGAGAGATATGACCGAGATTGTTTCCATTCACGCACGAGAGATCCTTGATTCCCGCGGCAACCCGACGGTGGAGGCCGATGTGGTCCTTTCTGGTGGCGCCATGGGCCGCGCCGCCGTGCCTTCGGGCGCTTCCACCGGTGAGCATGAGGCCGTGGAGCTGCGCGACGGCGACAAGGACACCTACATGGGCAAGGGCGTTCTGCAGGCGGTGGAGAATGTGGAGACCGTTCTGGCTCCGGAGCTCGCCGGCATGGACGCGACCAACCAGAGATTAATTGACGCGACCATGATCGCGGCGGACGGCAGCGAGAACAAGGGCCGGCTGGGCGCGAACGCGATCCTCGCGGTTTCCATGGCGACGGCGCGCGCCGCGGCGAATGCGCTGAAGCTGCCGCTATACCGCTATCTCGGCGGCGTGAACGCCTGCATTCTGCCGACCCCGATGATGAACATCATCAACGGTGGCGCACATGCGGATTCCAGCGTGGACTTCCAGGAGTTCATGGTGATGCCGGTGGGCGCGGAGACCTTCTCCGAGGCGTTGCGCTGGGGTACCGAAACCTTCCACACGCTGAAGGGCGTGCTGAAGAAGCGGGGCTATAACACCTCCGTGGGCGACGAGGGCGGATTTGCGCCGTCGTTGAAGTCGAACGACGAGGCGATCGAGTGCATCCTTGAAGCGATCGAGAAGGCCGGTTACAAGGCAGGCGAGGACATCTGCATTGCACTTGATCCGGCGTCGAGCGAGTTCTATGACAAGGAAAAGAAGAAGTACGTCTTCAAGAAGAGCGACAAGCGCGAGCTGAGCAGCGCGGAGATGGTGGCGTTCTGGGAGAACTGGGCGCGGCAGTATCCGATCGTCTCGCTCGAAGACGGACTGGCCGAGGATGACTGGGAGGGCTGGAAGCTACTGACCGCGCAGATCGGCGACTTTGTACAGCTCGTCGGCGACGATCTGTTCGTGACAAACACGCAGCGCCTGCAGAAGGGCATCGATGAGAAGGCCGGCAACTCGATCCTGATCAAGGTGAACCAGATCGGCACGGTGAGCGAGACGCTCGAAGCGATCGAACTGGGCCGCCGCTACGGCTACACCTCGATCGCCTCGCACCGCTCGGGCGAGACCGAGGACACGTTCATTGCCGATCTCGCTGTAGGAACCGGCTGCGGGCAGATCAAGACCGGCTCAGCCTCGCGCACGGACCGCATTGCGAAGTACAACCAGCTGCTGCGCATCGAGGAAGAGCTTGGGCAGGCGGCACAGTATCTCGGCATTGAGTCCATCAACTGCGGCGACCGATAAAAACGAATAGCCGGAATGAAATGCGGCGCATGATCATCGAGCTGGATCGTTAGACTCGGGATGATTGGCGCCGCATTTGGTTTATAACTGAAGATATGTCCTCACCGAACATTCGCAAACGACCGATCGTACTGACCATTCTGGACGGCTGGGGCTACCGCGCCGAGACGCACGCCAATGCCATCGCGCAGGCGCGCAAACCCACCTATGACAAGCTGTTGGCCGAGTATCCCAACACGCTGCTGCGTGCGAGCGACCACTACGTTGGCCTGCCGGACGGACAGATGGGCAACAGCGAGGTGGGGCATCTGAACCTCGGCGCCGGACGTATTGTGCGCATGGATATCACGCGCATCGATTCGGCGATCGTCTCGGGCGAGTTCTTTCGCGATCCGGAGCTGCTGAAGGCGATGCACCTGGCGCGGAATTCACATCGCGGGCTGCATCTGCTGGGTCTGGTCTCGGACGGCGGCGTGCATTCGCAGCAGCGGCACCTGTACGCATTGCTGAAGATGGCGAAGCAGGAGGGAGTGGAACGCGTCTACGTGCATGCATTCATGGACGGACGCGACACGATGCCGAACTCCGGCGTTGGTTATCTGGAAGAGCTGCTGGCCGAGATGAAGAGTCTCGGCGTGGGTAAGCTCGCCAGCTGCAGCGGACGCTACTTCGCCATGGACCGCGACCTGCGCTGGGAGAAAGAGAAGAAGGCATTCGACGCGATGGTGACGGGCCAGCCCGAGGGCGGAGCGTACACCGACGCGGTGGCCCGCGTGAAGGAGTGCTATCACAATGGAGTGACCGACGAGTTCATCGTTCCATTCGTGTGTACGGATACTGCGGGCAAGCCGCTTGGGTTGATCAAGGACGAAGACGTCTGCATCTGCTTCAACTATCGCGCCGACCGCGTGCGGCAGATCACTCGTGTGCTGACGCGCAACAGCGGATTGACCGCGACCGGCGGCATGGAGCTGCCGAAGGCCGAGGAACTGAACGCGGAGATTCCGCTGAACACCGTGCCGAAGAACCTGCATTACATCTGCATGACCCAGTACGACAAGCATTTTCAGCTGCCGGTGGTGATCCCGCCGGAGAGCATGGACAACCTGCTTGCAAACCTGATGGGGAACGCGAACCTGCGCAATCTACGCGTTGCGGAGACGGAGAAGTATGCGCATGTGACCTACTTCTTCAACGGCGGCATTGAGAAGCCGTTTCCGGGGGAAGACCGCGCGCTGGTCGCGTCACAAAAAGTCGCGACGTATGATCTAGCGCCGGAGATGTCGGCGGAGGGAATCGCGAACGAGGTCATCAAGGCGGTGAATGATACGGCCTTCGACGTCGTCATCGTGAACTTCGCCAACGCCGACATGGTGGCGCACTCCGGCCGCATGGAGCCGACGGTGAAGGGGGTTGAGGTCGTGGACGCGCAGCTAGGCCGCATCTACCAGGCCATTCAGCAGAAGGGCGGGGCGATGCTCGTCACTGCGGATCACGGTAACGCCGAGATGATGATCGATCCCGCGACGGGCGGCCCGCACACGGCGCACACAACGAATCCGGTTCCGTTCATTCTGGTGACGGAGGATGGCAGGAAGGTGAGTCTGCGCGAGGGTGGCTCGCTGCGCGACATCTCACCGACGATGCTGGGCCTGCTAGGGTTGGAGAGGCCGAACCAGATGACCGGCGGCGATCTGAGAGTTGTGCCAGGGGTTTAAAAGCAGATTCCGGCATTCATCACCCCACCGATCAAAGATCGGCGGGGACCCCGATTCGCCGGGATGACAAAACAATCTAGTGCCTGGGCTTGTGGGTGAAGAGCAGTTCCTTGCGCTTCACTTCGATCAGGTACTCGTAGATGGATTGCAGCGTGGCATAGGTGATGCCGGCTGCGCCGTCGAGTAACGCGCGACGCCACACGACCATGTACAGCCACTTGAGCACCGGCCGGCCGGGCAGCAGGTAGAAGATCGCCTTCTGCGCGGT
>DATMLK010000019.1:0-2562 GCA_035570215.1 Acidobacteriaceae bacterium
CGCCATCCCACCCCGCCAGCACCGCCAGGTCCGCGCGATCGTTCATGATCCGCGTCACCTCCGCGCCCTCAAACGCCTCATCAATCTCGTTCGCCGCACGCAGAATCTCCTGCGGTCCGTTAACCTTGTCGCGATATTGCAACAGCCGCACGCCCGCCTCGCGCAGCTCCCGCGCAAACTGCCGCACGGCAATCCCACGCGGGGTCCCCGGCGAGCTTGCTCGCTGGGGTGAACGCGCATCCAGCGTCGCGCGGTCCACAATCGCATACAGCCTCGGAAATCCCCTCATCCCCTCAAGGCTATCCTGCTGCCATGAACCTCACACGCCTCGTCGTCGACCAGGACATCCCCGACAGCCGCGAGACCATCCTTCGCCTCCTCATCGACTACAACCTCCGCAACTCTCCACCGCCCAACTTCCAGTTGCTGGGCATCCTCCTCAAAGATGACCAAGGCCAGACCATCGGCGGTCTCTGGGGCCGGTCTGCCTACGAGTGGCTCTTCGTCGAGCTGCTCTTCATTCCGGAAGAGCTTCGCGGCCAGGGCCTTGGCACCACGCTCATCCGCCAGGCAGAGGAGATCGCCCGCGAGCGTAACTGCACCGGCGTCTGGCTCGACACCTTCGACTTTCAGGCGCTGCCCTTCTACCAGAAGCTCGGCTACACCGTGTTCGGCGAGCTCAAAGACCACCCTCGCGGCATCTCGCAGCACTGGCTGCAGCGCCGCTTCGACACATAGTCACACCAAGCAACTACAATCCCCGCATGAGACTTCGCCCACGCACAGGAACCCTCGTCAAATTCGGCGCCGCAGCCGGCGGCTCTCTCGCTATCGGCGCCATCGCCTTCGGAGCCGCGGCCATCGGCGCTCTCGCCATCGGCAGGATCGCCATCGGCAAACTCAAGCTGAAACTCGGACAGTTCGAAAAGCTTCACGTTGACGAGCTAACGGTCGATCACCTCATCGTCCGCAACCGTACCGACGTTTAGACCAGCGGCACTAAAGACAAAGCCCGGCTCGCACCGGGCCTTTTCTCTGATCCCTGTTCCCTGATTCCCTATCCCTGCTTTTTCTGCCGCTCCAGGAAGCGCTCCATGTACTTCGTGTCGAACTTGCCCGCGCGAAACTCCGCATCGGCAAAGATCTTCTCGTGCAACGGAATCGACGTATGAATTCCCTGCACCACGAACTGGCTCAGCGCGCGCTGCATCTTGTTCATCGCCTCTTCGCGGTTCGCGCCGTGGCAGATCAGCTTCGCAATCAGTGAGTCGTAGTACTGCGGCACAACGCCCTCGGCATACTGCGCCGTGTCCACGCGTACGCCGTTGCCGCCCGGCAGGTTGTACACCGTAATCTTGCCTGGGCTCGGCGTGAACTTCTCCGGATGCTCCGCGTTGATGCGGCACTCGATCGCGTGTCCGCGAATCTCCGGAACTTCGGGAACGATATCGCGCAACCTCTCGCCCGCTGCAATCCTTAACTGCGCCTTCACCAGATCTACACCTGTGACCATCTCCGTCACGCAGTGCTCCACCTGGATGCGCGTGTTCATTTCGATGAAGTAGATCTCTCCGTCCTCATCCATCAGGAACTCGATCGTCCCCGCGTTCCAGTACCCAATGTCGCGCAGCGACCGCTCAATCGTCTTGCCGAGCTTCTCGCGCAGCTTCGGCGTCACCTGCAGGCTCGGCGCCTCTTCAATCAGCTTCTGATGCCTCCGCTGAATCGAGCACTCGCGCTCGCCCATACTCATCACGTTGCCGTGCTCATCCGCCAGCACCTGGAACTCGATATGCCGCGGCCGCTCGATGAACTTCTCCATGTACAGCGCGCCGTTGCCGAACGCATTCAGCGCCTCGGTGGACGCCTGCTGGTAGAGCCCCGGCAGCTCATCTTTGTTGCGCACAATGCGCATGCCGCGCCCGCCGCCGCCGGCCACTGCCTTCAGGATGATCGGATAGCGAATCTTCTCCGCGCACGCGAGCGCTGCCTCTTCGCTCTCCAGCACGCCATCGCTTCCCGGCAGGATCGGCACCCTCGCCTGCTTCATCGTCTGTCGCGCCGTCGACTTCTCGCCCATCATGCGCGTCACCTCCGGTGTCGGCCCGATGAACTTGATGTTGGACGCGCGGCACACCTCCGCGAAGTTCGCATTCTCGCTCAGCAGCCCATACCCCGGATGCACCGCATCCGCGCCTGCAATCTCCGCGGCCGAGATAACGGCCGGCACATTCAGGTAGCTATCCTTCGACGGCGGCGGCCCGATGCAAATCGCCTCACCCGCAAATTTCACATGCAGGCTGTTCCGGTCCGCCTCCGAGTACACCGCGACCGTGCGAATCCCCATCTCCTTGCACGCATTAATCACGCGCAGCGCAATCTCACCTCGATTGGCAATCAGAACCTTACGAAACATTCAATCCCTTTTCTTACTCACGGCGCCGCGCTTCAATCAACCGCTGATATGTCGAGAAAACTGCAGCAGGCAGCATCAAAGCCAACAACACAATGCCAAACCAAAGTTTGAACTGACTAGAAGGCCGATAAACCTCCGTGGCGCCG
>DATMLK010000020.1:0-8416 GCA_035570215.1 Acidobacteriaceae bacterium
CCAGCACCCGGCTGTCCACCGCGGCGATCTCCTCCAGCAGGCGGTAGGTCCGGTCGCGGGAGCCGTCGTCCACAAAGACCGCCTCGAAGCTCTCGCCCACGTGCTCCATCACCGCCTTCAGGCGGTCATAGAGTGCCGTCACGTTCTCCTCTTCGTTATGAAAGGGCACCACGATCGAGTACTTCGGCATATCCCTGTCGGACGATGGAGGCCGCATAAAGTTGCGAGTGAAGTCCATACCCCTCCGATTCTAGTGCGTTTCCCGCCCCGCGGGCGTATTTTCCCAGCCTCTGCGCTCCGATTTTCTGGCCCGGTGCGCACCAATGCGGATACCATCAAGATGTAGCTAACTCGATTCCCTGTGCTGTTTTAGCGTGGACATGCGTAGGCTCAACCCGCAATCATGTCTACGATGCATGCTGAACTGCCGTACCGCGAGGTTCATACCGCTCCGCCTGTCGAGAGTGCTGAGCCGGAACCCCGGCCGCCGGTAGTTCAGGAAACTGCGCCCAGTTCCAATGGTTTGAAGCCTATGGCAAGACGTCTCCTCACGCTCGTCGCAGTCCTGGCCGTCATCGCGCTGGCCTATATCGTCTACGTCCGCTGGGTCGCCGCGCGCAACTCCACCGCAGGCACCATACAGCTGCTGGGCGATCCCGACTCCAACGACAAGGTCGTCGTCGACAAAAACGAGTTGAACGACCTGCGCGATAAAGCTGAGAACGCCATCACTCCGGCTGCCGGAACCACCACCGTCACCACGCAGACCACAGCCCCACCGGCCACCACGACCTACTCCGTCCCCGCCACCGACAGCATTCCGGCCAACCCGCCCAACGGCATGGTCTTCTCCGGCACCGGACGCTACCAGCTCTATCGCCAGGGCAGCATCACCTGGCGGCTGGACACCGACAACGGCCACACCTGCATCATCTTCGCTACCGATGAAGAGTGGCGACTGCAGCGCGTCTACAGCCACGGCTGCGGCAACGACTAACAGGCCGTCATCCTGAGCGCCTGCTCGAAGGATCTCAGTATTTACCTTTGTCGTTGTATTTGCGTGTCATTCTGAGGCACAGCCGAAGAATCCAGATGAACTCTGATCTGCCCCATGCCGCACAAAGCTTCCTAACCAGACTGCCTGATAAAACAAAAAGAGCGGCTCCATGAGCCGCCCTTCATTGTTGTCATTCTGATACTGAACGAAGCGAGGTGGAAGAATCTGCTTCCGCTTACCGCTTCTTCTTCGCGGCCGGCTTCTTCTTCGCCGGAGCCGGCTTCTTCTTTGCGGCCGGCTTCTTCGCAGCCTTCTTGACTGCCTTCTTCACCGGAGCCTTCTTCGCGGGCTTCTTAGCTGATTTTTTGGCCGGTGCAGGCTTCTTCGAAGCTGTCTTCTTCACCGGCGCTGCTTTTTTTGCTGCTACCTTCACTGCCTTGGCCGCTGCGGCCGGCTTCTTCGGCACAACCTTCTCCGGCACAAGCTTGGCAACCTTGCCCTTCGCTGCAACCGGAGCCACAGCTGCAATCTCCGGAGCTACTCCCTCCGCGTCCGGCAGCACGATCTTTTCCTTCTTCACGCGCTTCTTCGGTTCGCTCTTCTTCGCCAGCCTCGGACGGCGGATATGCACCGGCGCCGGCGGCGGCGGCGGCGAATACGGCTCCAGCCACGCCCTCTGCTCCTCAGGAGTCTGCAGCTTGCCGTCCATCAGCTCGAAGACCATGCGGTCCACCAGCTCGCGATAGATCGCCAGCGCGGGAACGATCCGCATCTCCTGCATCAGCACATTCGGCACCTTGTTCTTGGCCTCCTGCCAGACGCCGAAGAAGTTCTTGAACTTGTTCTGGATCGTAGCGCCCTTGCCAGTGTGCGACAGCCAAAGCACAGCCTCCGGGTTCGCCGAATGCAGCAGCTTCCAGGTGGCCGAAGGCGTCGCCGCCTCCTTGCCCGTGAAGCGCTTGGTGAACTCCTTCGTCTGCGTCTCCAGATTCTTGATCTCGGCCACAAAGCCCTGCCGCGCAAACGCCTTCTTCAGGTTCGTCACATCCTTCGGCGCAAGCTTCGCCGTCATCAGCACAAAGTGCGCCGTCGATGTGTCGGGATGGATCCCCTGCATCTGCAGCGCGCCCAGCTTCTCGCGCAGGTCGTCCAGTGCGTGCGCGTTGGCCTTGCCCGGCGTCCATGCGGGAAAGAGCACCTTCATCCAGCCCTCGTGATCCAGAGCCTTCAGCACCCGCAGCGGATCTTCTTCATGGATGATCTCTTCCAGCTCATAACCCTTGGCGAAGGTAGAGAGCGTACTGATGTAGCCCTCTTCCTTGCCGGTCTTGTAGCGGGCGGCAGTCTTCTCTTCCATCTGCCAGCCCAGGCGCGCGCCCAGCCTCACGGCCCGGATCATCCGCACCGGATCTTCGATAAAACCGTAGTTGCTCACCAGGTTGATCTGCCGCGCCTCGATATCGGCCACTCCGTTCAGCGGATCCATCAGCAGGCCGTAGGAGCCGTCGTTCAGCGAGATCGCCATCGCATTCACCGTGAAGTCGCGGCGGCGCAGGTCCTCCAGAATATTTGCGGGCGCATAGACCGGTTTGCCCGGCTTGGGATACGTCTCGCTCCGCGTGCTGGAGATCTCCAGCCGCACCGAGCCCGGGAACCGCAGGTAGATCGTCTGCGAAGACTCATGCTCACCGTCGATCGTCGCGCCGGTCTTCTCCAGATCCTTCTTCAACTTAAGCGCATTGCCCTGCACGGAGACGTCCAGATCGCGCACCGGCGAGCCGCTGGTCAGGTCGCGCACTGCGCCGCCCGTCAGAAAGACGGTGAGTCCTTTGGAGCGGGCCACCTCGCGAATATGGTTTAAGGCATTGCGCTGAGGAAGGGAGAGTCGGTTCTCGAGCAGGTAAATGTAGTCGGCCATGCCGGTGCTTGCACTCCAGCGCGGTTGTCTTTGGGAAAGGCCCTGGGGCCGTGGCAACCTTCGCTTTCGTCAGATAAAACCAGACGATTCAATAAGATACGGGGATATTAACCCTCGATAACAAGCATGAAGATATCACATGGCGTTAGCATTTGGCTACACCGCCGGCACTCTTTTCGCTGCCCGGCCTCCCGCTGTGCGACAATCCGGCCTGCGGCTGTCACTTTCCGCCCCCTGGATTATTTGGATTCCCTATGGCTGCGAGCCGAAAAAAAGTCATCCTCCGCCGCGCAAACAGCACCCCTGACGCCGCCATTGTCCACGGCTACCTGCCGCCCAGCGGCTTCGTCACCGGTACCGGCCGCTCCGCCGTGCTGGAGCTGCTCGACCTCGAAGGCCGCGTCCTTCCCCTCCCTCTGCGCGAGGTGCGCATGGTCAGCTTCGTCCGCGAGTTCAACACCGGCGACCACGTCAACCCCGAACGCCTGCTGCGCAAGACCTTCCTGGCCCGTCCCCGCGCCGAAGGCCTCCAACTCCGCATCACCTTCCACGACGGCGACGTCCTCGAAGGCCTGGCCACCAACGACATCTCCCTGCTCGATAGCGCACACGATGACGCCGGCATCCAGTTCGCCCCGCCGGACACCCGCTCCAATACGCAGCGCATCTACGTTCCGCGCTCGGCGATCGCCGATCTTACCGTCATCGCCACCATCGGCCCGGCACGCTCCAAACCCGCCTCCGCGGCTAAATCCGCTGCGCAGACGGTGCAGGAAGACCTCTTCAGCGACCTGCCACCCAACTCCCGCCCCAATTAGTTTTATTTGTCATCCCGTAGCGTAGCGGAGGGATCTGCGTTTCTACCCCTGCATATTGGCCACTCACTATTTTTTGATATCGTCATTCTGACACTGGCCCACAATCTGCATCTGAACTCTTGAGCATTTCATGAGCCGCCTTTCATGAGTAAAGACGAGATACAGACTCCGAACCTGCAGATCGTCCCGCGAGACGCCGGGCCCATCCGCGTGCTTCTGCTCGATGACGAGCCGGCCAACCTGCACCTCCGCACCGCCATTCTGCGTCAGCACGGCTATGAGACCGAGCCCGCCGCCACCATCGAAGAGGCCATGGCACTCATCAACCGGATCGACGTCGCCGTGCTCGACTACCACCTCGGCTCCGGCAAGTTCGGCACTGCCGTCGCCGCCGGCCTGCGCGCGCGCCGTCCCGAGGTTCCCATCATCATCCTCTCGGCCACGCTCGACCACAAATTCGGCGGTCCGGCGGACATGCATCTGCTCAAGGGCTACAGCTCCGTCGAGGATCTGGTGAACGCCCTGCGCTCGCTCGAGGCCAAGCGCCGCGGCGCGCCCGTCGTCGTGGACGCCCGCGACTTCTTCTACTCGCGCATCGGCCTCGCCATGGGAACGGATGTTCTGCTGCAGATCGTCGACAGCGAAGGCACCTGGCTCTACGTGAATGAGGCCGCCGCCGAATATCTCGGCCACCCGCGCGACTGGTTCCCCGGCCGCAATCTCTTCGCCGAGATGGCAGCCGAGGTGCGCGATCTCCGCGAGGTCATCCTCACCGTCTCCGGCAGCAGCGAGACCTACATCGACCGCACCCGCCGCGGCCTGCTCAACACTCCGCGCGCAGACGAGATCAACGCCACATGGTCCCTGGTCGCCTTCCCCATCCGCCTGCACGACGGCCGCCCCGGCGTCATCCTCAGCGCGCGCATCATCGAGCGGCCGCCGGCCTTTCTGGCGTGAACTTTGTTACTCTTCACACCATGCGCTTCTCTTTCGCACTCATCGCCGCGCTCGCTGTCACCACGATGACCGGATGCCGCTCGCCCTACGTCGAGACCACCATCGCCAATCGCACGGGCGGCGATATCACCGAGTTGCAGGTGGACTATCCCAGCGCCAGCTTCGGCAAGGATGTACTGCCGGACGACGCCGACTTCCACTACCGCTTCAAGCTGCAGGGCTATGGCCCCATCAAGTTGAGCTACACCGACGCCGCGCACCACGACCACGCCATCACCGGCCCGGTGCTCTATGAAGGCCAACAGGGAACGCTGCGCATCGACATCAACCTGCCGGATAACGCCGCCTTCGCACCCGCGCTCACGCCCGTGCATTAAACAAAAGAGGCGACCCTTAGGCCGCCCCTTGTTTTGCGAGCGAACTCGCTTACTTTACGACCGACTGGAACAGAGGACTCGCCATCAGGCTCGCGAACTCGCTGTCTGAGGCCGAGAACTCCACAATCAGCGTGCCGGCGTTTGAATCGGCCGAGGTGTTGTCCAGCGCGGCCTTCTCCGCCGGCGTTCCCGTCGTCTTCTTCAGCAGGATCGCCGCCTTCATCAACGTCGCCGCCGTCGCAGCCGTGATCGAGTCGGAGGTGACCACGTTCATGTCGAACCTCACGCCGTTCTGAAAGTCCATCGTGTAGCGCGAGCTCTTCAGGCGGTCACGCACGGTCTCGAAGTCCGCCACCTGCGCCGCCTCGCCCAGCACTGACTTCATCATCTGCTGGGTTCCATCCTGGTCCAGCACGCTCCAGATGGCGCTGTCCTTGACCAGGCTCATGTCATTCATCATGTCGCTGTTCGCCAGAAAGCTGTTCGTCAGGCCGTCGCGTGTATCCAGCGCCGCCGCGACCGCGTCCTTATCGCCGAAGATCATCGTCGTCTCGTTCAGAAAGACCACGCTCAGCCCCGACGAGCCCATCGGATACACGTTGTTGTTGCGCACCACTACCGGTTTGGTCTTGTTCTTGGTGAAGCTCGCCATGATCTTCGCCGTCTGGAACTGGCCCTGTGCGATACCCACCAGCCGCGTGCCGCCGCCATGCTTGCTACCCTCGGCGTCGGTCGTACCTCCCACACGGAAGGCGGCAAAGGCGAGCACGTCAGTATCGTCGTTCACGGGCAGTCCAGACTGCGTCAGCGCAGACTCCAGCCGCTTCAACTCCGGCGGCATCACGCGCTCTTTCATCTGCATGGCCGTCGGCGAGTTCTGCATCGCGCGATAATCCACCACGATCAGCTGCTGCACATCCTGCGGTATCGCCGACTTGGCATCAGTGCTCAGCTCCGCGGCCCGCGCAGAGCTACAAATCATTGCGGCCGCCAGCATCACCGCGCCGCTTCTCTTCATCCAGTTGCTCTTCCCAGTGCAATTCATAGCCAACTCCGCTCTCAGCCCGCTTTGGGCGTCGTTCTTTATTCTTTCCCAGCCTTGCGTTCTCAGCAAGGGTAGCCCGTGTTCTGGACAAGGCGAACTTCCCTGCTCCCAGCCGCATCCGGCACTCTATTGCTACACCGGCCAAACTAATGGACTCTCCAGCCGCCGCTCCAGCAACTTCGCCTCCGGATCGAATCCACTTATTTGACGTGCCCATTCCGAATCCGGCTCATAGGCATCGGCAGGAATTAAGCCGATTAATTCGCCGGCCTCCGGCACCGCCCCATGCCGGGCAGCCAGTTTCTTGACCATTTCAAAGACCTGCCGCATCGGAGTCACCCGGAAATCGGTGATATTCATGCTCACCTGGGCCCGTCCGTTGGCCAGAACGCCCATGGCCTTGACCCCGTGCAGGCCGCCTCCGCTGGCGCGTATATCCCGCGCAATGGCCCGTGCCGCAGCCATATCCGGCTTGTCCTTTCCGGAACTGCTCAGATAGATGTTATAGGCCACCAGAAACCGCCTGGCCCCCACCGCGGTCGCTCCCGCCGTGGGATGCAGCCCCGGGCCGCCCACATCCGGCCGCCGTGTCACGTCCTTTACCGCCGCCTCGCGCAGACCCTCAAACTGGCCGCGCCGCACATCCTCCAGCAGAGCCCGATCCGGCCGCGCTGCCGCTGACTCATAGAAGTACACCGGCACCTTGTACCTCTTCCATATCTCCGCTCCGGCCTGCCGCGCCAGCAGCGCGCATTGTTCCAGTTTCATATTGGCGACCGGCACGAACGGCACCACGTCCGCCGCGCCGATGCGGGGATGCACACCCGTCTGCCGCGTCAGGTCGATCAGCTCCGCCGCCTTGCCCACCGCGCGGACCGCGGCCTCGCGCACCGCCTCCGGAGTACCGGCCACGGTCACGACACTGCGGTTGTGATCCGGATCCAGCGACCAGTCCAGCAGACGCACGCCCGGCACCTGCATCGCCTGCACGATCTGGCGGATCTTCGCCTCGTCCGTGCCTTCAGAAAAGTTCGGGACGCACTCTACGATCTGTTCTTCGCTGCTCATATTTCAACTTGTCATTCTGAGCGGAGCGAAGAATCTCACTCTGCTCGTAGTGCAAAATTCTTCAACGTGCCCGCAGCACTATTTCCACCATGTGTATCCCAATGAGAACTGCACGCTCGCGTTGATGCCCGGATTCTTGTCGCCCAGGCTGGCGCTGGAGATGTGAACGCCGTTCGCGCTGAAGTCGATCGAGTGCCGGTCATTCAGAAAGTAATGAATGCCGATGCCGCCCTGCGGCGTGAAGTTAAAGACGCTCGTCTCCGTCGCCGGCCCATCCGCGCCCAGGCTCAGATTCGGCGAACCGAACGAGGGGTACTTGTGGTTGGTCCACAGCAGGCCGCCGGCCGCCTGCGCCCACGGCATGAACCGCTTGCCGTGCGTAAAGTTCCAGCGCAGGATGATCGGCGTGATCGATGTTCCCGTGTAAGTACCGCCGGTAGTGAAGTCGTTCGTGCAAGACACTCCAATGGCTGGAGTCTGTGTGATCGTGACGCCCGGCGGCACAGACCCGGAGGGGTAACAGTTCGCCCGCTGAAAGCTGGGCGTGAACGACTGCCAGTAGGGAAAGAACTCGCCAGCATACTCAAACTGCCCGCTCCATATGTGATGGCCGGAGAGATTCGTCAGCACTCTGCCGATATGCGCGCCCGCCATCAGAAAGCGGAAGCTGTCGCGGTTCTCCGTCAGCCCAACACCGCCCTGCGCCAGCGCGCCTACCTCCCACGCCTGGCGCGCTGCGATCTTCTGCACCGGAGAGACCACGGGAGCAGCCGTGGAAGTACTCTGCGCCACAGCCGGTGCCGCTACACTCATCAAAACAACCGCACAAACCGCTCGAACCATCCATCGTGTCATCGTTCTATCCGTGTCGATCCGTATTTTGTTTTTAATCCGTGGAAAGTTTTTCTTCTCAGACTAGAAAGCCGCCCTCGCGTGGCGGCCTTCGTCGCTACAGCTCTATTGAATCACTAGACCGGCACTTCGTCTGTCTCAAAGTTCGAGTAGACAGCCTGCGTGTCGTCCAGGTCTTCGATCACATCCAGCAGCCGCTGCATCGCGCTCGCCTGCGTGCCTTCGAGCTTGGTGTAGACCGACGCGATCATCGTCACCTCGGCGTGCGCCGGCTCGATCTTCGCGGACTTCACCGCATTCAGCACCGCCTCGTACTCCTTCGGGCCGGTCAGGATCTCCCAGCTGTCGCCCTCGTCCTTCAGGTCGTCCGCACCGGCATCGAGC
>DATMLK010000021.1:0-19143 GCA_035570215.1 Acidobacteriaceae bacterium
GCCGCCGAATGGATTGCTTTGCCCTGGCGCGCCGGACACGCCTGAAAAGACCATGTTCCAATTGCCGCCCGACCAGCTCCCGATGGAGCTATTGCGGGTATACCACTGCTGCTGCGAGCAAGAGTTGATCTGACCCGTGACTACGGTGTCGCTGATGAATCCGCCGCTCGAATAGTTGCAGTTAGAATCCGTAAGTTCCACCGAACCCTGGATATCCATGCGCCGGACGGAAGCTCCCTGCGAAACACCCCACTGCAGCGTGGTTCCTGAGGGCAACGCCATCTCCAGGTTTTCTATCGAACGCCAGAAGTTTTGCGTGTCGTTTCCATTGATGGTCAGGTTCGATTCCAGATAACCGCTATTGAGATAAACGGCGCCGGGGGTCTCGCCCAGGCCGGCGATCGACTCATAGAAGCCCACCTCGGATTCGACGCCGGTATAGGTGCCCGGCGCGAACAGAACGGCATAGCGATGAGTGTCGAACTGTCCGTTGCCCGCCAGCGTGGCGAGCGTCGAATTGATCGATGAGATCGAATCGCTGGGAGTAAAAACGTAGACGTTGGGCCCAAAGATCGTGCTGTTTTGCGCCAGGGCCGAGGTGGGCAGCAGCAAGAGCGCCGCGAAGGTCAGAAAAAGCAATGTCCTGCACGTGCCGATCACTTGGAATATACGGTTCTTCATCGAGGTGGACTCCTACTGCAATTTTGAAAATTTGGAATTACATTGAAGCTACTGAACTCAGTGTGAACGCCGGCGCCGGACTGCTCGCCGCGTTGAATTTAAAAAAATGGAACTGGGGCTCCGGCTGCATGAGTATGCGCAAATTGAGATCCCCCGCTAAGTAGCAGCAGGTAGAGGCCGCATAAAATAACGTCGCCGCTCTGATGTCACATGGATGGACAGGAAGGTTCGATCCAAATGCAACGGGGCCCACTTCTTGCAACATGACACATTCCTCATAGTCTCGTTCTCAGGCCCGAAAGGTTCGGGCCTCGAGAATCGTCTAACTAGCTGGCCTGCGGATTCTATGCACGGCGATGGACGATTTGCAAGGCCCAGCGAAGTCCGGTGGCGGAACTACAAGTAATCAAACAGCAAGATGACGGGTGGCTCGGACAAACTGGACAGTCTGGTAAACGGAGTTTCCTGTTGACTCTGGCTAAGATTGCCGGGGCAATCCAGCATCCCATGCGAAACTCTCCTATAGCCTCAGAGCCGTGGCCGCTTTTCTGCCTCCACGGAACACACCGAAGGATGACTCTACATCCTAATAAAGCAGGTTCTTAGACCAGTCTTGAAATTAGAATGAAATCGGAGCAGTGATGAGCGGCGCTTATATCAACCGGATCGCAACTTCGGTGCCGGAGCATGATGTGCATGCGGCCTTCGTCGCATTCGCGGACAAGATGCTTGAGGACGAGCGGATGCGCGCCATCTTTCTGCGTATGGCGGCCAAGGCGGAGATCGGGCACCGCTACTCCACGCTGCAGGCAGACCAGCCGCTTAAGCCGGGCGCGGTCGATGTGCATGCGCTCTATCGCCGAGGCAGCTTTCCTTCCACGGCACAGCGAATGGAGCTCTTCGAGAAGGCCGCGCCTGTGTTGGCCCGCTGCGCGCTCGACAAACTCGCATTGAAGCCGGCGGAGCGTGAACGCATCCAGCATGTGATCGTGACCTGCTGCACCGGCTTCTACGCGCCGGGACTCGACTTTGAGATCGTGGACCATCTCGGGCTCTCCACCAGCGTGGAGCGGACGATGGTCGGCTTTATGGGATGCTATGCGGCGATCAACGCGCTGAAGCTGGCGCGCCACATCGTGCGATCGGAACCACGGCAGAGCGTACTGATGGTGAACCTGGAGTTGTGTACGCTGCATCTGCAGGAGACACAGGACCTGAGCGAGGTGCTCTCGTTCCTGGTCTTTGGCGACGGCTGCGCGGCAAGCCTGATTACGAGCGAACCGGTTGGACTGGAGATTGACAGCTTTCACGCCATGCAGATCGAGGGAACCCGCGGGTTGATCACCTGGCGCGTGGGCGACATCGGCTTTGACATGCTGCTCTCCGGCCGCGTGCCGGGCGAGATCGGCAAAGCCCTGCGCGAGAGTGCGAGTGAGTTGACTACGGGCGGGCCGTTTGGACCTATCGATCTCTGGGCCGTGCATCCCGGTGGACGATCGATACTGGATGCCGTGGAGAACGGACTTGGCCTGGCTCCGGATGACTTGCAGGCATCGCGTTCCGTGCTATCACGCTTCGGCAACATGTCCTCTGCCACGGTAATGTTCGTGCTACAGGAGCTGATGCGCGAGGCTCGTGCTGGGCAGAGCGGCTGCGCAATCTCGTTCGGCCCTGGACTCACCGCGGAGACGATGCGCTTCCATGCCGTCTGATGCTCTTGATCTTTCGCGGCGTGCTCATCCATCCGAACTCCCCGAGTGGATGGATAAGCCGTGCGGCTATGCGGAGTTTCGTGATTGCCTGCGTGATCTGGAGCAGGTGAACCGCATCGTGCGGACTTACCCGCCAACGCTGCGCTGGCTGCGGCAGTTTGCGCGTGCGAAGGATGGCCTGGCAAATAATAACCCACTGCATATTGTGGATGTGGGCTGCGGCGGCGGTGACATGCTGCGGCGGATTGAGGCGTGGGCACGCACGCATCAAGTGGCGGTAAAACTGACAGGCATCGATCTGAACCCACACGCTGGACAGGCAGCGCGCGCGTTCACAGCAAACTCCAGCAGGATTGCATGGATTACGGGAGACGCTTTCTCCTATGTGCCTGAGATACCGATTGACGTAGTGATCTCTTCCCTATTCACACACCACCTGCCGGATACCGAGATCGTGCGCTTTCTGGAATGGATGGAGAGCGTGACCGTGCGCGGCTGGTTCATCAACGACCTGCATCGCGAACGCATGCCGTACTATGGCTTTCGCGCACTGGCGTGGCTGATGCACTGGCATCGTTTTGTGCGGCATGACGGGCCGGTATCGATACGGCGCAGCTTCTCCGTGGACGATTGGCAGGGCTATGCCGCCGCGGCAGGGTTGCGCGCCGAAGATGTACGCATTCGCACCGCGCGGCCGGCGCGGCTCTGCGTTGGGAGGGTAAAGGCATGACCTCTTCTCGCGAAGCATTGATCGCCGGCGGCGGACTCTCCGGCGCGGCGGTGGCTCTGCTGCTGGCGCAACAGGGGCGGAGTGTCGAGATTCTCGAAAAGAGCTCCGCGGCGCACGATACCGTGTGTGGCGAGTTCCTGAGCCGCGAAGCGGTCCTGTATCTTGAACAGCTTGGCCTGGATCTGCATGCTCTCGGCGCGGTGCGCATTAATGGTGTACGGCTGTACGCGCGCAGGCTGATAGCAGAGTCTCCGCTTCCCTTCTCCGCGATGTCTCTGACGCGGCGCACGCTGGATGAGGCTCTGCTGGAACGCGCAGCGGCCATGGGCGCGGACGTGCTGCGCGGGAGGCGGGTGGAGTCGCTCGCTCGCGAAGGAGACGGCTGGATGGCTCGGCTAAGTGATGGGGAACAACGCTGCTCTGCCCACGCATTTCTGGCGACGGGCAAGCAGGATGTGACCGGACATGCGCGCGAACGCGGCGCACAGAATAATCTCATCGCCTTCAAGATGTACTTCCGGCTTGCGCCGGCGCAGCAGGCGGAGCTGGCCGGGCATGTGGAGCTTATGCTCTTCCCCGGCGGATACGCCGGCCTGCAGCCGGTGGAGGGCGGCATTGCCAATCTGTGCCTGCTGGTGACGCGCGCCAGACTGCAGCGGTGCGCAGGAGACTGGGCGCAGCTATTAAACGCGATGCAGTCTGCGTCGAAGCATCTGGCGCAGCGGCTGCAGGGCGCAACGGCGATGCGGGAGAAGCCGCTTGCACTCTCTGCAATTCCTTACGGTATGTTGCGCGCTCATGCGAAGGATGGCCTGTGGCGGCTGGGAGACCAGGCTGCGGTAATCCCCTCCTTCTCCGGAGACGGCATGTCGATTGCGCTGCACAGCGCGCATCTCGCCGCGGCAACTTATCTTTGCGGCGGCACGGCGGAGGACTTTCAGCAGCAGCTGCGGCGCGAGCTGCGGGCTGCAGTCACGGCAGCAACAGCGATCTCGCACATGATGATCACCTGCCCGCCGCTGGCACAGATGGCTCGGCTCTGGCCGCCGTTGCTCCGCCACATCGCGAGCCAGACGCGCGTGCCTGCACAGGCGCTGCTGGCCCTTCAAGGAGATACATGAGGCGTATCTGGATGATTGCGATCCTTCTGGTGCTCCCAGTCACCGCGCACGCACAGGAGAGCGGCGTACTGGGAGAGTGGCTGACGCCGATCGGCGCAACGGTTGCGGTCTATCGTTGTAACGATGCCGTCTGCCTCAAGCTGATTGCTCTAAGCAAAAATGCGCCTTCGCGCGTCGATAGTAATAATCCCGATCCTGCGCTGCGTAAGCGTCCGCTCTGCGGGCTGCAGATCGGCAGTGGCTTTCGTCTTGCCGGCAGCAACCATGCGGAGGGCGGTCAGCTCTACGATCCGAAGTCGGGCAAGACCTACAGCGGGTCTATGGCGATTAGTGGGGCGAGCAATGGAGACAGCCTGAATCTGCGAGGTTATATCGGGATCAAACTCTTTGGCCGAACCGAGGTCTGGACGCGAGCGCATGAGAATGTGACGACGTGCCGGGAGTGACTACTGCTTTTGGGAGCCGGGGATCGCGCGGATGAACTCCGCCTGCGTCTGGCTCTGCACAGTACTCGCATCGGCACCGGCAGGAACGATGACCGCCTTGCCGCGCTCCAGCGCGATGCGTTCCCCATCGCACAACAGCGACGCCTGCCCGGCAAGTGCGACGAATATCTGCGGGACGGGCGAGGCCGCGAATGCAGGAGACTCTTCTGACTTCAGCAGAAAACGATCAACGGTGAAGTACTGCTCCTGTATCAAGCGCACGAAACCCTCGTGCTGTATGGGTGAAACTTTCCCGGCGCGCGTGTGCGGCTTCATCACGCGCAATGCATCATCTAAGTGGAGTTCGCGCGGACGGCCGTAATCGTAGAGGCGATAGGTGGTGTCGGAGGTCTGCTGCGTCTCCAGCAGCGTGACGCCCGGCCCGATGGCGTGCACTGTACCCGCATCGACGAAGATCATCTCGCCCTGCCCGACCGGCAGCCACGACATCATCTCCTCCATAGTATGTCCGGCGACGGCCTGCCGCACCGCGGCATCGTCCACTCCATCCTTCAGGCCGAGCGCGATGGCGGCGCCGGGAATGGCATCCAGCACGTACCAGCACTCAGTCTTGCCGCGCGGATAGCCCTTCGACTGCGCCGAAGCGTCGTCCGGATGCACCTGCAGTGAGAGCTTTTCGCGCGGAGCCAGCAGCTTGAGCAGAAGTGGAAACTCCGCGGGTCCCGAGGCGACACCCAGAATCTGCTCAGCATTCTTCTTCACCACATCGGCAAAGCGTTGACCGGCCCACTCGCCGGTCTCGACGACGCAGCTTTCGCCCGTCAGCCACGCCTCGCCCACCGGCTCGGCAAAGGTCGCATTGTCGTACCAGCGCGTCCAGTCCGTCTGCCCCCAGATGCGGGGCGAGAAGTAGGGTGCGAGGCGGAACGGACGTGCAGTTTTCATGAGAGGCTTTCTATCTTTCTTATCTTTTTCCGTAGCAGCTCGCTATATATTCAGCGACTGCATCTTCCAGCGTATAGAACGGGGCAGTGTATCCCGCGCCGCGCAGCTTCTCCATCTCGGCTTCGGTGAAGTACTGGTACTTGCCCTGCAGCTGCTCCGGCATGGGAATGAACTCGATGTGCGGCGGCAGCTTCATGGCGGCGTAGACCGCAGTCACCAGGTCCTTCCAGGTACGCGCCTTGCCCGTGCCGCAGTTGAAGAGTCCGCTTTTGCTGCGGTTGAGCGCAAAGTGCAGCGTCACCGCAACCGCGTCCTTCACGTAGATGAAGTCGCGCATCTGCTCGCCGTCGGCATATTCAGGCCGGTAGCTCTTGAAGAGCTGGACCTTGCCCGTGCGCTTGATCTGCTCGCAGGACTTCGTAACCATGGAGCGCATGTCGCCCTTGTGATCTTCATGCGGGCCGAAGACATTGAAGTACTTCAGCCCGACGATCTTGCCGAAGAGCCTGTGCTTGATCGCCCACAGGTCAAAGAGATGCTTGGAGTAGCCGTACATGTTCAGCGGCTGCAGCTCCAGCGTGGCTGCATCGTCGTCCGAGTAGCCCCGTGAGCCGTCGCCGTAGGTTGCGCCGCTCGAAGCATAGACGAAGCGCGCGTCATTCTTCAGGCTCCATTCGCAGAGCGTACGGGTGTAGCGGTAGTTGTTGCGCATCAGAAAGTCGGCGTCGCGTTCGGTGGTGGAGCTGCAGGCGCCGAGATGGATGATGGACTCCACCTTGCTCAGTTTGCCGGTTTCGACCTGCGCAAGAAAAGCGTCGGGCGAGAGCAGGTCCTCAAAGCGAAGGCCGGGCAGATTCTTCCATCGATCGCCGGTGCCCAGGGTGTCTACCAGCAGCAGGTCGTCATAGCCGCGCTGGTTCAGTTCGGCCACCACATTCCTGCCGATGAATCCCGCCGCCCCCGTTACTACGATCTGCTTCGCCATAGATCTTTGGGTCTCCGCAACTCCGCCTCACTATTGTCGCCGATAAGCCGAAGATTATCGACTGGCCGCGCCTTAGGGCCGACGCGGTGCGGCAAACTCGCTGCGCTTGCGGCTATAGGTCACGTAGACCACCAGGCCGATGGCGAGCCAGCCGAAGAAGCGCAGCCAGGTGACGATGGGCAGGCCGGCCATCAGGATGACGCAGAAGATCACGCTGAGCACGGGGATCACCGGTCCCAGCGGTACGCGGAAGCCGCGGCGGCGCTCGGGCTCGCGATAGCGCAAGACCAATACGCCGATGGAGACGAGCACGAACGCAAAGAGGGTGCCGATGTTCGAGAGCTCGGCAAGCAGGCCAATGTCAAAGAGGCCGGCGGGAATCGCGACGAGAATGCCTGCGACCCAGGTGGCGACGTGCGGCGTGCGGAAGCGGGGATGGACCTTGCAGAAGCAGTCCGGCAGCAGGCGGTCGCGCGACATGGCGTACCAGACGCGGGCCTGACCCAATTGGAAGACCAGGATCGACGAGATCATGCCGACGAGTGCGCCGAGAAGAACGGCGAGGCGGACCCAGTGCAGGCGGTATCCGCCGGGCCCGAGCGAGAGCTTCTTGAGCGCGTTCACGACGGGCGCGGCGTCGTTCACCATGGAGTTCCAGGGGACGATGCCGGTGAGGACGACAGCGACGCCGACGTAGAGGATGGTGCAGATAACCAAGGTAGCGATAATGCCGATGGGGACGTCGCGCTGAGGATTCTTGCACTCTTCGGAGGCGGTGGAGATGGAGTCGAAGCCGATGTAGGTGAAGAAGATGATGGAGCCGCCGGTGAGCACGCCGCTCCAGCCGTTGGGCGCGAAGGGGTGGTAGTTGGCGGGATGGATGAAGCTGATGCCGAAGAAGACGAAGACCAGGATGGCCCCGATCTTGAGCAGGACCATGATGTTGTTCGTCTTGACGGATTCGCGGATGCCGCGGACGAGCAGGATGGTGAGTAGCATGACGATGATGAAGGCGGGAATGTTGAAGCCGAAGTGCCAGCCGTTGCCGTAGATGCTGTTGCCTTGCAGGTCCTGCAGGCCTTCGGGTAGGTAGGCGGGCGAGATCCAGCGCGGGTTGAAGTGGAGGCCGCACCAGTCCATGAGGTCGACGACGTGGGCGGCGAAGCCGACGGAGACGCTCATGTTGCTGAAGGCGTACTCGAGGATGAGGTCCCAGCCGATGATCCAGGCGATGAGTTCGCCGAGGGTGGCGTAGGCGTAGGTGTAGGCCGAGCCCGCAATCGGGATCATCGAGGCGAGTTCGGCGTAGCAGAGGCCGGTGAGTCCGCAGACGATGGCCACGAGGACGAGTGAGAGGGCGAGCGCGGGGCCTGCGCCGGGGCGTCCGGCGAGCGCGGAGTGGTGGAGGATGTAGTCGAGCACGGGGGTGCGGAGGACGGAGGGCGCTTCGCTGAAGTCTCCGGCGATGGCGGTGCCGATCACCGTGAAAATTCCCGACCCGATGACGGCGCCGATGCCGAGCGCGGTGAGCGAGACGGGGCCGAGGGTCTTGCGGAGGGCGTGCTCGGGCTTCTCCGAGTCGGCGATGAGCTTGTTGATGGATTTTCTTGCGAAGATCTGCCGGGGCATGAGGTATGTATATCAGGCGGGGCGGGGAGAATCATCCGGAGAATTAGGAGTGGTATGGTTTGAGGGATAGAAAAGGAATAATTCATGTCCACCTTGTATTCCAACGGCCCCAATAAGGATTTTGTGATTCGGCCGTATCAGAAGTTAATCGCGGAAACCCGCACGCTTTTCGTCGCCTCTCCATATGTAACCCTAACGAAGGACCTTGGGGCAGCTGCGAATGATGGAAAGACAGTCAATCTTCTCGTCGGCCTGAATGTCGCCACAAATCCGGCCGCACTCCGCGCTATCTTCGGAATGCCAAATTTAAGCATTCGTTATTACACGCATCGATTCCACGCGAAAATATATCTCTTCGATGCTTGCGCTCTCGTTGGCTCCTCCAACCTAACTGATGGTGGAATGCAAAGTAACCGAGAAGCTACGATTCTGGTCGACGACTCGGAGCAACTTGAAGAAATCCGAGCTCTATGCCAAGAACTGTGGACGGGAGCGCCAATACTCACACCTGACGTGCTTCAGAGATTCGAGGCTTCGGCTGGCATCTTCGGACAACACTTCAACCCAGATACGAAGATTGAAGCCGCTGTTGGCAGAGCTGAACCCTCGAATATATCCATAGGTTCGGAGAAAAAATCTTCGGAATATATTTTCCTCGAAGCTTTAAGAAGACGCGTCCATGAACAGTTTAAACCCGCGTTCGACGAAGTGACGGCGACATTGAGCGAAAATGGTCTCCATCGACCTGAATGGAGTAATACCGATAAAGGTAGCGAGACGAACAGGTTCCTGAACTGGGTTCGATTGGTTCACGGCGCAGGCGACGATTGGCAGAAAAACCCCATACGCTCTCAGGAAGATCGGCGTATTGAAATGATCTCATTGGGACATGGGTGGGCATCTACGGATAATCCACGCATTACCGAAGATTATTTTGTAAATATGCAACATCTCCGCAACGTATTCGCAAGTGCAGAATCGTTGCATACAGCATCCCGCGAAGACCTGTCTCTTGCGTTAATGGGCATACATGCTTTCGAAGAGCAGATTCGCTTTATAAAGGGAGGCTATGCCGCTATCATCGACTTCTTTTGGAAAGAGAACAATGAAGATGTCGAACGAGTGAAACGTAGTCTGACCCATCTCGTATTTGGCAAAGGGGAGTTTATCCGACGCCTATATGACGTTCTCAATTTCGCAGACTGGAAGATTAGATACTTCGGTGAGAGCTGCGCCTTGGAATTAAGCGGGACAGTTCGCCCCGATATGTGTCCTCCGATGAATGGGAGGTCTGCCAAAGGACTTCGCTGTATCGGCTTCAACGTCCCAGCCTCATAATAGCGAGCCCTAAAATGACGAAAGCTTTTAGCGCTTGCCGCCCATGCTCTCGATCACGGCGCGGATGCGCTCGGTGGCCCAGAGGATGTCGGCTTTTTCGATGATGAGGGGCGGGGCGAGGCGGATGATGTTGCCGTGGGTCTCCTTGCAGAGGATGCCTTCGTGCTTCAAGGCCTCGCAGTAGGGGCGCGCGGGTTCGTTCAGCTCCATGGCGAGCCAGAGGCCGAGGCCGCGGACGGTCTTGATGACGGGGCTTTGGATCTTGCGCAGCTCGTCGAGGAAGAAGGGGCCGAGCTCGGCGGATCTTTCGCAGAGGCGCTCGTCCACGATCACGCGTAAGGCGGCGCGGGCGATGGCGCAGGCGAGAGGATTGCCGCCGAAGGTGCTGCCGTGGTCACCGGGCTGGAAGCAGCCGAGGACCTGGCGCGAGGAGAGGACGGCTGAGACGGGATAGAAGCCTCCGGAGAGCGCTTTGCCGATGGTGACGACGTCGGGGCGGATGCCGGCGTGCTCGAAGGCGAACATTCTGCCGGTGCGGCCGAGGCCGGACTGGATCTCATCGAGGATGAGGAGAACGTTGTTCGATTTGCAGATGACATCCACTTCGGAGAGATAGCCTGCGGGCGGGATGAGGATGCCGGCCTCGCCCTGGATGGGTTCGACGAGGAAGGCGCAGGTGTTGGGCGTGATGGCGGCGCGCAGGGCGGCGGCGTCTCCGAAGGGGATGGAGCGGAAGCCGGGCAGGAACGGGCCGAAGTCCTGCTTGTACTGGTCTTCAGACGAAAAGGAGACGACGGCGATGGTGCGGCCGTGGAAGTTGTTGGTGCAGACGATGATCTCGGCCTGGTTCTCGGGGATGCCTTTGACCTGGGCGCCCCACTTGCGGGCGGCCTTGATGGCGGTCTCGACGGCCTCGGTGCCGGAGTTCATGGGGAGGGCCATATCGAAGCCGGTGAGGTTGTGCAGGTCCTCATAGAGGCGGGGGAGCTGGGTGTTGCGGAAGGCGCGCGAGGTGAGCGTAAGTGTCTGAGCCTGCTCGATCATGGCGTCGAGAATGCGGGGGTGGCAGTGCCCCTGATTCAGTGCAGAATAGGCGGAGAGGCAGTCCAGGTAGCGGTTGCCGCCGGTGTCATAGACCCAGATGCCCTGGGCGCGCTCGATCACCACGTCCAGAGGGTGGTAGTTATGGGCGCCGTACTCCTGTTCCAGCTCGATGTAGTCCGTGGTCAGCACAAAAATCCCCGTTCTTCAGTACTTAGATGTAGTGTATCGCGTGGGTGTGGATGGGTGTTTATGCGGCTTCTGTGCATAAGTATGCGGCGCCGTGGGCGCTTTAATGGCTTCGCGTGGCTCGCGCGGTGCGCGAGAATCAGAAGCGGATGCCTGTAATTGCGAATCCATATGCATTATGATGGAGACTATGAATCTTTTCAGTTCTCTGGCGCTGGCTTCCGGCGTGGCTGTATTTGGCGTGCAGGCCTCCGCCGTGGGCGCGGCGTGGGTGCTGCGCAAGCGCGAGAGCGCGCTGCAGCGCCAGCTTCCTTTTATCGTGAGCCTGGCCGTAGGCGTATTGCTGGCCACGGCGCTGCTGCATCTTCTGCCGGAGGCTGTGGAGCAGCTGGGCAACGGCACGCGCACCTGGGCGCTGCTGGGCGGCACCATGCTGGTGCTCTTCAGCCTGGAACGCGTCTTCTTTGCGCTGACCGGCAGCCACGCCGAGCCGGAGATCGTTCCCGCACACACCCACACGCACCACCATCACGGCAGCCACAGCACGCGGCCCATGAGCCTGGTGCTGGCGAGCATGCTGCATAGCTTTGTGGACGGCGCGGCCGTCGCCGTCGCCTTTCTTGCTAGTCCGCGCATCGGCTGGATCACGGCGCTGGCCATCGCTCTGCATGAGATTCCCCACCGCATGGGCGACTTCGCTGTACTGGTGCATCTGAAGCTTTCTCCGGCGCGCGCGCTGCGGATGGCGGCGCTGGCGGGGGCGCCGTCGTTCCTGGGGCTGGCGGCCGTGCTCTACGCGGGAACGATGCGCACGCAGAACATCGCGCTGCTGCTGCCAGTGAGCGCGGGCAGCTTTCTCTACATCGCCACGGTCAATCTTCTCCCCGAGCTGCAGGAGGAGTGCCGCTGGTCACGCGTGGCGCTGCAGATTCTCTGTCTTGTGACGGGTGTGGCGCTGGTGATGCTGGCGGGCGGTTTCGCGAAGAGCTAGCACCGTGGGTGCCTTAACTGCTTCCCCACCCCGGTTCGCATGGCTCTCGCGTTGCGCTAGATGAGACATCTGAGGCGAAACAAAAGCAGATCCCTCCGCTGCGCTGCGGGATGACAAATAATAAAAAGAGTTGGCTGCTAAATATTTACTTACTGCAGGCGGCGCAGGTTCCGTAGACGAAGAACTCATGCCCGCTGTACTTGAAGCCGCGCGGAAGCTTGGGCTTCTCCGCAATCGTGCAGCCCACCAGTTCATGCAGCGCGCCGCAGGTGACGCACTGGAAGTGATGATGGTGCTCCTTGCCGGCGACCTCATAGCGCGTGGAGGCGCCGGGTATCTGCACCGGCGTAAGCCAGCGCGCCTCCAGCAGAGCAGCGATGTTGCGATAGATGGTGGCGATGCTGATGCCATCCACCTCTTTCTGCGCCAGCAGCAATGCTTCTTCCGGCGAGAGCGGGCGATCGGCCTGCTGGAATGCGGCGCGGATAGCGTTCTTCTGGCGGGTGTTCCGTGTCTGCACCGTCGCGGTCATAGTCACTCGCGATAATTGTATCGCTACTACGCGCGGCAATGGCATTTCATATAATCATCGGCAACGGAAGCGCAAGGAGAGTGCCTTGGCGAACATCTATGACGTTGCCCGCCGTGCCAGCGTCTCTGTTGCGACTGTCTCCGCCGTATTCAACAAAAGCTCCTACGTCAGCCCGGCGCTGGAAGAGAAGGTACAGCGGGCGATCCGTGAGCTGAACTACACCCCCAACCTGCTGGCGCGCAGCATGGCCAAGCAGCAGACGCTCACGCTCGGCGTACTCATTCCGGATGCCGCCAATCCCTTCTTCCCGGAGATCGTCCGCGGCATCGAGGACTGCGCCAATGCCGCAGGCTACAGCATCCTGCTCGGCAGCTCAGACAACCAGACGCCGAAGGAGGAGATCTACCTGCGACTCTTTCTCTCCAAGCGCGTCGACGGCATTCTGCTGGTGAAGGCGCCGGGCGGACTCTCCACCGATCTGCTCGCCAGCCTGCGCCGCAACGCGCCACCAGTGGTGCTGGTCGACCGCGAGTATCCCGCGCTGCGTGCGGACACGGTCGTGGCCGATGACTTCGGCGGCGGCTTCGCGGCGACAAAGCATCTGCTTGATCTCGGGCACAGGCGCATCGGCCTGGTGCGCGGCATCAGCGGCACCAGCACCAGCGACGGGCGCCTGCGCGGATACGAAGAGGCTCTCGGCAGCAAGCGGATCGCCTGCGATGATTCACTCATCGTGGAAGGTGACTACGGCATCGACTCCGGCTATGCCGCCGGATTGAAGCTGCTGGCGCAGCGGCCGACGGCCGTAGTCGTGACGAACTACCTGATGACCATCGGCTTCCTGAAGGCGATGGAGGAGCTGGGGCTGGCGTGCCCGCGCGATGTCTCCATCGTGAGCTATGACGACTTCGTGTGGAACGACGTCTTTCCGCCGAAGCTGACATCGATCGTGCAGCCGAAGTACGCCATCGGCCACACCAGCGCGGAGATACTGCTGGCTCGCATCGCAGGCAAACACAAGCGACCCAAGTTCCAGGAGCTGCCGAACGGTCTGCATGTACGCGATTCGACGGCACCGCTTAAGAAGATCGCTGCGCCAAAAAAGTCACGCAAGACGGGCAAGAAATAGATGCGGCGACTTGAGCAGAGTGAGATTCTTCCACTTCGCGCTGCTCAGTGCCAGAATGACAACCACTAAACTTCAACCGCTTCTTCTACAGACCACAACCACGCCGCGCCGCGCACTCCGCTGGAGTCGCCGTGCTTCGCCTGCACCACCGGCGTATTGCAGCTGCCGCCGAAGACGAGCGATGGCAGCAGAGCCGGCAGATTCGCATAGAGACGCTGGATGCGCGAGAGTCCGCCGCCGACCACGATCACATCGGGATCGAGCATGTTCACCACATGCGCCAGCGCACGGGCTACGCGCTCTTCATGCCGAGTCATCGTAGCCATCGCTGCTGCGTTGCCGCCTTCGCTTGCGGCGAGAATCTCCTCGCCCGTCATCATGATGTTATTGACGCGCTCGTGATCCTGCGCAAGGCCGGTGCCGGAGATCCACGTCTCAATGCAGCCATTGCGTCCGCAGTAGCAGGCGGGACCGGGATACTCTTCCGGACGCGGCCACGGCAGCGGATTGTGCCCCCATTCGCCGGCGACTCCGTTCGAGCCTGCATGCACACGGCCGTTCCGTGCGATGCCGCCGCCGCAGCCGGTACCGAGAATCACGGCGAAGACTACGGCCTTCCCTGCCGCCGCGCCGTCGGATGCCTCCGAGACGGCGAGACAGTTGGCGTCGTTCGCGCAACGGACAGGCCGTGACAAAGCCTTTGCCAGATCGCGGTCGAAGGGACGGCCGTTCAGCCAGACGGAGTTCGCGTTCTTCACCAGTCCGGTCTCGCGCGCGATAGTTCCGGGAATGCCGACGCCTACGGTTGCGTGCGTCGCGAGTTCCTGTTCGAGCCGGGAGACGAGAGCTGAGACCGAGCCGACGGTTGCGTTGTAGTCGCCGCGCGGCGTGGGAACGCGATAGCGCAGCAGCTCCGCGCCGCCGGCTGCGATGGCGAGCGCTTCGATCTTGGTGCCGCCAACATCCACACCGATGCGTAGGCCTTTGTTCGCCACTCTATTCTCCGCAAGCGAAGTATAGCGGAGGCACGCGAGTGTGTGGCCGCGACGACTCTAAACGGAATATGATGGCTTCAATTCACGCCGAGGTGTACACCATGGCCCGTATCCAACGTCTATCCCGCAACCAGGTCTCCGAGGAGTCAGGCGCGATCTATGACCGCTACCTGCTCGAACGCGGCAATGTTCCCAACTTCTTCCGCACCATGGCGAACCGGCCAGAGATATTCCAGACGATGATCGCGCACTTTGAGGCGATCCTTTACACCGGAACGCTCACCACGAAACTAAAAGAGCTGCTGATCGTACGGACATCGCAGCTGAACCACTGCGAGTATTGCATGGCCTCGCACACGCAGATCGCACTCAAGCTGGGATGGAGCGAAGCACAGATTGCGGCGCTGCCGCATGCCGCCGCCAGCCGACTCTTCACTCCGGCGGAGGTTGCCGCTCTGCACCTGGCCGAGAAGATGACACTCGACTCCAACCACTACACCGATGCCGAGTTCGCGGAGCTGCGCGGCTTTTACTCGGAAGGCGAAGTGGTGGAGCTGCTGACCGCCATCGGCATCTTCAACTACTTCAACCGCTTCAATAATGTTTTGAAGATGGAACCGACCAAGCCGCTGACCCCGGAAGAGATTGCCGCGGGCGGCTTTGCGCCGCGGGTGCTTTAACTGCTTCTCCACCCCGGTTCGCGTGGCGCTCGCGATGCTCGCGAAGAAGTTGTGAGGACAAGCGTCACGGATAGAGAACCACGGCGATGCTGAAGCTGGTGAAGTCTGGCGACTGCGATGCGCAGGCTCCCACCTCGGCACGATGGATGCGCTTGTCCGTCAGATGCGTCTTCAGCTCATCCGGCAGCAGGGAGAGATCGCTGGTGGTGTAGCGCATCACAAAGTACGGCCGCTTCGTTCCCGCGTATCCGGTATCCATGGTGCAGCTCTGGCGCGCATCCGGGGTGGCCTGCACATTCGCCATGCCGAGCCCCTGTAGCAGCCTGGCCACCTGCGCCTCCTGCGCGTTCAAGCCCACGGCGGCCACCTGCTCGGAGAAATCCTCCACCGCGAAGAGCTCACCGTTGCTTTGGACCACGGCGATGCCGATGGCGTTCTCATGCGGCTCCAGCAGATTGGCGCGATGGCCCGGCGAGTGCATCCACTCCGTATGCAGCACCTGCGGCGTCGGCGCAATGGCTACGTTCTCCGCCACCAGGCTGAAGCGCGCGCCCGCGGTGGCGGTGCGGCTCTCCAGAGCGGGTTCACCCGGGAACTGGTGCGAGATGGCGTTCTCCTGCGCCATGCGCTGCGCATGCTGCAGGGCCGCGGCAGCGAGATGCTGATCCCATGCGAGCGGCTGGATATCGCGTTGGGTGCGCTCCTGATTCGCCATTGCGAGCAGGTACTGCTCGGCGACGTTCGGCCCGCGCTGGGCTGAAGCAGCCAGTGGCAGAGCGGCGGCGCAGAGAAGCATCCAGCCAAGCAATCGCGGCGGCTTGTTTTTTGCGGCGTTCATTGCCGGTTAGAACACACAACGGAGAAAAAAGATGTGTTCATGCGGCACCGGTGAAGGGCGGGAGCTCGCTGCGGTAGCGCAGGATGACCCGCAGCAGCTTGCGCGCATTCCAGTAGCGGGGCGCATAGCGCATCGGCTCCGACAGGCTGCGGAAGAGCCAGCCGAGGTAGAACCTGTCCGCCCACTCCGGAATACGCACCTGGTCGCCGCTCAGAAAAGCGATGGCCGCGCCGATGCAATGGATCGCCGGCGTATAGCTGAGGTTGTGGCGCAGATAGAGCCCCAGCCGTTCCTGGTTGCCGCCGCCAAGCGTCACAATGATGTGTTGCGGCCGCTGCTCTTCGATCAGCGCAAGCAGCGCCGGGTCATGGATCTCTCTCTGGCTGTAATAGCTCGGTGCGTTGTAGGTGCACTCCTTGCGCACACGGATACCCTGCTCCAGCAGCCACTCCAGGTTCAGATTCGCGCTGCGCTCGCTGGCCATGATCCAGAGCGAGTTGCCATAGGCACGCGCATCCGCCTGCATCAGCAGAACGCGCAGATACTCCAGTCCGGAGATCCTGTGGATCTTCCGGCCTCCCAGCCGGTTCCAGACCATCACCATGAACGCGCTGTCCGGCAGCACCATATCCGCGCCCAGAAGCGCCTCGCGATATCCGGCATTGGTCTGTACTTCCAGCAACGCAGGCGCAGCCGGTACCACCAGAAGCCCGCCACGGCGCATGCGGTCGATCGCCTCCTGCACCGACCCGGTAAAGAACTGCAGGCCCAGAATCTGGCAATACTTGTTATCACGCGGAGCGCTGCGGCGGTCCACGAGCGGTGCTGAACCGTAGAGTGGCTCAGACGTCATCGACGGGATGTCCTTGACTTCCATACCTATACCTTTAGGATGCAATATCCGTGACCACAGTTCCAGTGAAGATTCCGGAAAATCGTCTCGTTCTGGATACTATCGGATACAGTGTTTGCTAGGCGATAAAGAATGAGGAGCTTATGGAAATAGCGTCCACGGGCCCTGCGGCAGCGTTACCGGAACGCACCCGGCTGCCGGGGCTGGCCGTTGCCGGCGTCGTGCTGCTACTGCTCTTCACGCTCTGCGCCGTCTTTGCGCCGCTGCTTGCGCCGTACGACCCCGCGCAGCTTGATCTGAACGCCCGCCTGCTGCCGCCGTCGCACACGCACCTCTTCGGCACAGACGAGCTGGGCCGCGACATCCTCTCGCGCACCATCTTTGGCGCGCGCATCTCGCTGATCGTGGCAGTCTCCGTTGTCAGCATCTCGTTTGCGATTGGCCTGGCAGCAGGAGCGCTCGCCGGCTTTTACGGCGGCTGGCTGGATGCGATTATCAACATCTACGTAATGAATGCGTTTCTCGCGCTGCCGGGCATCCTGCTGGCGATTGCGTTCGTGGCTTTTCTCGGGCCGGGGCTGTGGAACCTCATCCTCGCGCTCTCCATCGGCGGATGGGTGGGCTACGCTCGGCTGGTACGCGCGCAGGTGATGGCGGTGAAGGAGCGAGAGTTCGTGGAGGCGGCACGCGCGCTCGGCGCAAAGGACCTGCGCATCTTTCTGAAACATATTCTGCCGAATATCGTGCAGCCGCTCATCGTGCAGGCGGCGATCGGCATGGCAGGTGCCGTGCTGGCGGAGGCGACGCTGAGCTTCCTCGGACTCGGTATACCGCCACCTGCCGCGAGCTGGGGCTCCATGCTGAACGATGCGCGGTCGCATCTGTTTGAATCGCCGCACATGATCGCCTTCCCTGCCATCGCCGTGATGCTCTGCGTGCTGTCTTTTAATTTTATTGGGGACGCGCTGCGCGACCGCATGGACCCACGCACGCGGCTGTCTGTAGGGCCGTGATGCGTATCGGCGTTATTTCGGACACCCACGGACTCTTGCGCCCCGAGGCGCTGGCTGCGCTGCAGGGCGTGGATCACATTCTGCATTCGGGCGACGTCGGCGATATCGCCATTGTCGAGAGGCTGCGCGCGATGGCTCCGGTCACGGTGATTCGCGGCAATGTGGACACTCACGGTGCCTGCGCCGAACTACCCGCGACAGAGATGATCGAACTTGGCGGTAAAAATTTCTATCTCGTCCACAGCGTGCACGATCTGGATATCGTTCCCGAGGCCGCGGAGATCGCCTGCGTCGTCAGCGGCCACTCGCACCAGCCGGAGATCCGTTATTCGGAAAAATTGGAAAGACGCGGCGTGCTCTATCTGAATCCCGGAAGCGCTGGGCCACGACGCTTTTCGCTGCCGGTCTCGCTGGCGATGGTGACGATTGACGAGGAAACGATGCGGGCGGAGATTATCGAACTACTTTAGCGTCGCGATGCGCACGGTGCCGAAGAGGTCATCCAGCGACTGCTCCGCATCCTTGCGCTCGGCGTCGTTCATCTGGCGAACGTCGTCGGCCGCGCCGAAGCCCGCCGTCGCCAGCGAAAGATCGAAGACGTAGCAGCGGCCATTGGCAAAGGCGCTGTAAATGCGCTCCGTCAGCTGATGGTTCATCGCCGCATCGCCGCCCTCGGCAAAGCTGAAGTGAACGCCATTCACCGTGACCGGCGCTCCCGGCGCGGTGTCGCCATACTGCGTAATCACCGCGGCGCACGCAGCGGGTGTGCTGGCGGATGCGATGGCATAGCTGAAGCTGAGCCCGGCAAAGTCCGTGCCGGGATACGGCGGGGTGGTCACGTCCAGAACGATGGCGGCGCGCACCGGCTGCACCGACGGACGCAGATAATCCGTGTCCTTGCCGGTATCGAGCGGACGCCACGGCGGCACATAGTCGAAGCTGACGCCGTTCTCCGCGTCCCTATAGTGCTGCTGCGGCGGCGCAGTCTGCGCGTTCGCGGCCAATGCAACCCACAGCAAGGTGCATACGATCTTTTGCATAGTGTTTCCCTCTTACGCCCGCATGCGCGGGTTCGCCAAAGTGTACGCCAGGTCGGTTAATAGATTGACCGCGACGTACGTAAGTCCTACGGCCAGGATGCAGCCCTGCACCAGAGCGTAGTCTCGGTTTGATATCGCCGAGAGCGTGAGCCGCCCGATGCCCGGCCAGCTGAAGATCGTCTCCGTCACGATCGCGCCCGCGAGCAGCGAACCGAACTGCAGGCCGACCACCGTGAGCACAGGGATCAGCGCGTT
>DATMLK010000022.1:0-3527 GCA_035570215.1 Acidobacteriaceae bacterium
CTTCTATCTTGTCCGCGTACGGCGCGAGTTCGGCGGGAAAGTCCGCGATCTCCGCGCTTATGAGGTGGTTGGGCACGAGATCGCGCAAGTGCTCGAACCAGAAGAGCGAGAGCTGCGTAAGCACGCGGCCCTTGTCCGGAATGCCGGAGCCGAGGATGTGATCGAAGGCGGAGATGCGGTCGGTGGCGACGAAGAGAAGGTCGTTACCCGCGGTGTAAAGATCGCGGACCTTGCCGCGAGCAAAGAGGGGCAGCGGGAGGTGGGTTTCAAGCAGGACTGGCATCGCTTCCTATGCTAACGCGCTTCGAGCGGTCGAGCGTTGCTCGAATTAGTCGAATTTTACAGACGATGAGATCCACGCGCCGGCCAGAGACGGTGGGGCAGGAGATAGGTGAAGCCGGTAAAGCCCTCCCACTGCGTGGAGGTGCTGGTGAGGCCGCGATCGAAGCCTGCATCGAAGACAAGATTGGGACGCAGCGCGTAAGAGACGGCCCAAAGACTACCGGCGCAGTTGCCGTGCGTGAGCGGCTGCGTGAAGTGCCAGAGTTCACCTGCCACGGTGAAGTTGCCGATGGCGCGCGAGAGCGAGAAGGTCTGGCCAAGCTGCAGGCGGCGTACGCCGGAGCCGTCGTCCACCTGTTCGTTCTGGATGGCGTTGGTGTCGATATGAAAGCCGCGGATGTCTGTGCTGACGAGTAGAAGCACACTCTGTGCATAGCCGCCGATATCGAGATTGGGCGCTGTGCCTTCATGCGCGCGGCCGAAGTAGCTCAGGGAGACGGTAGGACGGGCTGGTCCATGGAGCCGTGGTTTTCCGAAGAGAACGACGGCCTGCGCGCCGAGAGTGATGTCGCCGGGCAGCAGGGTGTGGTCCAGATCGGCGTTCGAGTAGGCGATGGGCTGCCAGTTGGTGAGCAACTGCAGGCGTGGGGCGATGGTGAGTTTGGTGACCTGCGAGAGGCCGACCTGGTTGGCGAACTCCTGCGAGTCGGTGGCGTAGAGCGCGCCGTTCTCGAACTGGAGATAGCCGATCGGCGTGAGCGTGGCCGGCGTGGAGACGGTGGGGCGGCCGGGGTTGGCGGCGGGGATATCTTGCGCGTACAACGTGGCTGTAAAGAGCATTACTGCAAGCAGAAAAATTCTGGCGGGAGATAAGCCGTCAGCATTCGCGCAGCGGAAGCCTGTCGCGGTATGGGTAGCGTGACAAGCTTCGGAATTCTTCGCGCAAAAGCGCGCTCTGAATGACGGGCTCAAAATTATCTTATGCGACAGAGCGCTGCTCCTGCTTGTTGCCGGCGCCGAGTTTGACGGAGACGATCTTCGACACGCCCGGCTCCTGCATGGTGACGCCGTAGATGACGTCCGCCTGCTGCATGGTGCGCTTGGAGTGGGTGATGACGATGAACTGTGTCGTCGAGGACATCTCCTCCACCAGGCGCGCGAAGCGGCCGACGTTGGTCTCGTCGAGCGGAGCGTCGACTTCGTCCAGCACGCAGAAGGGGCTGGGCTGGTACTGGAAGATGCCGACGAGCAGAGAGAAGGCGGTGAGGGCCTTTTCGCCACCAGACAGCAGAAGGATGTTCTGCAGCTTCTTGCCCGGGGGCGAGGCGACGAGTTCGATGCCGCTCTCGGCCGAGTTCTCCTGGTCGGTGAGGCGCATGAAGGCCTGGCCGCCACCGAAGAGCTTGCTGAAGGTATTGGAGAAGTTCTCGTTGATGACGGCGTACGCCTCGTTGAATTTGGCGTGCGTGATCTCGTCGATCTCCTTGATGGTCTGCTGCGTGTTCTCGATGGAGTCGATGAGGTCCTTGCGCTGGGTGTCGAGGAAGGTGAAGCGCTGCTCGGCTTCGGCGAACTCCTCGAGCGCCATCATGTTCACGGGGCCCATATTTTCCAGCCGCTGCTTCATCGCGCGGGACTCTTCTTCCGCGGCGGCGAGAGCCTCCGCGCCTTCGGCTTCGCCGGAGTCTATGCGCGCGATGGATTCATCGGCACGGAGTTCGGCGGCTTCGATGCCGAGATCGTTCAGGCAGGTCTGCGCGAGATGCTCCAGGTCAGAGGTGAGCTTGGCGGCATGCGCGGTGAGCGTGCCGCGCTCTTCGCGACGGGCCTCGTTCTCATGCCGCAGAGCGCGGAGATTGGTATCAAGCTCGGTGATGCGCGCCCGGAGAGCGGCGGACTCTTCGCTGAGCTGCTTCATGCGCAGTTGGGCGAGCTCGCGGGTCTGCGTGACGGCAAGCTGCTCCGTAGCCAGCTGGATGTTCTCCACTTCGCGGCGCTGCTGATCGGCGGCGGACGCGGCGATCTGCTGCTCCATCTGCGTAATGCGCAGGCCATGCGCGCTATAGACGCGGTCGGTCTGCTCGAAGTTGGCGGCGGCAGAGCGGCGGCGTTCTTCAATTCCGGCCGCATGCGCGGCAGCGGCAGAGGCCGCGGTCTGGGCATCGTCTCTCGTTAAGCGAAGGTTTTCGATGCGCTGCTGCAGCTCGCCAAGCGTGGTCTCGACGGTGCGCCGCTCTTCTTCAAGACGGGCAGATTCTTCGCGCTTGGCGGCGATGATCTCCTGCTTGCTGTTCTGCGCATCGCGATTACGCTCAGCGGCGAGTGTCCACTCCTGCAGGCGGCGTTCAAGCCGCGTTGCTTCAGACTCCATCGCGCGCAGGGCAGCGCCGGAGTTGGCGGATTCGCGCTCGGCGTCGCGACGCTCATTGCTCTTGGCGTCGAGGGTGACGGTGAGTTCGGCCACGCGGCGGGCGAGGCCGTTGGCGTGGATGTCGGTCCTGGAGAGCTCGGCCTCAAGTTCATCGAGCTTGACCTGGATCTCACGCAGTTCGCGCTTGAGCGCGAGCGGGCCTTCACTGCGGGTGCGGCCGCCGGTGACGGTGACGTTGTGGAAGGTCTCGCCCGACGGCGAGAGGAAGAAGGCCTGCGGATTTTCCAGCGCAAGCCTGCGCGCGGTCTCGGAGTTGGGCGCGACAAAGCCTTCGCGCAGCTTGGGCAGGATCACTTCGAGCGAGCGGCCGAAGCCGTCCAGTACGCGCATGCAGTTCCGCAGCGGCACTACGCCGCCGCTGGAGGCGCTGGGGCCCGCGGTGCTGGGCATGCCTTCCGTGAAGGAGAACTTGGCCTGCGAGTCGTTGGGATGCACGAGGAAGGTGGCGCGGCCGGCAACGTCGGAGTGCAGCATGCGCATGCCTTCGTCGGCGGCGTCCCAGCTTTTGACGACGATGTAGTTCAGCTCATCGCGCAGGAATTCGTCGACGACGCTCTCGTATTGGCCGTCAACCTCGAGGAAGTCAGCGAGCGTGCCGACGGGAGAAACGCCAGCCTCGCCTCCGGCGTGCGCGGCTTTATTCGCGCGGAAGATGTCGCGGACGGTCTCGGTCGAATAGCTGTGCTCGCGGATGAGCGATTCGAGCGAGTTGCGGCGGCCGAGCAGGGTGGCGACCTCGGCGCGGAGACCGTCGCCGCGGCGCTTGGTCTCGGTCTCCTCGCTGCGGGTGGATTCCAATTGCGCGCGCAGGTCG
>DATMLK010000023.1:0-3184 GCA_035570215.1 Acidobacteriaceae bacterium
CTTGAAATCCTCCAGCCGCAACGTATAAGAGCCATTAGTCTCCTTTGCGCCCGGTGTCTTGAGGATGCTCACGTCGCGGTCGGGGCCGCCGTTCACGGAGTAATGCAGATGCACATCGTTCAGTCCAAACTGGTCTGCTGCTCTAACACCGACCGTCACCTCCTCAATCGGACTGGCGCGATAATCACCACCAGGACGGTTGATGGCAACCTCCGGCGGCATCGCCTTATCGGTCGCGATGAAGTAGTCCTCTGAGAGCCGCACCGGCTGGCCTTCGTCGGTGGCGGCAACGTGATAGGCGCCATCCTTCTCCATGTGGATCGTGCCGCGATACCGGTTGCCGTCCACGCGCGCCAGTTGAATCGTCTTTCCCCCGTCGAGCGTCAGCTGCCCATCTTTCAGGGAATGATCCATCTCGATCTCGACAGCAGCATCCGTTCCTTCGATCGCCCGCAGATCACCCGAGTGCTCCTCCGTCACGGGCTTCATGCCGGTCCACTTCGGATACTGGTAGGTCACGCGAATCCCTTTTACGGTGGGAAGGTCCACCACGCGCACCTTGTAATGCGACGAAACCAACGGGCCAGCGGCCACATAATATTCCACGTTCTCCGGAAGACCGGCAAAAACAAACTGATACGAAGCCGCGCCACCTGAGTCCGACTGCGCCTGCATGGTCACCGGCTCCCACGCGCTCGAACTCTGGTAGTGGGCGAAGATCTGCACCTTCTCAGGCCGCATGCCCATTACATGCGCGGTAATAAGCTGGTCGCTGTTCCGGCGCACCACCACGTCGCCGGGCGTTACAGCAACCGAGTACAGCGGAGCTACGTTCTTCTTCGTCCCCGTCCAGAGCAGGGAAGCGCCGTAACCAAGGAAGCCCGGCCCTGTGGCAACCATCCACACCAGCACGCCAAGGCACGCCAATCCTGCGCCGCCTAGCGCGAAGAGCCGGTTGTCCGGAACCAGCGAAGACGCCGTCGCATCCTGCGTCCGCGATAACGTGTCAGCAGCAAGAAGCTCCAGAAACGGGTCGCCGCCCACGCCTTTACGCTCATGGAACGTTGTTAGCCGTTGCTCAAGCTCAGGATGCGCGGCCTCGGCCTCGCCTACGGCACGTGCCCGCGTCAGTCGGATCAGCGGCAGCGCGACTCCAAACCCCGCCACTGCAGCAAGTGCCGCAAGCAGCGCTAGGCGAGCCCCTGCAACTCCATGCATCGGGAAAGCATAATGATTGAGCAGCAGCACCAGCGCAATGGTGACGATAAGCGCCGTGCCCGTAAAGATTGCCGCGCCGCGCAGCCAGGCTCCTAGTCGCAGCCTGCGCTGCAGCCCCACGATATAGGAGTTGAGCTCACTCTGCTTGCTCATGCATCCTCCCGCTGCGTGCCCATGTAGCCGCTGGCCAGTACCGTCTCCGCCAGCGCCACCAGCAATGTAAGCAGCATAACGTACCACCACAGGCTCACGGGACGGGATTTCGCTTCATCCCCGACGGCATTGGCTGTCTGTATAGACGCTTCGCCTTTGCTTCCGCTCCAAAGCTGCTGCACATCCGGTGCAATCGGCTCCAGATCGGACTCGCGCCAGTCGGGATTAACCCCAATCACTGCATCACGTCCGTTGGCAAATCGAATCTGATAAAAACCCGCACGCGCCAGCCGAAACGTCTGCACTGTCCGCGCTTCGCTCAGAGACAGCGGCCTCCGCCCATCGGGATCGATCACCTCCACGCTCGCGACCTCGCCCACCGGTTCAGCCGCCGAACGGAGTTGCACGAACGAGTCCACCACCCGCGAGCCGCTTAGCCGCTCGACGCCTGAGAGATACCGCGCCGCCTTGTCCACGAACGCCACAAAAACAGGATGCAATGGCAAGTCGTTGGTCAGATTTTCCAGTCCGGACGTGAACAGCAGCACATGTCCTTCGCCGATCTGCCTGTCGAGCACCAGCGGCGTCCCATCTCCCAGCCGCGCCGCTACTCGCGCCTGCCCTGGGTCTACGACCGCCGCGTAGAAGAATTTCGTCTCCGCCCAGCCCCCATTGTCTCGTCCCGGCTGCGCCTGTTCTAACGCAGGATAAGTAAAGTCCACGTTGCCGACTGTTGCGGCCCCCCCTGCGCGCGCATAATCGTGCGTGGCCTTGACCTCGCCTCCCCACAACGGAATCCGCGCATGATGGCCGGCGCCAGTGCCGAGCGCAATCAGAACGCTGCCTCCCTTCGACACATACTGCGCCAGCGTGTGCTCGAAGATTGACGGTAGCGTGACTGCATCCGACAGTGCCACAAAAGCGTACTTCGACGGATCGAGATCCGTCGTCTGCTCCGCCGTAACAGATTGCAGTACGTAAGAACCCTGTGCTGCCGCACCCAGCGCAGCACCGAAATATAGCGCCGACCGCGTATCGCTCACAGAATGGACGAAAAGCACCCGCTCGGGGTCCGACCGGCGTATTACAAAGACGCTTGCATCATCCGCTGGCAAGGCATCGCGGCCCTCTTCTATCCGTACCTCGCACTTGTTGAACCCATATCCCACATCGAGCGGCGCGAACTCCACCGTCGCGCGCCCATTTGCCGGAACGGTCACCTTGCGCGTCGCCATCACCTTGCCATTCACCACGAAAGATACAGTCTTCTCCGCAGCCGGAGTGCCGAAGCCCGCTACCACGGCCTGTACTCGCGATCGCCTGGGGTCTTTCGGGTCGGCGAGTTCAGCAGGAGCACTTACACTCTCGACGGTCCAGTTGGGCGGAGCGGTTCCCTTCGCCACAGCATGAAGCACCAGCGTCGCGTTTGCCGGGAGCACCATATCGGCGAAGTTCGCGTGCCCATCTCCCGGCTGGATACTCTCAAGTGCCGAGCGCAACTGCGCTTCATCGGCGATCGGCTGCGTCAGCACCGCGAACTGCCCTCCGAGCGCCATCACCTCAGCCTTCTGCGAATGCGGCTTTGCGGCCAACAACGCAAGCGCCTGCTGCTTCGCATCCGCAAACCGTGTTCCCGCACGCATGCTGAACGAATCGTCCAGCACGATCAGCAGCAGACGTCCGTTCGCATCCGTCGCGGGCCGCCGAATGTACGGGTCCGCAAACGCCAGCACCAGCAGCAACAACAACGCAAATCGTAGCGCAAAGAGCAGTAGATACCGCAGCCGCCGGTGCCTCGTCGAGCTCTGCGTGC
>DATMLK010000024.1:0-3983 GCA_035570215.1 Acidobacteriaceae bacterium
CGTCGCCACCGATCGCATCTCCGCCTTCGATCACATCCTCGGCTCCGGCATTCCGGATAAAGGCCGTGTGCTCACGCAGCTCTCGCTCTTCTGGTTCGATCACCTGCGTGACATCGTGCCCAACCACCTGATCAGCGCGGAGATCACCGGCTTTCCCGCCGGGCTTGCGCCGTACGCCGCACAACTTGAAGGCCGCTCCATGCTTGTCCGCCGCGCGGAGATGTTCCCTGTCGAGTGCGTTGTCCGCGGCTACCTCTCCGGCTCGGCCTGGGCGGAGTACAAGGTCTCCGGAAGCGTCTGCGGCATCCCGTTACCCGCCGGCCTGCGCGAATCCTCGCCGCTGCCCGAGCCCCTCTTTACTCCAGCCGCCAAAAATAACGTCGGCCACGATGAGAACATCTCCTTCGCCCGCATGACGGAGAGGATCGGCGCTGGCTCAGCGGCAAAGCTCAGGCAGCTTTCGCTCGATATCTACGCAGCCGCTGCAAAACACGCTCTGACCTGCGGGCTTATCCTCGCCGACACCAAGTTCGAGTTCGGCACCGTCGACGGCCGTATCGTCCTGGCCGACGAAGCCCTCACGCCCGACTCCTCCCGCTACTGGCCGGCTGCCGGTTACACGCCCGGCGGCCCGCAACCCTCGTTTGATAAGCAGTTCGTCCGCGATTATCTCGAATCCATCCGCTGGAACAAGCAGGCGCCCGCACCCGCGCTCACCGCGGACGTCATCGCCCGCACCCGCGTCAAATACCTTGAAGCCTTTCGCCTGCTCACCGGTCACGAACTCGACTCCACTGGGGTACCCGCATAATGCCCGCCATCTTCCACCGCCTGACCGTGCTTGATTGGATCATGATGGCCGTACTCGCCTTCTCCGTCATACGCGCCACCATGCGCGGCATGGTGCGGGAGCTCTTCTGGCTGGGCGGCTCCATTCTTGGTCTGGCCCTGGCATGCGCCTACTATGCGCTCCCGGCAGAGGCCCTGGAGCCCATCGTCAACAGCCAGCCGGTAGCGGAGGCCTGCTCGTTTCTTCTCATCGTCTTCGGCGTAATGATCATGGCCGGTCTGCTCGGCCATGCCATGCGCTCGGTCATACGCTTTGCCGGCCTGGGGACTCTGGATTCGCTGGCCGGCGGATTATTTGGCCTGCTCCGTGGCGTGCTGCTGATTACTGCGAGTATGATGGCCGTCGCGGCCTTTCTGCCCGGTAACGCACAAATGGAGAAACAGATCTACCCTTCCGTGCTGGCGCCATATTTTCTAAGCGCGGCTCATGCTGTATCCTCGGTTGTACCTTCTGATATGGAGAACCGGGTGCGCAACGGTATGGTGCTGCTCAAAACGCAGTGGCAGTACCCTTAGAAAAATAGCGCTGGCCATACCCCTGGGGTTTCGCGTTAGAATAAAGTTTCTGGTGACGGCAACAGTCACCCTATTGAGAGGCAAAGTGAAACGAGAGCTTGAAAGCATAGTGGCCCAGATGCACAGCACCGGCGTGACCTACGACGAGGCCGTGCGCGAATTCAAACGCCGTTATCTGCTTGAGGTGCTCTCGCATCACCGCGGCAATCAGTGCAAGGCCGCGGCCGAACTCGGCATGCACCGCAATACGCTGAGCCGTACCATCACCGAGCTGCAGATCGATCCCGCGCAGATTCGCCTCGGCCTCAAGCGGCCATCGCGTTCAGAGCGCCCACTGCCCCAGACCATATCCATTGCCCGCTAGGCATCACCCGGAATCCCCAAAACCCGCGACTTTCGCGGGTTTTTTACTGCCCGCATACAATGTAGGGGTGACTCCTGCGTCCAACAGGAAGAGCACATTCGGATGAAGATTCTCACTATCAGCACAGCGGGCACTACCCCGGGCAACGCACGGCAGCACGGCCTGCGGATGTTGTGTGTCTTGTGCGTCTCGCTGTTTGCCGCATCCGCGGCGCTGGCTCAATCTCCGGATCAGACGCAACCCCTTGCAGCGCCAGCCGTGGCAACGCCTGCGGCCCCAGATGCTCCCATCGTCATCACCAAAGCTCTGGCCAACCAGCCCGGCCACAAGCCGGTTACGCGGCGGCAGGCACACGAGGCCGACGATGCCTACCTCGCCGGCTCCGCTCTGCTCCAGAAGGGCGAGGCGGATAAGGCGCTCAGGGAGTTCCAGCGCGCCGCCAAGCTGAACCCCGAGAAGCAGGAGTACTCCGTCGCCGCGGCCATCGCGCTTGAAAACGTTGTCAGCGCCATGGTTCGCAGGTCCGAGCTCATGCGCAGCGCGGGCGACGCCACAGGCGCTGATGCCGTGCTGGCGGCAGCCGCCAAGCTTGATCCTGATAACCAGATCGTGACCGAACATATGAACCAGGATGAGGCACACGTGGAGATTGAGCCGTCGCTCGTGGGAATGGGCGGTGAGGATCTGCGATTCGCGCCTCCAATGGCATTCGCCGCCAACCAGACGGCCCAGAGCTTTCACCTCCGCGCCTCCGGACATGAGCTTGTGCGCCAGGTGCTGCTGGCCTATGGCCTGAAGGCCCAGTTCAATGACAATGTGCCGGCCACCAGCGTCCGCCTGGACATCGATGATGCTACCTTCGCGCAGATACGCCCGATTCTGGAGGAGATCACGCAGTCCTTCCTGGTGCCGATCGATCCAAAGACCGCTCTGGTGCTGAAGGACACGCCGGATAACCACAAGCAGTTCGACCGCGTCGCGCTCGAGACCATTTATCTGCCGGGCTTCTCCACCGACGAGATCAGTGACATCACCAAGATGCTGCAGAATGTGCTCGGAATAAGCCACATTACTGCGGATAGCGGCAGCGGCAGCCTCAGCATAAAAACCTCTCCGGAGATGCTGAAGATCGCCAACTACGAACTGGCCGACCTGCTCGACGGCGGCAGCGAACTCGTGCTGGAGATGAAGGTCTATGCCGTCGACGAGACCAACATGAAAGACATCGGCCTCCCCATCGGCTCGTCCATTACCGCGTTCAACCTCTACACGCAGGCATCCCAGATCATCAGCCAGTACCAGACACAGATTCAGGCAGGCATTGCGAGCGGCCTTATTCCGGCGAATGCCAGTCCCCTGCAGATATTGGAAGGGCTTGCCGGTGCAGGCCTGTTGAACAATAATCCTCTGCTGGCGAACGGCGTCGCCACCTTCGGCGGCGGGCTCACCTTCACCGGCGTCGCGCCAACCTCGCTGCCCAGCATCAACTTCGGACTCAATCAGTCGGATGCGAGGTCGCTCGAGGATCTGCAGATCAACGTGGGCGACAGAAAGACGGCCACCTTCCGCGTCGGCACCAAATATCCCGTCACCACAGCCACGTATACGACCGGCGGCCTCTCCGCATCGCAGCTTTCGGGCATCAGTTCGTCGGCGCTGGCGGCGCTCGGCATCAACAGCGCGACGGCCGCGGCAGCAGCCACCCAGATCACCGTTCCCCAGATCGATTATGAGGATCTCGGCCTGACGCTAAAGGCCGAACCCACCGTGCTCCGCTCCGGCGATGTATACATGAAGCTCGACCTGAAGATTGAAGCTCTCGCCGGAAGCTCGTTGAACGGCATCCCCATCCTCGGCAGTCGCGCCTTCACCTCAACCGTTACGCTTATGCCCGGGCAGGCCGCCATGCTGGTCACCAGCCTCACCCGCGAGGAAAACGACGCCGTCAGCGGCATCCCCGGTCTGAGCGAGCTGCCCGGCTTCCAGAACACCACCAACAAGCAGACCAACATCAACTCCAGCGAGCTCGTCATCACGCTCACACCCCGCATCGTGCGCCGCGGGCATAGCCAGATCGCCAGCGTGCCGCTGTTACTGCCGCAGATCCAGCCCGAGAGCAGCAACAGCGACTGAGCCTCTGCAACGCAAAGAGCCCGCGGAGATATCTCCACGGGCCCTTTGATCTTTCCGGTCACTCCGCCATTTCTTTTGTCTTTCCGTCGCGTCCGGCGTGGGTAGCTGCGGATCTGCTTCT
>DATMLK010000025.1:0-3144 GCA_035570215.1 Acidobacteriaceae bacterium
GGATCGAGTCCGCTCAGCAGCAGCTCCGCATCCGAGTAGGTCACTTCCTTCACGCAGAATTCGCACACCGTCCGCACCAGCCGCTGCGCCAGAATGCAGTTCAGCGCGGACACGAAGTTGTACGGCTCAACACCCATATTCAAAAAGCGCCCCAGCACATCGACCACGTTGTTGGCATGCACCGTCGTAAACACCAGATGCCCCGTCAGTGCCGAGTTGATCGCAATCTGCGCCGTCTCCGCATCGCGGATCTCGCCCACCAGGATCTTGTCCGGGTCGTGGCGCAGGATCGAACGCAGTCCACGCGCAAAGGTCAGCCCCTTCTTTTCGTTCACCGGAATCTGCGTAATGCCACGGATCTGGTACTCCACCGGGTCTTCGATCGTGATGATCTTGTCTTCATCGCTCTTGATCTCATTCAGCGCCGCGTAGAGCGTCGTCGTCTTGCCCGATCCTGTCGGTCCTGTCACCAGCACCATGCCGTAAGGCTCGCGGATGTAACGGCGGAAGCGAACCAGGTCGTCGGCCTGGAATCCCACGACATCGAGCGTCAGCTTCTTGAACTTCTCGCTCATCGATTCCTTGTCCAGCACGCGCAGCACGGCATTCTCGCCATGCACCGTCGGCATGATGGAAACGCGAAAATCGATCAGCCGCCCCTTGTAACGCACGCGAAAGCGTCCGTCCTGCGGCACGCGCCGCTCCGCGATGTCCAGCTCGCTCATCACCTTGATGCGCGACAGGATCGTCGTGTGATGCTCGCGCGCAATCGGCGCCATCGCCGGTTGCAGCACGCCGTCGATGCGGTACTTCACCAGCAGCGAATCGTCATAGGTTTCAATGTGAATGTCCGACGCGCGCCGCTCCAGCGCCGTGAAGATCGTCGTGTCCACCAGCCGGATGATCGGTGAGATGTCCTCTTCCGACGTCAACTTCTCGATGGAGATGTTCTCGTCCTGGTTCTCCTCCAACGAGATCACATCGAAGGTCAACCCCTCGGACGCCTCATCCAGCACGCGTTGCGACTGCTCGGTCTTCTTCAGCAGATCGGTAATCTGCGAGAGCGTCGCCACCCGCGTGACCACGCGTTGTCCCAGCAGCCCGGCAATCTCGTCCAGCAGCATCAGCCGGCTCGGATCGCTCACCGCAATCACCAGCCGGTCTTCCATCTGCTCCAGCGGCACAAAGTTGTAGCGGAACATCATGTCCACTGGCACCGACCGGAAGAGATCGTGCTGGATGCGGAAGTTCTTCAGGTCGACAAACTCGCAGCGGTAGCGCGCCGCCAGCGCCTGCGAACGCGCCACCTCATCGGCCAGGATCGGCACCGGCATTACGACAACAGGACTCTCAGCCACGCGGGGGAACTCCTTTAATAGTTGGACGGATAGGCTGGACCATGATCACTTGCCCCCCATCGTGCCCGCCTGCCCCAGCGAAAAGATGGGCAGGTACAACGCAATCATGATCGTGACAACGACTACGCCCATCACCACCAGGATGATCGGCTCAATCAGGGACAGCGCAGCCGTCAACGCCGACTGCACATCTTCTTCAAAAAATTCCGCCACGGAGTTCAGCATCTGCGGCAGTGCACCGGTGGACTCGCCCACCTCGATCATGGACGTCGCCAGATCCGGAAACACCTTCGTCCGCGTCAGAGCCACCGACAGCGCCTTGCCTTCACGGACGCTCACCACGGAGGTCTTTACCGCCTTCGCAACGATTCGGCTCGAAATCGACCGCGCCGCTGTCTCCAGGGACGGCACCGGCGGCATGCCGCCTTCCAGCAGCGTCGAAAGCGTTCGCGAAAACTGCGCCACCTGGTACTTGACCCATATATTCCCGAAGACCGGCATCTTCAGCCGTATTTGGTCAATCCGGTTGGCACCGCGGTCCGTGCGGCTCCATCGCCATATACCGTACGCACTCAGGGCGATCACCGGTATCGCATACAAGATGTAGGCCTGGAAGTTCTTGCCCAGCGCCAGCAGCAGCAGCGTCAAGGTCGGAAGCTTCCCGCCGATCTGGTCATAGAGCTCTCCAAACTTCGGCACTACAAAGGTGATCAGGAAGATGAACATCGAGATCACCATGATCACCAGCAACGCCGGATAGAACATCGACGCCGTCAGCTTCTTGCGAAACGTCAGCGAGATCCGCTGAAAGTTCAGGTATCGCGACAGCACATCTTCCAGATGCCCGCTACGCTCGCCTGCCAGCAGCGTCGTCGTATAGATCGGCGGAAAGCCCCCCTGCGACTCGAAGGCCTCGGAAGGTGACTGCCCGGTTCGGACGCGCTGCGCCACGCTTTCCAGTTGCGCCTGAAACGCCTCGTTTTTCTGGCTCTTCGCCAGCATTTCCAGCGCCGGCAGAATCGGCACACCAGCTCGGATCAGCGTCAGGAACTGCTGGTTGAAGACCAGAAAGGCCTCAAGCTTGATCTTCTTCTGGCGCGCTCTCAACCCTCGCGCCTTCACCGAATAGACGTAATATCCCGCCTGCGTGAAGCGATTGCGCAGCTCCTCTGCGCTCGCCGCCGTCTGCACCTGTTCCTGCAGTCGGCCGCGCTCATCGGCCAGTCTGATGACAAATTCCGCCATGCGCGTGCCTCTGCGGCTACTTTCCTTTCAAACTGGTCAACTTCGCGATGTGGCCGTCGGGGCCTACCACCCAGGGAAGGCTGATGGCGTTGTAGCCGTCATTGCCCAGCGCAGACCAGCTCTGCCCGTCATCATACGAGACGTCTGTTCCATTCACACCAACCGCAATCCACGCGTTGTCAGCCGCGTCCCATGCCACGCTCGACCGGTATCCGTGCGGCATCTTCTTGGCCGCGGACCACTTTCCTGTTTTGGGATCGCGCCACGCCGCCGTGCCGTCGTCTTTGTCCGGCGCGGAGTAGTCACCCCCTACCGCCACTGCGTGCAGGCTGCCATCTTTGGCCTGCTGCAATCCCAGGGCAAAGATTCCCTGCGATTGGCTCGCGCCCGCCATCGGCACCTCGGCCTTCTCAAAGGTCCAGTACCGCGTCAGACACCGCTCCGGATTCGTGTGCGCCATTTGCATCCCGCAGTCCAGTCCCCCCGAATAGACGTAGGGGTGCTGTCCCCCGCTCATCCCGCTGGTACCAAACCACGGAGC
>DATMLK010000026.1:0-10541 GCA_035570215.1 Acidobacteriaceae bacterium
TCTGGCGAAGATCATGTCGAAGATGGGCATCTCGGTGGTCTCAAGCTACCGTGGCGCGCATCTCTTCGATCTGCTCGGGCTGCACCAGGAGGTGGCCGACCGCTGTTTCCCGCAGACGCCGTCGCCGCTCTCCGGCATCGGCTTCAAGGAGCTTGAGGCCGGTCTGCGGGCATTGTGGATTCCAGATTCGGCCGAGGCGATCGTGGCGGCGCAGTCGGCCGAGCTGCCGGACTTTGGCTGGATACGCTTCCAGCGCAACGATAAGGCCGAATCGCACGCCTGGCAGCCGCCGACGGTGAAGGCGCTGCAGACCGTGGTAGGCTCCGCGCGCAATGTGGCGCTGCCGGCGAACCCGTTTGAGGCGTGGACGAGCTACAGCCGCGGTGTCTACGAGCGGCCGGTAACGACGCTGCGTGACCTGCTGGAGATCCGTCCGGCGGGCAAGGAGCTGCCGCTCTCTGAGGTGGAAGAGCCGAAGCAGATGATGAAGCGGTTCATCTCGAGCGCAATGTCGCTGGGTTCGCTGAGCCCGGAGGCGCACAGCACGATCACGATGGCGATGAACATGCTCGGCGCACGGTCGAACACCGGCGAAGGCGGCGAGGATCCTGACGTCTATCGCACCGAACCGGCGGTGACAACGGCAAGCGTTCCGCCGGCACGGAGCGAGGCCCGCGCGGCCGCGGCCTCCGTGGCCGTGGCTGATCCGCTGCCTGCGGTGGAAGCGCCGCTGGTGCGGTCGCTGCTGAATAACAAGATCAAGCAGGTGGCCTCCGGACGCTTCGGTGTGACGGCGGAGTACCTGGTCCACGCCGAGGAGCTGGAGATCAAGGTGGCGCAGGGAGCCAAGCCCGGTGAGGGCGGCCAGCTGCCCGGCCACAAGGTGAGCGAGCTGATTGCGCGGCTGCGTCATGCGCAGCCCGGCGTGGCGCTGATCTCGCCGCCGCCGCACCACGACATCTACTCGATCGAGGATCTGGCGCAGCTCATCTATGACTTGAAGCGCGTGAACCCGAAGGCTGCGGTGGGCGTCAAGCTCGTCTCCGGCATGGGCGTGGGCACGGTGGCTGCAGGCGTTGCCAAGGCGTATGCGGATTACATCGTTATCGCCGGTCATTCCGGCGGCACGGGAGCATCGTCGCTCTCGTCGATCAAGTACGCGGGCAATCCGTGGGAGCTTGGACTGGCTGAGGCGCAGCAGGTGCTGATGGAGAACGGTCTCCGTGGCCGCGTGCGTCTGCGTACGGATGGCGGACTGTGTACGGCGCGCGATGTTCTGATCGCGGCGCTGCTGGGAGCGGACGAGTTCGCATTCGGAACTTCTGTAATGGTGGCGATCGGTTGCGACATGGCGCGGCAGTGCCACCTGAACAGCTGTCCGACGGGCATTGCCACGCAAAGGCCGGAGCTGCGCGCGAAGTTCCGCGGCAAGCCGGAGCATATCGTCTCGATGTTCGAGAATCTTGCAGCCGATCTGCAGCAGATGCTGGCGCGTTACGGTCTGCCTTCGATCGAAGCGGCCATTGGCCGCACCGATCTGCTGGAGCAGGTACGGAACGACGGTGGCATCGATATGAAGCCTGTGCTGGCGCAGGTCGGCAGCGGACCCACGCGTTGCGTACAGCATCGCAACGACCGGCCGATCGATATCTCCAGCGGCAACGGCCTTGCGCTCGACGAGCCCTGGGTAGAGCCGGTGCTGGAGGCGGTGAAGGCCGGCAAGCCCATCGTGATCGAGAGCAAGATCGAGAATCAGGACCGCTCGGTCGGTGCGAGGCTGGGCGGCGAGCTCGCCCTGCTGAAGACGCAGATGGGCGGCAGGCCGCACACGCATCATGATGTGACGCTGAAGCTGCACGGCGTGGCTGGGCAGAGCTTCGGAGCATTCTGCACCGCGGGCATGACGCTGGAGCTCAACGGCCAGGCGAATGACTTTGTGGGCAAGGGACTGTGTGGTGGCGAGATACTGGTGCGCGCCTGTGGTCTGGCGGCTCAGAACAGCAGCAAGCATGTGATCCTGGGCAACGTCGCGCTCTACGGGGCTACCAGCGGCGCGTTGTATGCGGCGGGACGAGCGGGTGAGCGCTTCGCGGTGCGCAACCCCGGCGCGAACGCGGTGGTGGAAGGCGTGGGCGACCACGGCTGCGAGTACATGACCGGTGGCACCGTCGTGGTGATGGGCTCGGCCGGCATCAACTTCGGGGCCGGTATGACCGGCGGCACGGCATGGGTGCTGGACGCCGATGGTTCGTTCCTGAAAGAGAAGCGTTACCACGTGGACTTCGTCACGCCGGAGCGCTTCTGGAACCTGACGCTGGAGGAGCAGGACAGCCTGCGCGTGCTGCTGACCGAGCATGCGCAGAAGTCGCTCAGCGCACTGGCGAAGTCTCTGCTGGCGCACTGGCCGGCGAGCGTGCAACGCTTCCTGAAGCTCACACCGAAGCCGCAGGCATAGCGCCGCGCAGCTGGGATTAAGCCTGGGGCTTCAGCCCCAGGAATTGAAGATGCACCCAAAAGGGCTTTAGCCCTGGGCCGTGAAAAGCCCGGGCTAAAGCCCTTAGAATTGTTGAGCACATTCAGGGGCCTGAAGGCCCCTGCTTAATCCAAAGACAAGAGCTGGTGAGCGGATTACGCCGGGGACACTGCCCGGTTTTGCATCCAAAGATTAACGCCGGTCTAGTAGAGTAGTGGCGGTTCATCAGATGCGCACAGGCGCGGTAGCGGGAGATTCGATGGCAGAAGAACTACAGACACTGAACGATGTGCTCGCGCTGGCCACGGGACGCGGCGAGCAGACGGTGATGCTCTGGCAGGACAAGGCCGGAGCGTGGCTGCCCATCTCGTCGAACGAACTGCGGCGGAGGGTGCGCGGGCTGGCCGGTGCGTTGAAACTCTGGGGCATTCAGAAGGGCGACCGCATCGCCATCCTCTCGGAGAACCGCTGGGAGTGGGCGGTGACGGACTTTGCCGCGCTCGCCATCGGCGCAGTGGACGTGCCGCTCTATCCCACGCTTACGGCCGAGCAGGCGGCCTATGCGCTGCGCGACTCCGGCGCGCGCATGGCCGTGGTCTCCACCAGCTCGCAGCTCCAGAAAATCGCGAGCATACTTTCGCAGACGAGCGTGGAGCGAATTCTGGTGATGGATTCCGATCCGCAAGCGTGGAACGATGGCCCGTCCTGGGAGAAGGCCTCGCCACTGGCGGATTTTATGGGCGGCTTACTGGCACATGAAGACGAAGCCGCCTTTTCCGCCATGCTGCGCGAGGCGAAGCCGGACGACCTGGCTACGATCATCTACACCTCCGGCACTACGGGCGAATCGAAGGGCGTGATGCTGACGCATGCCAACATCGCCAGCAACCTGAACTACTCCACCAGTCCGTTTAATTTCAATGCGAACGACGTGTGCATCTCGTTCCTGCCGCTCTCGCACATCACGGCGCGGCACCTGGACTACGCTCTGCTCTACCGCGGCGCGGTGCTGGCCTATGTTCCGGAGGTCGGGCGGCTGATCAAAGCGATGCAGGAGGTGAAGCCGACGGTCTTTGTGGCCGTGCCGCGCGTTTACGAGAAGGTGCGGCAGTCGGTGGAGCAGAAGTCGGCCGCGGGCTCGGATAGGAAGCGCAAGATATTTGCGTGGGCGGTAAAGACGGGGCACAAGCACCGTGGCGAAATACTACGCGGACTCAATCCTGCCTCCAGCTATTTCCTGGTTGTTGTGATTGTCCTTGCGACGCTCGGTTCTTCCGTTATTGCGCGAGGAGAGCATGAGCCGTGGCGCGAAGCGGGGCTGGGGGTGGCCTTTCTATTCTTTCTGCTTGTGGCCATCCGTCAGACGCAGTGGGTGCTAGCGAATAAATTGGTCTTCTCCAGGATCCGCGAGGCATTCGGCGGGCGGGTGAAGCACTTCATCTCCGGCGGCGCGCCGCTCGGCATGGACACCGCCGGCTGGTATGCCGACATGGGCATCCGCATCCACGAAGGCTACGGGCTGACCGAGACCTCGCCTGTGATCGCGCTGAACTATCCGCTCGCGCACAAGATCGGCACGGTGGGCAGGCCGCTGCCGAATGTGGAGTGCCGGCTCGCGGCCGATGGTGAGCTTGAGGTGCGGGGCCCATCGATCTTCAAAGGCTACTGGCAGAAGCCGGAGCAGACGGCGGAGAGCTTCACCGAGGACGGTTGGTTCAAGACCGGCGACATCGGCGCGATAGATGCTGAAGGGTATCTCTCCATCACCGATCGCAAGAAGGAGCTGATCAAGACCTCGAACGGCAAGTTCATTGCGCCGCAGCCGATCGAAGGCAGCCTCAAGGGCGATCTGCTGGTAGGGCAGGTGGCGCTCGTCGGCGACAAGCAGAAGTTTGTCAGCGCGCTGATCTCGCCGAACTTTGCCGCGCTGTCTGACTGGGCGAAGCGGCAGGGAATCGAGAGCGACGTGGCGACGCCGGAGGGACGCGCGGCTTTGATACAGCAGCCGCAGGTGAAGTCCGCTTACAAGGAGATCGTGGACCGGGTGAACGCGCACCTGGCGCCGTACGAGCTCATCAAGAAGCACACCATCGTGCCGGATGAGTGGTCGCTTGAGACCGGCGAACTGACGCCGAGCCTGAAGCTGAAGCGCCGCGTGATCCAGCAGAACTACGCCGCGCTGATCGACGGCTTTTACGGCGACTAATTTTTTGTGCAGCGAGCGAACGCGCGCCGGCAGTTCCCGCATCTCAAGGAAGCTGGAGGTGTACCTCATGAAGATGTTTCGTCTCGCTGCCGCACTCACGTTTCTGATCGTTCCTTTGACGGGGTGCTATCACCGTCATCACGACGACGGCTATCCGCCGCCGCCGGCCTGCACTCCGGATCATCCGTGTCCGCACGATGGTCCTGGCACAGGTCCGTGCGATCCGGACCATCCGTGCCCGCACTAGACAACCGGTAACTATATTTTGCAGAAGACCCTCCCGCCGCGGAGGGTCTTCTTTTGTTCGTTCTCCGGTTATCATGGATAAGGCCCAATTCGGGGCCGCACATCCAGAGGAGACTTCATATTCATGCGAGTTGGAATGCTGACCGGCGGCGGCGACTGCCCCGGGTTGAACGCTGTGATTCGTGCCGTGGTGCACAAGGGAATTTACCAGTACAACGACGAGTTCATCGGCTTTCGCGAAGGCTGGCGCGGCGTGCTGGACAACAGCACCATGCCGCTCGATCTTGAGACCACATCCGGCATCCTGCAGCTCGGCGGCACGATCCTGCGGACCTCGCGGACCAATGTGCGCAAGATCGAAGGCGGCGTCGACAAGTGCATCGAGGTGCTGAAGCTGAACAAGCTGGACGCCCTGATCACCATCGGCGGCGACGATACCCAGGGCGTGGCGAATGCGCTCATCGAGAAGGGCTTTCCCTGCGTCGGCGTGCCCAAGACAATCGACAACGACCTCTCCGGCACGGACGCCTGCTTCGGCTTCGACACCGCGGTCAGCATCGCGACCGAGGCTGTGGATCGTCTGCACTCGACGGCCGAGGCGCACAGCCGCGTGATGGTCTGCGAGGTGATGGGCCGCGATGCGGGCTGGATCGCGATCACTGCCGGTGTGGCCGGCGGCGCGGACGCGATCCTGGTTCCGGAGAAACCGATCGACATCAACGAGGTCTGCCGGCTGATCAAGTACCGTCATGACCACGGCAAGAAGTTCTCCATCGTCGTCGTGGCCGAGGGCGCGAAGTTCCCTGAAGGCGAACAGGCGACGCACGGCGACCAGGTCGACAGCTTCGGACACGCGCGCCTGAGCGGCATCGGCCAGGCCGTCGCCGAGGAGATCGAGAAGCTCACCGGCTACGAGACGCGTTCGGTGAACCTGGGCCACACGCAGCGCGGTGGCACGCCGACTGCCTACGACCGCATGCTGGCCACGCGCTACGGCGCGGCGGCCATCGAGCTGGTCCACCAGAAGAAGTTCGGACGGCTGGTCGTTCTGCGCGGCACCGCGATCACGGACATTCCGCTGGCCGAGGCCATCGCCAAGACGCGCACGGTGGATGAAGGCCTGCTGGAGCTGGCCAAGAGCCTGACGCCGCCGAAGAAGTAGCGGAGGGAGCAGGGGGCTTCAGCCCGGCGAATCTGTTCAGCGAAGACAGGGGCTTTAGCCTCGGGCAGCTTTAGAAACCCGGGCTAAAGCCCTTTTCTATTTAGCCTGATTCAGGGGCCTGAAGGCCCCTGCTCCCTCTGAACTTCATGGAGTGAGATGATGGACATGCGGACTTTTGCCGCGCCTGATGCCAATCACGATCGAAAAACTGCGCCGCTGGATGCTGCTGGCGGCGATCCTTATCGTAGCCGGTGTGGCCGTGCTGCTGCTGGTGGCCCAGCACGAGCGGAGCAAGCTCGCGCACGACCTGCCGGAGAAGCTCGGCATCGACATTCAGCAGCAGACCAACGAGTTCACCTACTCGCAGTCCGTGCAGGGCAGAACGCTCTTCACCCTGCATGCGGCCAAGGCCGTGCAGATGAAGAGCGGCGGCAACATCAAGCTGCACGACGTCACCATCATTCTCTATGGACGTAGCCATGACCGTGCCGACCGCATCGCCGGGCAGGAGTTTGACTACGACCCCAACAGCGGCATCGCACGTGCCCAGGGCGATGTCTTTCTCGACCTGCAGGCCCCGGCCAAGACGGTGGCCGCAAGTGTAACGAACCCGGCCGCGGTGGATGCCACCACAGATTTTTCCGCTAGGAAGAGCGGCGCCGGCGTGGTGCATGTGATGACGAGCGGTCTGGTCTTTGAGCAGAAGGACGCCGTGGCCTATACCGAGCAGGAGATCGCCTTTCAGTTCGGCGGCGGCGTGACCGGACATGCGCACGGCGCGCGGTACGATTCGGGGCACGGCACCATCACGCTGGACTCGGCGGTGGCGGCAGAGACGCTGGTGCATGGCCGCGCGGTGCGGCTGACGGCGTCGCATGGTGTGCTGAATCGCGACACCAACCTCTGCGTCTTTACACATGCCACCTACGCTGCCCAGGGCGAGACGGCCACGGCCGATCAGGCGACGATACAGATGCGCAGCGACGGCTCCGCCGAGAGCGTCGACACGAGCGGTAGCGTCACATTTACACTGCCGGACGGCGGCACGGTGCGGACGCCGCATGCCGTACTGGCTCTGAATGCATCGAGCGAGCCGAAGGAGCTTGAGGCGAACAACGGTGTGGTCTATAGCGAGAACGAGTCGACGGCAGCGGGTGCGCACGAAGCTCAGGGGAGCGCTGCGGCGGCGCACATCTTCTTTGACGATCACGGAGTGTTGCAGCGCGCGGAGCTGAGCGGTGGCGTACATACGCTGGCGCGCGCGAGAGCGAAGAACGCAGCCGGTTGGACCGAGCGCGAGTTACATGCGGCGACAGTGGAAATGGCATTCCGAGCGTCTGCCCTGCATGAGGTGGAGGCGTCTGGCGCTGCGCAGATGCGGTTGACGACACCGGGCACTGCAGGCAATGAGACGACTACGCTGGCCGGTGACACGCTGGATGCCGTCTTTGGCGCGCGTACCGCGGGCACACAGGCTGCAACGCTGCCGGAGACGGTTCACGGCACGGGCCACACCGTGCTGACGCAGACGGCAGCCGATGGCGCGATAAACCAAAGCAGCGGCGATACGCTTGATGCGCAGATTCATCAGTCTGGCATGAAGCAGGCAAGATCCGGAGCAAGCCTCTCGCAGATAGATCGCGCCGAGCAGCAGGGACATGTAAGCATCACGCAGACGACCGCGGAGAAGAATGCGCAGCCGGCGCAGGTAACGACGGCCACAGCCGCGCGCGCCGAGTACACCGGCAGCGACGATACGCTGGTGCTCACCGGCACTCCAATGGTGATAGACGGCGGCATGCAGATCGCGGCTCAGCGCATTCGCATGTTGCGCTCGAGCGGAGACGCCGTGCTGACCGGCGATGTGCGCGGCAACTACTCCGGTTCGGGTGCGCAGCCGGCGGCACATGTGGTGGCCGACCACGCGGAGATGCATCGCGCGAGCCGGCACACCGTCTTTTACAGTGCAGATAAATCGCAGCGAGTGCGGTTGTGGCAGGATGCGTCGCAGGTGGAGGCGCCGGTGCTGGACTTCGACCGTGCTACTCAGCATCTGACGGCCTTCGGCGATGCGCGTGATGCCGCGGCGGTGCATGCGGTCTTCGCGGCAATACCGAACCCAACGTCAAATCCAGCACAGAAGAAGACGGGTGGTGTAGTGCGGGTCGCCAGCCGCAGGATGGTTTATTCCACGCAGGCCGCTCGCCAGGCCGACTTTACCGGCGGCGTAGCCGTGGAGAGTGGAGACGGCACCATCAGCGCGCAGCGAGCGCTGGTCGAGCTTGCGCCAGCGGATGCGGAGAAGAGTGCTGTGAGCCAGAGTGCAGGCACACTTCCGATGCTGGGTGGAAACGTTCAGCGCATTACGGCCTCGGGTCAGGTCACGCTGGCGGAAAACGGACGGCAGGCCTTCGGCGAGCAACTCGTCTATACGCCAAATGCAGCCACGAATTTGAATCCCTCGGCAGCCGCTGCGAATCCAAGCGGCAATGTCATTAATGCGACAAAGCCGGGCGGGCACTTTGTGCTGACGGGAACGCCCAGCACGCCGCCGCGGCTTGTCGATCCAGCGAAGGGCAACATCACCGGGGCTTCGTTGATATTCAACTCCGGCGATGATAGCGTCGTAGTCTCGGGCGGCGGTGCTGTTTCAGGCGGCAGCGGCACGGCGGGCCGCGTCCACACCGAACTGAAGGGTTCTCAATAAGCACATGCAGAGACTGAACACGCTGGCGACAGAAGAGATCGGCAAAGCCTACGGCGGCCGTGAGGTTGTGCGTGGCGTCAACCTTGAGATCCATCGCGGCGAGGTCGTGGGATTGCTGGGTCCGAACGGCGCGGGTAAGACCACGACCTTCTACATGATCGTGGGTCTGGTGCAGCCGGAGAGCGGCCGTATTCTGGCCGATGGCATCGATATCAGCCGCCTGCCGATGTATCTGCGGGCACGCAACTACGGCATCAGCTACCTGCCGCAGGAGCCTTCGGTCTTCCGCAAACTCACCGTCGAGGAAAATATTCTGGCCGTGCTTGAGGCCCAGCAGTTGAGCTGGGAGAGGCGCCGCGTGACCACGGAGCGCATGCTGGAGCAGTTGAACCTGGGCCACGTGCGCAAGACGATGGGTTATGCGCTCTCCGGCGGCGAGCGCAGGCGCGTGGAGATCGCGCGCTGCCTCTGCATCGAGCCGAACTTCATTCTGCTGGATGAACCCTTCTCCGGCATTGATCCCATCGCCGTGCTCGACCTGCAGGAGATCATCTTCCAGCTCAAGGCCAATGGCATCGGCGTGCTCATCACCGACCACAACGTGCGCGAGACACTTTCTGTGACCGACCGAGCCTACATCATCAACGAAGGCCGCATCTTCCGCACCGGCACGCCGGGCGAACTGGGCCGCGACCCCGACGTGAAGAGGATCTATCTAGGCGAGAGCTTCCAGCTGGCTTAGACTGTTGGGTAGTCACTCCACGGAACGCTCGTTTTCAGGAACGGCACGGCAACCGAAGGGGAAAGGCTCATTGCTTCAGCCAAAACTCAATCTGCGAGTCGCGCAACGGCAGGTACTTACACCGGGCCTGGTGCAGATGGTCAGCGTACTTGCGCTGAACAAGCTCGAGCTGAAGGAGATGATCAACGCCGAGATCGTTGAGAATCCTGTACTTGAGGAAGTGGATGAGTCCACGGCGCCGATAGCCGAGCTCTCCGCCAGGGACGGCGTGATGGAACGGGCGGCATCCGACAAGGCGGCAGAGTCGGATCGCGTGGAGAAGGATCCCTTCGACGAGATCGACATGGGCAGCTACTTCCAGGAGTACCTCGACCCCGGCTTCCGCACCGGTATCACTCTGGAAGATGTAGACAAGCCATCCTTTGAGAACTTTCTGTCGCAGCCGGGGACGCTGAGCGACCACCTGCTCTGGCAGATCGGAGCGCTTTCGCTCTCGCCGGAGCTGCGGGCGGCGGCGGAGATCGTCGTCGGCAACCTGAACGACGATGGCTACCTGAACTGTACCGACGAAGAGCTGGCGGAGATGCTGCTGGAGACGCTTACGGCCACAGAGGGCTCAGCGCTGGAGACTGCCCGGCAGGCGCTGGCCATTGTGCAGAATCTGGATCCCGCAGGGGTGGCGGCCCGCGACCTGCGCGAGTGCCTGTTGCTGCAGATTCGTGCACAGCGGAATGAGGCGGAGATTGTGCTGGCGCGCCAGAGCTCCCACCCTGTGGAAAGCGCATTTGCACCGGAGAGCGGCGCGGGTGTATCGTCCGATTCCCGGAGTTCTGCCGGGCCGGAGCGTGCATTGGATACTTTTGCAGCGGCCGAAGAGATCGTGCTTCACTGCCTGCCGCTTCTGCAGCGCAAGGACATGCGCGAGCTGGCAAAGGCCTGCGGCCGCACCGTGGAAGAGGCGAGCGCCGCGGCGGAGTACATCCGCACGCTGGACCCGCGACCCGG
>DATMLK010000027.1:0-6693 GCA_035570215.1 Acidobacteriaceae bacterium
AAGACGCGCAGACCGCGCCGCTCGAGCTCATCCACAATACCGAGGCTCAGCGGCAACTCCGGCCCGATGATGGTCAGCTCCGGTTGCTCTGCCAGCACAACTCGTAGCAAATCGCTTAAGCTCGACTGGTCCACGCTGACGCAGCGCGCGCGTTGCGCAATGCCGCCGTTGCCCGGCGCGCAGACGATCTCCTTCACGCGCGGAGATCTGCCGAGCGCCCACACCATCGCATCCTCGCGGCCGCCGCCGCCGATCACCAGAACCTTCATCTCGTTTGTCATCCCTATTAGCTTATTCGGAGTGGAGTGCGATCTGCCTATTCGATGGAAGGAAGTATGCGGATATCCTGCGCCACCGCCGGAGCGATCTCCACGGCGACCGTGGAGTGACCGATGCTGACCGAGTAGCCCTCCACTGAGTCGTGCTTCTTTACGCGGAGCGTGGCGCCGGGCGTGATGCCGCTCGCCTTCAGCTGGCGGAGCGTCTGCACATCTTTATCGGAGACGCTGGCGATCACAAAGCTTCCCTCGCTGCGTACATCCGCCAGCGGTATCGACTCCTGCTTCGGCATCTCGCCGCTCATCGTGGGGATGAAGTGCCCGTGTGGATCGCTCCTAGGGTGTCCCAGCTTGGCGGCGATCCTCTCTTCGAAGCGTTCGGAGATGAAGTGCTCCAGCCGCTCTGCCTCTTCATGCACCTCTTCGATCGGGTAGTCGAGTATCTCGTAGAGAAAGGTCTCAATAAGCCGGTGGTGGCGAACCACCTCCAGCGCGCGCTGCTTGCCTGCAGCTGAAAGCTGCACACCGCGATGCCGCTCATACTCCACCAGCGGCGACGGAGCCCCGGCGAGCTTCTGCAGCATATTCGTGACCGAGGCCGGTGCCACACCGAGCCGGTCCGCCAGGGATTTGCTCGTCACCCGGCGCTCTTCCTGACCACCAAGAAACAGGATCGCCTTCAGATAGTTGTCCACGGATTCGGTGTTGCTTTTGGCGTGGCGGCCTGCTGGCATGGTTCGGCTCCCCTGTCGTTAGTTTGACTCATTTCCTGGAATTAGGTAAACCTAATATGTAGGTTTGCCTAATTATATTGGTGTTTGCATGACAGATTCTCAGGACGAAGACGGGTCCACGATCAAGCCAGCGAAGATGCGGCTGCTCCCCGAGCTGCGCCGCAGCGAGCTCTGGACCTACTTCGGCCCGGCCTTTGTGGCCAGCGTGGCCTATATCGATCCCGGCAACTTCGCCACCAACATCGACGGCGGCACGCGCTTCGGCTACAAGCTGCTCTGGGTGTTGCTGTGGTCGAACCTGATGGCCATCCTGATCCAGTACATGTCGGCCAAGCTCGGCATCGTGACCGGGCGAACCCTGCCGCAGAACTGCCGCGACCACTTCTCGCGTCCCATGACGATCTTTCTCTGGATTGCGGCGGAGATCTCCGCCGTCGCCACCGATCTCGCCGAGTTTCTCGGCGCCGCGCTGGGCTTCTATCTGCTCTTCGGTCCGGCGCTGCTGGCGCACGGCTTTTCCAAAACAAATGTTCTGCTCTTCGCCGCGCTGCTTACATCGGTTGCCGTCTTCCTGATCCTCGCGCTCGATCTCGCCGGCTTCCGCTATCTCGAGTGGGGCATCATGGGCTTCGTCGCCATCATCGGCGTCTGCTATGCGATTGAGGTCTTCCTGGTGCATCCGGACTGGAAGCTCGCCGCGCTGCATACTCTTGTGCCGTCGATCGACCACGGAAGCATCTACATCGCCGTCGGCATGCTGGGCGCAACCGTGATGCCGCACGTGATCTATCTGCACTCCGCGCTGGTGCAACCGCGCTTGAAAGAAGCCGCGACGGAGAAGTCGCGGCGCAACATCTTCGTGCACCGCTTCCTGAAGTTCGAGCTGCTGGATGTCTTTGTCGCCATGAACGGCGCCTGGCTCATCAACTCCGCCATGATCATCATGGCCGCGGTCGCCTTCGGCTCACTCGCGGTCACCAGAGGCATGGCGCCCGTGGCCAGCATTGAAGATGCTCACAATACGCTTGGGCCGCTGCTGGGTAACTTTTCCGCGCTTATCTTCGCTGTGGCGTTGCTCTGTTCTGGACTGTCATCCTCCACCGTGGGCGTGATGGCCGGCCAGGTCATCATTGAAGGCTTTCTGGACATTAAGTTTTCGATCTTCCTGCGCCGTTTCATCACCATCATTCCGGCGATCATCGTGATCGCTATCGGCCTGGACCCGCTGAAGATCCTCATCCTCTCGCAGGTCATCCTCAGCTTCACGCTGCCCTTTGCACTGATTCCGTTGCTGATTCTCACCGGTCGCGCGGCCGTGATGAAGGAGTTCCCGAACGGCTGGATGACGCAGTGGCTCGGCTGGCTAACGACAGCGATCATTATCGGCCTGAATGTTCTGCTCATCTGGGAACTGGTTACGTAACGCTACAGGCGATCCAAACTACTAGTGCGGATGATCGTCGTTGTGCCCGTCGCCATGGCCATCCTGCTGGGGAGCAGGACGCGACTGCGGCTGTGGCTCTGGACGAGATTGCGGCTGTGGCCGTTGTTCTTGCTCCGGCTCAGACCGCGGCTGTTCCCGCGGCGCAGGCTGCGTATCTGGATGATTTTGCGGTTGTGGAGTGAACTGCCCCTCCTGATCGGGGCGCGGCTGCATCTGGAACTGACGCTGCTGCTCCTGTTGCGGAACCGGACGCGCCTGCAGGCTCTGCTGCGGAACCGTCTGTGCCGCCGGCCGGCTAAAGTTCTGTGACGGCTGTTGCGCAGGCCGCTGCTGCTGGCCCTGCTGGAATCCCTGCCTTGACTGCTGCCTCTGCTGCGGAGTGCGCGCCGGAGGCAGCGGCTGCGTGTGGGAGTCGGCCGCGATAGGGCGCGGTGCCACGATGGCAGCGGGGCGGCCGTGGTTCGTATTCGCAAACTGCCCGCGGTTCTGCTGCGCATCGTGCTGCGCCTGCAACTGCGTGGACATCGGCGCCACACGCGGCTGCCGCATCGCCTTCAGCTCGGCCGGAGCCGGGCGCAGACGCGCTCCACCGGGACCGTTGAAGCTGTAGCGCGCGGACGGACTCGCCACCGCATGGCTGTACACGCTCACATTGCCGATGCGGATGATGTTCACCGCGCTGTTGTACTGGAAGCGATGGTCGCGCCAATAGCCACCCTCGTACCCGCGGCCGATGTAGCCGAAGCCATAGTTAATCCCACCGTAGTAGCCAATGTACGGACCCCAGTAGCCGGCAAAGAAGAAATAGCTGCCGTTGTAGAAGCTCCACCAGCCGGGAGTCCAGAGAGCGCCCACGTACGGCGGCATGGTCCACGCACCGGGAACCCAGTAGTAGCCAACCTGCGGATCCCAGGCCCAGTAGCCGGGCGTCCAGATGTAGCCGTCACCCGGCAGCGGGGGCTGCATATAATCCGGCAGCGGCGGCGGAGCCTGATCGCTCTGCACGGACGCATCGTCGTAGTCCACGCTATTGCTGTCGTCGACAGCGGCGTAGCCCTGATCGACGGCCTGGTCTGTCGAATTATCCGGATTCGCGGGAGCCTGCGCATTCTGGTCCGGAGGAGTTTGGTCAGTCTGCTGGGGGGCTGTCTGATCTGGTGATTGATCGGAGGGCGAGGCCGTCTGTGCGGCAGTAATCGCCTCATTCGTTCCCTGTCCGGCTGGCGCAGGCTGCTGCGCATCCGGCTGAGCGGCGGAACCCGCACCCGAATTCGCACCCGAATTATCGACCGGTGCCATGTTTACCGCCGCCGGATCCGGCCCGGAATCATTGGACTGGTCCTGGGCGAACGCGTTGCGCTGGCAAACCGCTACGATCATGGCTGCGGCCAGCCCGGCGATCATCACACTCTTCCGAATCCTGTACATGGCACGTTCCTCGCTCCCGACACTCTATCTGAAACCCAGGCTATGACCGGCAGTTTCTATTCCTTTGGATGCAAAATTCATGGCGCAAGGCTCTTTCGCACTCTGCCCGCCCAGCGTTACACTAGGAATGTGAAGCAGCCGCGCCATCGCCGTGCTGTACGCTCTGCGGTAGACCCTTTAGCGGGCTTTATCAAGCGCTTTCGCCGTGGCCGCCATGATAGAGGTCGTTAAAATAGCGCTCGCGGCCGCACAAGTCTGTAATCTGCGCTCTCCTTTATTCCGATAAATTCTCCGCTGCCATAGAGTGCAGCAACACTAACGCGCCACGCGCGCAGAGGACAAATCCATGAGCACAGTAAACTCCTTCGGCTCCAAGGCAACACTCACCTCGGGCGGCAAAGACTACGAGATCTACCGGCTCGACGCCTTGAAGGGCGTCAAGCTTAGCCGCCTGCCCTTCTCGCTCCGCATTCTGCTGGAAAACCTGCTGCGCTGCGAGGACAATCTCACCGTCACGGCGAAGGACATCACCGCGCTCGCCAACTGGGACGCCAAGGCCGAGCCCGACAACGAGATCGCCTACATGCCGGCGCGCGTGCTGATGCAGGACTTCACCGGCGTGCCCTGTATCGTCGACCTCGCCGCCATGCGCGATGCGATGAAGGTTCTCGGCGGCAACCCCGACAAGATCAATCCGCTGCAGCCGGCCGAGCTGGTCATCGACCACTCCGTGCAGGTCGACGAGTTCGGCACGCTGCACTCGTACGATCTGAACGCCGCACTGGAGTTCACCCGCAACCGCGAACGCTACGCGTTTCTGAAGTGGGGACAGACCGCCTTCCATAATTTTTCTGCCGTGCCGCCCGGCATGGGTATCTGCCATCAGGTCAATCTTGAGTACCTCGCGCGCGTGGTCTTCACTGCACCACGGCCCGGCGGTATCACCGCCGCGTATCCGGACACGCTGGTCGGCACCGACTCGCATACCACCATGGTCAACGGTCTCGGCGTGCTCGGCTGGGGCGTCGGCGGCATTGAAGCCGAGGCGGCGATGCTGGGCCAGCCGGTTTCGATGCTCGTGCCGCAGGTCGTCGGCTTCAAGCTCACCGGCAAGCTGAAGGAAGGCGCGACCGCGACCGACCTGGTGCTGACCGTTACCGAGATGCTGCGCAAGCTCGGCGTCGTCGGCAAGTTCGTGGAGTTCTACGGCTCCGGCATCAGCGAGCTCGCGCTCGCTGACCGCGCCACCATCTCCAACATGGCGCCGGAGTACGGCGCGACCTGCGGCATCTTCCCCGTCGATGCCGAGACGCTGCGTTATCTCAAACTCACTGGCCGCTCCGCCGCGCAGATCCAGCTGGTGGAGGATTACTACAAGGCGCAGGGCATGTTCCATACGCCGGATGCGCCGGAGGCCGAGTACTCCACGACCATCTCGCTCGATCTGGCAACCGTCGAGCCGAGCGTGGCGGGACCGAAGCGTCCGCAGGACCGTGTGCTGCTCTCGGAGACGGGTGCGAGCTTCCACAAGGCGCTGCCGACACTGCTGGGTCCGCAGGGCAACAAGGCGGCGGCGAAGCAGGTCGTCGGCTGGGAGGGTGAAGGCGGTCACGCCTCCGCCCACGGCAATGCAGCTTCCAGCGTAGGCGCAGCTACTCCGTGCGAGGCACCCACATCAGTGCAGGACCGCTTCGGCGTCGAGGTGGACAAGTATCTCCACCACGGCAGCATCGTGATCGCCGCTATTACCAGCTGCACCAACACGTCGAACCCCTCCGTGATGCTTGCCGCGGGATTGCTGGCGAAGAAGGCAGTCGAAAAGGGATTGAAGACGCCGCCGTGGGTGAAGACCTCGCTTGCGCCGGGCAGTCGCGTGGTGACCGACTACTACGAGAAGGCCGGCCTGAACACCTACATGGACGCGCTGCGCTTTCAGACCGTCGGCTACGGCTGCACCACCTGCATCGGCAACTCCGGGCCATTACCCACAGATGTGTCGAAGTCGATCGAAGACCACTCGCTCGTCGCGGTCTCGGTGCTCTCCGGCAATCGCAACTTCGAAGGCCGCATCTCACCCGAGGTCCGCGCAAACTATCTGATGTCGCCTCCGCTGGTCGTCGCCTATGCGCTCGCCGGAAAGATCGATCACGACTTCGAGAAGGATTCGCTCGGCAAGGGCAAGGATGGCAAGCCGGTTTATCTGCGCGACATCTGGCCGACGCAGAAAGAAGTCTCCGACACGCTCGCCAGCTCCATCGACACCGCGATGTTCCACAAGGAGTACTCGACGATCTCCGACGGCGATGTCAACTGGCAGAAGCTGGCTGTTCCTACGGGGAAGGTATACAACTGGGAGGCGGACTCCACCTACATCCGCAAAGCCCCGTACTTTGACGGCATGCCCGCGAAGCCTGTGCCGGTGGAAGACATCACCGGCGCGCGCGTTCTCGCCGTGCTCGGCGACTCTGTAACCACGGACCATATCTCACCCGCTGGCTCCATCAAGCTGAACGGCCCCGCAGGAAAATATCTGATCGAGCATGGCGTGAAACCGGCGGAGTTCAACAGCTACGGCTCGCGCCGCGGCAATCATGAGGTGATGGTGCGCCGGACCTTCGCCAACGTTCGCCTGCGCAACAAGCTCGCTCCCGGCACCGAAGGCGGCGTCACGCGGCTGCTGCCCGAGGGCGAAGGCATGTCCATCTACGACGCCTCGATCAAGTACGCCGAACGCAGCACGCCGCTGATGATCCTGGCCGGCAAGGAGTACGGCTCCGGCTCCTCGCGCGACTGGGCGGCGAAGGGCACG
>DATMLK010000028.1:0-14020 GCA_035570215.1 Acidobacteriaceae bacterium
CCGGCTTTTCGCCGAAGGACCGCATCGGCCAGCTCACCATGCGCAACCTCGACATCACCGACACGCGCGAGAAGCTGCTCACGTACGCGAAGAGCGGCCTGCTCACGCTCAGCAAAGGCTCAGAGATGCCGCAGCTGAATAGTTCCGGCGAGAAAGAGTGACGATGTCTAACGAATCCAATACGGGCAAGATGTGGTCCGGCCGCTTCCGCGAGCCGTTGGACGCGAACTTCGAGCAGTGGCAGCGGTCGTTCCCTTTTGACTGGCGTCTGCTGCCGCAGGAGCTCGCCGCCAGCGCCGCGCATGCGAAGACGATCGCCGCCGCAAATATCCTGACAAGCACCGAGCTTGCCAGGATCTTGAGCGGCCTTGCGGCCATCGGCAAGAAGGCGAAGAAAAATGGCGAGGCGTGGCTGCGCTCGAACGCCGTCGCCGAGGACATCCACCACTTCGTCGAGCTGCAGCTGACCGAAGAGATCGGCGAGCTGGCCCTTAAACTTCACACTGGCCGCTCGCGCAACGAGCAGATCGCGACCGACATGCGCCTCTTCGTGCGCGATAGCATCGACACGACACTCGCAGGCATTCATGCGTGGGCGACTGCCCTGCTCTCTCAGGCGGAGAAAGCAGGCGACGCCGTGATGCCCAGCTACACGCACCTCCAGCGTGCCGAGCCCGTCCTCGTCGCCCACTGGCTGCAGGCGTATGTGCAGATGCTGCTGCGCGATGCATCGCGGCTCATCGACCTGCGCAAGCGGATGAACCTCTGCCCGCTCGGCTCCGGCGCCATCGCCGGGGCAACACTGAAGCTCGACCGCAGCATCGCTGCAAAAGCTCTTCACTTCGACGCGCCCACGGCCAACAGCATGGTCGCGACCAGCGATCGCGACTTCGCGCTGGAGTTCACGCAAACCTTGGTCCAAATAGCCGGCCACATCTCGCGCTTCGCCGAGGAGGTCACGATCTTCTCCACCGCCGAGTTCGGCTTCATCGATCTGCCGGAGAAGTTTTCGACCGGTTCGTCCGCCATGCCGCAGAAGAAGAACCCCGACCGGACGGAACTCATCCGCGGCAAGTCGGGCCGCCTGCTCGCAGCCTCGAACGCCGTCGCCATCATCGCGAAGGGCCTGCCGCTCGCCTACAACAAGGACCTGCAGGAGATCCAGGAGCCCGTCTTCGACGCAGCCGACACCATGCGCGGCATCCTCAGCGTGCTGCCCGGCTTCACGCTCGCGCTGAACTTCAAATTTGACCGCATGGCCGCGGCAGCCGAGTCCGGTTTTCTGAACGCCATGGCCGCGGCGACCTACCTCGTCCACAAAGGCGTCGCCTTCCGCAAAGCGCATGAGAAGATCGGCAACGCCGTGCGCTTCGCCATCGACAAGGGCTGCGAGCTGGACGGCCTGACGCTGGCCGAGCTTAAAACATTCGGCGACGAGTTCGGAGAGGACTTCTTCAGCGCCATCTCGCTCAAAGCGACTGTGGACTGCCACGATGTACCCGGCGGAACCGCCAGTGCACAAGTGAAGACCGCCCTGAAAGAAGCACGGAAACAACTGGCCCATTTATCGAAATCTGCCGGGTAAAATAGTAGAGGGCTCGGACGCCCTGCATCACATCGGCATCCAGTGTCATCTAGAGCTATAGGGACTTTTATGCAACTGACATCCACCGTGCGCAACGCCCGCTTGAGCGATGCCACCAACATCTACGATCTCATCAACTCGCTCTCGTCCGACGGGACGCTGCTGCCCCGCGCCTACTCCGAGATCTGCGAGAACGTGCGCGACTTCGTCATTGCCGAGTCCGAGTCCGGCGTCTTCCTCGGCTGCGGCGCGCTGCATCTCTACGGCCCGCACCTGTCGGAGATTCGCTCCATCGTCGTCAAGCCTGAGGCCAAGGGCCAGGGCGCGGGCGGCCGCATCCTGCGTGCCCTGCTCGAAGAGGCGAACGAACAGGGCGTCGCCGCCGTCTGCCTCTTCACGCGCATCCCCGACTTCTTCTTTCACTTCGGCTTCCGCCTCGCCGACCGCACGCAGATGCCCGACAAGGTCTACAAGGACTGCCAGAACTGTCCCCGCCTCTACGCCTGCGACGAGGTAACGATGGTGCGCGGTCCCCTGCCCAAGATCTCCGTGCTCGGCAGCCACCGGTTTGAGGACAAGCCCGAGCTGGTGCAGCTACAGACAAGCTAAAACTTCAGCACGGATTTCACGGATGGAACGGATAAAGGCGGATTTAAACAAAGCTTTTAAAGTTTGTCTTTTGATCCGTTTAATCCGTGCCTCTATCCGTTCCATCCGTGCTAAGTTTTTGCTTTTACCGGATGTGATAGAACCCGTCTTCCACGGTCAGCTCCACTTCCACACCGAATAGCTCCCGCAGGCGCTCGTGCGTGACCAGCTCTTCCTTGGGCCCATCGGCGAAGATGCGGCCGTTTTTCATCATGATCACGCGTTCGATCTCCGGCGGAATGTCCGCCAGCAGATGCGTGATCAGCAGAATGCCGACGCCATCCTGCGCCAGCTTGCGCAGCAACTGCCGCAGCTCGCGCTGCGCGGCGATGTCCAGCGCATTCGACGGCTCATCGAGTAGCAACATCTCGCTCGATTGAACTAAGGCGCGACCGATCATCGTCCGCCGCTGCTCGCCTGCGGACATCTCACCCACCGGCTTCCCTGCCAGATGCGTCGCGTCGAGCTGTTTCATCACCGCCGTCGCACGAGCCTTCATCGCTTCGGTGACGGTCAGGTTCGGCCACAGCGTGGAGCTGGAGAAAAATCCTGACACCACGGCATCAAAGCCGGTAGTCGTCCGCGTCTGCCTCACAGGTGGCTCGGCCGAGACCACGCCCAGCCGCTTCTTCAACTCCGTCAGGTCCCAGCGCTCGCGGCCGAAGATGCGCACCCGCGTCTCCGGTTCAGGAAGCGGATAGCACTCGCAGGTCATCGTTTTGAGGAGCGTGGATTTGCCGCAGCCGTTCGGGCCGAGGATCGCCACGTGCTCGCCCGGCTCAATGCGCAGATTGATGTCGTGCAGCACCACGTTGTTGCCGCGCGCCACGCTCACATGCTCGAAGAGAAGGAACGGCTCACTCGTTTTCGTTATTGCAGCTTTCGTCATGCTCTTTCAGGATACCTTTGCGAGCATCAGGCCTAAGGCCGCGTGCCATGATAGCTTTTTCATTGGGACACATGACCGAATAATGACCGACACTCACTCCACAAACCTCATCCTCACGCCGGCTGACGGCAAGCTTCCCCTCGGCTTCCAGTGGGCCGCCACCAAGGCCGGCATCAAAGCCAGCGGCAATCTCGATCTCGCGCTCGCCGTCGCACCCGCCGGAGCCACGGCCGCGGTGATGTACACGAAGAACCAGGTCGTCGCCGCGCCCGTCACTGTGGGCCGCGAACACATCGCCCACTCCAAAGGCCGCATGCAGGCCGTGCTGATCAACTCCGGCAACGCCAACTGCGCCAACGGCGCGCAGGGTATCGCCGCCTGCCGCACCAGCTGCGACGCGCTCGCAAATGCGCTCGGCTGCACACCGCAGGAGATCTTTCCCTCGTCTACCGGCATCATCGGCGTTCCCCTGCCAGCGGAAAAGCTCACCGCCGCCATCCCCGCAGCCATCGCCGTGCTTGCATCCGATGCCGAAGCCGCAAAGCTCTTCGCCCGCGCCATCATGACGACGGACACTAAGCCCAAAACCGCACTCAGCAGTTTTGTCGTGGACGGCGCATCTGGGAAGAAAAAGACCGTTCATATCTTCGGAGCCTGCAAGGGCGCAGGCATGATTGGCCCACAGGTAGGGCCGCCGCACGCCACCATGCTCGTCTATCTCTTCACCGACATCGGCGCCTGCGCCGAGGAGCTACGAGCCATCCTGCAAACGGCAGTCGAGCCGAGCTTCAACTCCATCTCCATCGACGGCGATACCTCCACCAACGACACCGTACTCCTGCTCGCCAGCGGAGCCAGCGGCGTCACGATGAACGAAGCTCGCGCCGAATTCAAACATGCGCTCGATGCCGTCTGCCAGTCGCTCGCCTACCAGATCATCGACGATGGCGAAGGCGTCACCCACATCGTCACCTTGAATATCACCGGCGCGCGTACTGAAGCGGAGGCACGGCAGGTGGCCCGCACCATCGCCAACTCGCCGCTCTGCAAGACGGCCTGGTCTTCCGGCGACCCGAACTGGGGACGCATCCTCGCCGCCGCCGGCTACTCCGGCGTGAGCTTCGACCCGGCCAGGGTCAACATCCATATTGGCCCGTATCCGGTATTCGAACACGGCATGCGATCGCCTGCATTCGACGAAGCGGCCACGCACAAACACATGCTGGAGCGCGAGTACAGCATCCACTTCGACCTCGGTCAGGGCGCGGAAGGCTGCCGCTTTATCACCTGCGATCTCACGGCTGAATACGTCAGCATTAACGCCGATTACTCCACCTAAACCCGCATACCACAACACCCTGTCAGCCTCGCGCTAGAAAGTTCATGGCAAAACCAGCTATCCTTGTTAAGACCATGAACTCAGACGATGCAGTAAAAGAGATTGCCGAGTGGCTTGAAGCCTTTGACGATGTTGCCGCCGAGGGCGGCGAGCAGGGTGCGGAACTTCTGGCCGCGCTGCGCGACCGCGCCCGTACGCTGGGCGTCGCCAACCCCGGCGAGCTGACCACACCCTACCGCAACACCATCCCCGTGGATGAAGAAGTACCCTATCCCGGCGACCGCAAGCTGGAACAGCGCCTTGAAGCTCTGCTCCGCTGGAACGCCATGGCGATGGTGCATCGGCAGAACAAGAAGGACGCCGGCATCGGCGGACACATCTCCACCTACTCCTCGCAGGCCACTCTGCTTGAGGTCGGCTTCAATCACTTCTTCCGCGCAAAATATGGCGAACAACCGGGAGACTGCATCTACTTCCAGGGCCACGCCTCGCCCGGAGTCTACGCGCGTGCGTATCTGGAAGGCCGCTTCGATGAGAAGCGCCTCGGCAACTTCCGCCATGAGCTGCGCGGCGAGCCTGGTCTCAGCTCCTATCCCCATCCCTGGCTCATGCAGGACTTCTGGCAGTTCCCTACGGTCTCGATGGGCATCGGCCCCTTGAACGCTATCTATCAGGCCCGCTTCATGAAATACCTTGAGAACCGTGAACTGATCGAAAAGACAGATCGCAAGGTCTGGGCATTCGTGGGCGATGGAGAGACCGATGAGGTCGACACGCTTGGCGCCATCTCGCTCGGCTCGCGCGAGAAGCTCGACAATCTCATCTTCGTCGTCAACTGCAACCTGCAGCGGCTCGACGGCCCGGTGCGCGGCAATGCCCGCATCATCGACGAACTCGAGGCTGTCTTCCGCGGGGCGAACTGGAACGTCATCAAAGTGCTCTGGGGCTCAGACTGGGATGAACTCTTCGCCCGCGACCATCAGGGTCTTCTGCTGAAGCGCATGGCTGAGTGCGTCGACGGCGACTACCAGCGCTTCAAGGCCAAGGACGGTGCTTATCTTCGTGCTGAATTCTTCGGCAAGTATCCAGAGCTGCTTAAAATGGTCGAGGACAAGACCGATGAAGAGCTCTCCAATCTGCATCGCGGCGGCCATGACCCGCAGAAGATCTACAACGCCTACAAACGCGCCGTCGAGCACAAGGGCGCACCTACGGTGATCCTCGCGCATACCGTCAAAGGCTACGGCATCGCCTCCGCGCAATCGCGCAATCCCACTCATTCGGAGAAGAAACTTGCCGACGAAGCTCTGGCGGCATTCGTCAAACACTTCGACATTCCGCTACCGGAAGAAGCGGCCAAGAATGCTGACTTTTATAAACCTGGTGCCGATGACGCCGCCATCCAATACCTGCAGGCACGCCGCTCTGAACTCGGCGGCTATCTGCCTGCGCGCGATGTGCCAAAGAGCAATTTCGTAGCACCTAAGATCGAGTTCTTCGAGACCTGGCTCGCAGGCTCCAAGGGACGCGCCATCTCCACCACCATGGGCTTCGTCAATCTGCTGAACGGCCTTTTGAAGAATCCTGAGATCGGCAAGCTGATCGTGCCTATCATTCCCGACGAAGGCCGCACCTTCGGTTTTGAATCCGTGATGAAGCAGGTCGGCATCTACGCTCCCGAAGGCCAGAAGTACATCCCGCATGACGCCGATATGCTGCTCGGCTACAACGAAAAGAAGAATGGTCAGATCCTCGAAGAAGGCATCACCGAAGCGGGATCGATGGCCTCGTTCACCGCCGCCGGCACGGCATACTCGAACTACAAAGTGCCGATGATCCCCTTCTACATGTACTACTCCATGTTCGGCTTCCAGCGCATCGGCGACATGGCATGGGCCTTCGCGGACTCGCGCGGCAAGGGCTTCCTGATGGGTGGTACCGCCGGACGCACCACCATGCTCGGCGAAGGCCTGCAGCACCAGGACGGCCACTCTCACGTCCTCGCCGGCACTGTTCCCACCTGCCTCAGCTATGACCCCGCCTTCGTCTACGAACTCGCCGTCATCCTGCAGGACGGCATCCGCCGCATGTACCAGGAGAATGAGCAGATCTTCTACTACATCACCATGTACAACGAAGACTATGCCATGCCGGAGATGCCCAAAGGCGTCGAATCCGGCATCCTGCGCGGCCTATATAAGTTCAAGTCAGCAGAAAAAGGTAAAGCAACGGTTCAACTCTTTGGCAGCGGCACGATTCTGAATGAAACACTCCGCGCCCAGCAGATCCTCGCCGAAAAGTACAAGATCGCCGCCGATGTCTGGAGCGTGACCAGCTACAACGAGCTGCGCCGCGAGGCGCTGGACGTGGAGCGCTGGAACCGCCTGCACCCCGCCGCCGAGGAGAAGCAGCCCTACATCGTGACCGCGCTCGCCGGAGCCAAGGGCCCCATCATCGCCGCCAGCGATTACATGAAGTCGCAGAGCGATCAGCTCGCCCCCTGGCTGGACTTCACACCCGAGGCCGCCGGCAAGCGCCGCCTGGTCTCGCTCGGCACGGACGGCTTCGGCCGCAGCGATAACCGCGAGCATCTGCGCCGTCACTTTGAGGTGAATGCAGAGTCCATCGTCGCCGCTACCCTTTCCAAGCTCGCCCGCGATGGCAGCTTTGACCCGAAGTGCGCGGAGAAGGCGATGCAGGAGCTCGGCGTCGACACCGAAGGCATGAACCCGGCACGCATCTGAACCGGCTGCATGCACATCAAGGCAGCGCAACATAACAGACGCAATATAACGAAAGGCTCGTTCCACGACATGGCTTCCAGGGCCACGAAGACGAAGAAGAGTACCGCAAGCAAGACGCAGCCCGCGCTCCGAGAGCCTGCGGCTCCGCGCGCGCCGAAGGGCTGCTGGGAGAACCCGCTTATTCCCAACGCCCGGCTGCAGCAGATCTATGCCAACATGCTGCGCGCGCAGATGTTGGAAGCGAAGCTCGTACCGGCATCCGAGCGCATGCCGGAGGCCGTCGCCTCCGCTCTCCTCATCGACCTGCGCGCGGAGGATGCTCTGGCCTCCACCGCATCCTCGCACCGCTTTCTGAAAGGTGTGCCGCTCAAGCAGCTCTTCGCGAAAAAGAAGCTGCGCGCCTCTCTGTCTCAACAGACAGACCACGGCTTCCCTGCGCACAACGTGCTGCCTGTCATCGCCGACAGCGCGGTCGCCCTCAACGCTGCCATGGGCGTCGCGCTCGCCTGCCAGCGCAGCAGCTGCGGCGATCGCAACAGCGACATCGTGCTCGCCTTCACGGCGGATGCGGCCGCCTGCGTCCGCGCGGCGCGCTTTGCTGAAGAGCACCGCCTGCCCATCCTCTTCGTCTTCCCACAGAAGGGCACAAAGGCCGCGCTCTCGCTCGCCACCCGGCGATACGGCATACCCGGCATGCCGGTGGACCGCGACGACGCCCTGGCCGTCTACCGCGTAGCGCAGGAGGCGATCGCCCGCGCCCGCTCCGGCGGCGGTCCCACGCTCATCGAATGCATGCGTTACATCGCCACGCCTCGGCGCGGCCAGAGCGCCCTCGCCACTCTGGAGCGTAGCCTCAAGCGCAAAGGCCTCTTTACCGCATCCTGGAAGCGCGCGCTGGTCGCGGACTTCCGCCGTCAGCTCGCACAGGCAGTCAAGGCCGCGCGTAAAAAGGCGAAGCGTTAGTATCCAGGCACCGAACCGTGAGACCCGGCGCATCCTAAGGTTTACACTGGAAGTCGCCTGGGGCTTGCCCCGGTAGTGGAGCTTCTTGTACAGAACTTCAGGAGCCGCATGATTCTGCGCCATATTCGCATCGTTACACTGGCAGGCCTCTGCCTGCCGCTTGCGCTATTCGCCCAGGCAGATTCACAAACCAGTTCCCAGGCAACGCAGCCTCAGGCCAGCACAACGTCATCGGGCGTGCAGACGCTCTCGCAGCCCACGCCCGGCCTTCCCGTGCAGAGCCTTCCACCATATGACCAGCAATCCAACTCCTCCGTGCAGTCGCTCTCGCAGCCCACGCCCGCACCTCCTCTGCAGAGCCTGAATGCTTACGACACGGACGAAGCCAATCCCCCCGACGAGCATGACGGCTCCCCCTACATTCCCCTCGATAGCTGGGTCTATCCGGCGATGCTTCGGCTCTACTCCCTCGGCTATCTCGATTCACTCTTCCTCGGCCTGCGCCCCTATACGCGCCTGAGCGCGCTGCATGCCATCCAGCGCTCGCAGGACGACATCATCGCCGATGATGATCCGGAGGCCACCGGCATTCTGAACGACCTTCTGCATGAGCTGGCGCCCGAGGTGCACATCGCGGGACAGCCTCGCGGCACCATCTATGGTGCCGACAGCTTCTATACGCGCGTACTGGGCATCTCCGGCACGCCGCTCCGGGACAGCTATCACCTCGGCCAGACCCTCGTGAACGACTACGGGCGGCCGTATCAGCAGGGCTTCAACAGCGTCACAGGCTTCAGCGCCCTCGCGGAAAAAGGCCGCTTCTCGTTCTATGTCCGCGGCGAGTATCAGCATGCGCCCGCGGCACCTGGCTACTCCGTCGCGCTCGCGCAACAACTGGTGACCACGGAGAATGAAACCCTGTGCGCCGCCGGACCGCCGGCTGTTCCTCCCTGCGTTATCGGCAATGTACCGGCGACTGTGCCGCTGGGGCCGTTGCCGCAACAGGATCCCTTCCGCCTCGTGGAAGCAACCATCTCCGGACACATCTGGGGCAATGAGATCTCCTTCGGCAAAAGCGATGAGTGGCTCGGCCCCGCCGTCGGCGGCGGCATGGCCTACTCCAACAATGCGGAGAACATCTACTCCTTCCGCATCAATCGCGTGGAGCCGCTGCATATTCCGCTGCTCTCGCGCTTCCTCGGCCCCATGCGCTATGACTTCATGGTCGGTAGCCTGAAGGGCCACACCACTCCCAACGATCCCTGGGTACACGTTGAAAAGTTTTCCTTCCGCCCCACCGCGAACTTCGAGTTCGGCTTCGAGCGCACCATCATCTGGGGCGGTAAGGGCCATGAAGGCATCACATTCGGCAGCTTCTTCAACAGCTTCTTCAGCCTGAACGACACCAGCACCGCGGTAAAGTTCTCCAGTAGCGATCCCGGCGCGCGCTTCACGGCGTTCGACATGTCTTATCGCCTGCCCTATCTGCGCAACTGGCTCACCTTTTACACCGACTCCGAGGCGCACGACGATGTGACCCCGCCGAGCGCGCCGCGCCGTGCATCCTACCGTCCGGGGTTGTACCTCTCGCATGTGCCGGGCCTGCCTAAGCTGGATATGCGCGTCGAAGCCGTCTCCACGGACCCCGGTGTCTCGCCGGCCTCCGGAGGTACATTCGAGTACTTTGAAACCATCCAGCGCGATGGCTATACCAACAAGGGCTTCATCTTCGGCGACTGGATCGGCCGCGAGGCCAAGGGCGGCCAGGCGTGGGTCACATGGCACCTGAGCGGGAGCCAGTGGATACAGCTTGAGTACCTGAACAAGAAGACGCCCACCAACTTCATCCCCGGCGGCACAACCCAGAACCAGTTCCGCGCCGAGACGCTGCTGCATCTGCGCAAAGACGTGGATATGGACGCATGGGTGCAGTATGAAGGCTGGAAGGCTCCCATCTATATGCCGGGGCAACAAACCGACGTCTCGACAGCGGTACAGATCACATGGCATCCCGGTCTGCGCAGCTCACGCTGAGAGTACTCTGGTCTGGAATATGTAAGTCAGGTAAAATGAGTCTGTTGCGTCCATAACGACGGCCTGCGTCGCGGATTGCGGCAACCGGTTGTGCCATAAGCCGGGCAGAGACAGTATTTCTTTGATGGAGTCTTGATGGATTTCCAGCCCGCGCCACGCCCCCCTGTTCCCGGCCAACCTATGGGCTCTCGGGACCCCAATGCCGGCTTTCAGGTGCAGATCGCAGATACGACCCTCTCCGAGGCGACCATCGTCCTGCGGAAGCGCCGCTGGGTGCTCATTCTGGCGCTGCTGCTTGGCTTCCTCATTGGCATGTTCCGCTCCTGGACGCAGCCTCGACTCTTCACGGCGACCGGCGAGATTCAGGTTCGGCCCGGTGCGTCCGCGCAATACCGTGTCGACGGCCCTTCCATGGGTGCAGTCACCGATACGACCACGCGCCTGCAGACTGAGGTCGCCATTCTGCAAAGCGATTCCCTGGCGGAGAGCGTGGCACGGGAGCTGGACCTGGCAAACGATCCCGCCTTCCTGAATGCGACGGGTCCCGTGCCGCATCGCAATCTCGAGGACAACAATGGGGCCGTGCGTGAAAAAATCATCCGCACCCTGCACAAGAACCTCCTGGTTGTGCTGGTTCCTCACACCGACCTGATCAGGATCAGCTACAGCTCCCTGAACGGCAAGCTCTCCGCGAACATCGTCAATACCGTCATCAATGACTACATCACGCGCAGCTACCAGACGCGTTACGCATCCACGCAGCGCGTCTCCGAATGGCTCTCTGGTACGCTCAGCGACCTGAAGCAGGAGGTGGAGACCTCGCAGGAACAGCTGATGGAGCTTTCGCAACCACTCGGCGTGAACACACTGGACCCCTCTCACAATCAGATCAGCTCCGATCTGGAGGATCTCTCCAAGGCCGCCGATGACGCGCGTGTTGCACGCATGATCGCGGAAGCCCGCTACCGCGTTCTCTCCAGCAACACGGATACCAGCGGCATCGAGGGACTGGAAGCCGCGAACTACGGAACCAATCCGACGCTGCTCTCGCAACTCCGGGCGCAGCGCGCAACTCTGGAGACCGAGCTGGCGCAGCAAAGCGTGGAGCTGGGTCCGAACCATCCCGAGGTCAAACAGCTGCGCGCGCAGATTGCCGCCATCAATACCCAGATGGACCAGGAGCAGTCGCGCCTGCTGCAACAGGCCAAGACTCAGCTGAATGCCGCCGTGGCGAACGAGAATATGACCGAGGCCGCGCTGGAGGCCGAGAAGGAAGACGCCTACAAACTGCGCGACAACCTGATCCAGTACCAGATCCGCCAGCGCGAGTTTGATTCCAACCGCACCCTCTATGAAGGTCTGCTGGAGCGCCTGCGCACGGCCGGCGTAGAGGCCGGACTGGAATCGAGCGAGATCGACATTGTGGATGTAGCCATGATCCCGGCGACACCCACCATCACGCCACGCAGCGACATTCTTATGTTCAGCATGCTCTTTGCGCTTCTGGGCGGCGTCATCATCGCCTTCCTGATGGAGTCGCTGGACACCGGGCTGCGCAGCATTGCGGAGATTGAGAGCATCACCGAGCTGCCTTCGCTCGCCATTATTCCGCGCGCACGCAAGGTGGGCACGGAAAATACCGAGAAGCTCACCATCGCGCAGCGCAATATCAGCGTGCTCACGCAGCCGAAATCGCACTTCGCCGAATCGTTCCGCGCCCTGCGCACCTCCCTTTTGCTCTCCACCACCGGCAAACCGCCGAAGATCATTCTGGTCACCAGCGCCACGCCCGCCGAAGGCAAAACCACGACAGCCACCAACATCGCCGCCGTGCTCGCGCAGCGCGACACCCGCGTCCTGCTTATCGATTCCGATCTGCGCCGCCCGACCGTACACCATCGCTTTGGCCTGGTCGGCAAAACCGGGCTGACCACCGTACTGAACGGCACCATGACGCTGGAGAACGCCGTGCAGCATGTGCCCGAGATCCCTAACCTGGACATTCTGCCCAGCGGACCGGTGCCGCCCTTCCCCACGGAGATGCTGGGCTCCGAGGTGATGGTCCAACTTCTGCATCACTGCGCCGGGATCTACAGTCACATCGTCATCGACTCGCCGCCGATCCTCTCCGTCACCGACGGCGTGATCCTGGCGCGTCATGCCGACGCCGTGGTGCTTGTGGTCCGGCACGGCAAGTCCAGCAAACACGTGGTGCGCCGCGCCCGCGATCTTCTCGCCCGCGCCGGTGCGCCGGTTACCGGCATCGTACTGAATGCAGTCGATCTCAGTTCGCCCGAATACTACGGCTACTACGGCTACTCCGGTTTCACGTACTACGGTGTCGACTCCACCGGCTGGGAGACATCACAGGGCGGCGATACCGGCAAGGAGAAGGACTAAACCATGGCACGGAGATACATTTATTCGCTGCATCGGTATATGCCGGTATTTCTCCTGCTCTTCTGTGGCTGCTTCAGCGCACAGGCGCAGTTCAACGGCCAGGCCGTCAACCCGAACACGCCTGTGAACATTCCCACGACGGTCACCACGGACTCGGCCATTCTCTTTCCCCAGCGGCCGCCGCTGGTGCTGGACCAGGGAGATCTGCTCAGCGTGCACATCTACGGCTCGACCGATTACACCCCCGTCGTGCGCGTCGCCGCGGATGGAACCATCCAGCTGCCGCTGATCGGCATTATTACCGTGCGCGATCTGACCGTGGAGCAGGCTGAGCAGCTCATCGCCAAAGCATTGGTCGACGCCGGCATGTACAAAAATCCGCAGGTCAACATTCAGGTCACGGAGACGCCAAACCATGTCGTCAACGTAGTGGGCGAGGTCAAGGCTCCCCTGCTGGTTCCTGTAGCTGCCGCGCGCACTCTGCTGGATGCGCTTAACTCCGCGGGCGGCATACTGCCCAGCGCCAGCCACACCATCACCATCCTGCGTCCCTCCGTGCCGGACCCCATCGTGGTCGACCTCGGCAGCGACCCCATGCACAGCGCAGCCTCAAACGTTCCTGTCTTCAGCGGCGACACTATCATCGTCTCGCGCGTCGGTTCCTTCTATGTGCTGGGCTCGGTCGAAAAGCAGGGCGTCTACAGCCTGGAGCCGAACTCGCCCACCACCGTGATCGATGCACTCGCCGAGGCTAACGGGCCGCTCTTTGAGGCCCGCAAGAACAAGGTGCATATCATCCGTACCGTGGGCAATACCCGCAAGGAAGTGACGGTGGACATCGGGCGCATCGTGGCCGGCAAGGATCCCGATCCCATCATCGCCTCCGACGACATCATCTACATCCCCGGCAGCGCGCTTAAGGCAGCGATCAAGAGCGGCGGCATCGCCACGGTTCTCGGCGTCGCCTCGCTTATCGCCATCTTTGCCTATCACTAGGAGCCGGGCATGACTGAGACCCCGCGGCGCAGGATTCGGCTTGCCTACCTTGTCAGCCACCCTATCCAGTACCAGGCGCCCCTGCTGCGGCGCATCGCGCAGGAACCGGATATCGACCTCACCGTGTTCTTCGGCTCGGACTACTCCGTCCGCGGCTACAAGGACGAAGACTTCGGCGTGGAGGTGAAGTGGGATGTCCCTCTGCTCGAAGGCTATCGCTCCGAGTTTCTTCCGTTGCTCCGCGACGCGGAAAACGTCAGCATCACGCGCCCCATGAACTACGGCATCTACTCGCGGCTGCGTGGCGGAACTGCCGAAGAAAAGTTTGACGCGCTCTGGGTCCACGGCTACGCCACCGTCAACGCGATGCATGGCATTCTCGCCGCGAAGATGCTCGGCATTCCCGTTCTGCTGCGTGCCGA
>DATMLK010000029.1:0-3780 GCA_035570215.1 Acidobacteriaceae bacterium
CGCGCCTGGTCCGATCCTGTGATCGTCGTCGGGATCTTCCACTCGATATGCAGCTGGTAGTCCTTGAAGGCCTTCTTCGTCTCGATATTGCCAACGCCATGCTCCTTGCTCACCTTCAGCGTGCCGTCAGTCACAATCCACCGCGCGGGCGTGTGGTCCTGCGCGCTTACCCACTCGTCCTGGTTTTTTCCGTCGAAGAGAATGATGGCATCAGACGGCGGGTCGGTGTCGGTCTTGCCCGGTGTCACGGTCGGAGGCACCGGCGCGTACACCTCCGTATCCTGATGCTTCATCTGGGGCTCAGCCTGTTGCGCAAAAGCAGGTCCAGCAAAGGCTATTACAGTGGCGACGATTAGAGATTTTCTGGTGAGGGTTCGCATAGTCACAGATGAAGATACCATCCCGCCGTGACCCGGAGAGGTCTTCGGGTTACAGAGCCCTTGCCTTTAACAATCTGCCTGACCCTAGTCGTCGGTAGGTGAATATCGAGAGCCAGCTGGTTCTGGCTGATACGATCAGCGCATCGGCGCCGGTCACTCTATACTGGCCGTTGTCATAAGTTCAAAACTGCAAAATGTCATTTGCTCGTCCTGAAGTGACTCACGCACAGGGCATCCGCGCGCTCTGGTCAGATAGGACACACTTTATTCACAGCGGAGAGCTTCGGCGGGTGGGACGACGACAGCTTGACGAGCGGGCAACAGGCATGCGATGAGTGCGCTGACGGCGAGGAGCGCGGCAGCTACAAACAGACTGCCTGCGGCAAAGACGCTTTGCATCCAGTGAGCGAGGACGGCGCCGAGAAAGCTGTCAAAGGCGAGACCGATGACAATGCCCGCGGCCGCGCTGACGAGCGCGATGCGCGCGGCGATCCACAGGACGTGCGCGCGCGGTGCGCCGAGTGCCAGGCGAACACCGAACTCCGTAGTGCGCTGCGCGACGCTGTAAGCGACGACACTGAAGATGCCGACCAGCGCCAACGCCAGCGCCATGGCAGAGAAAACGCCAAACAGAGTGGAGAAGAGCCGCTGGCGGCTGTACTGTGCGTCGCGCTCGATGGCCTCGCTGAGGGTGAAGGTGCCGTTGAAGGCGGAGGCTCTGTTGGAGATCTGCTGGTCGGAAGCGACGGATGCAATAGCGGCGCGGATGGAGTGCAGGCAAGTGAGCGGATCGCCCTCGGTGCGGACGAGGTACTGCGCGTAGGCCGGTATCAGAGCTGTGTACGGAATATAAATCGCGGGGATCACGGGCTGATCGACGCCGTTGTTGCGCGCATCGCCGACGACACCGATGATCTGACGCCAGGCGGTGCTTTGCGCCGAGTGGGCCTGGTAGCGATTATGGGGTGTGAGACCGGGAATGCGCAGTTGCCGGCCCAGGGCATTGAACGAGGAGAAATAGCGCGTTGCGAAGGCGCGATTGACGACCGCGATGAAGTCTCCGCGGGTGTTTTCATCCGCATTCCAGATGCGCCCCTGAAGAACAGGAATGCGGAGCGAGGCGAAATATCGCTGGTCGACCAGCACCGCACGAGCCTGCGGCTGTTCGCCATCGCCTGTTCCGTCGATGATGAAGGAGCTCTGAACGTCAGCATCGGGCGGTGTGGCGCCGATGCCGACAGCGACCGTGGAGACTCGGGGAACGGATGCGATCTTCTGCCGGATCTGCTCGATATACGCGGCGCGCGCTTCACGCGACTGAAGGCGGCTCCATTCGGCCGGGTTTTGGACGTGCAGCGAGATGCCGAGTTGCATGACGTTGGCGGGATCGTAGCCAAGGGGCATCTGCGTGAGCCGCAGAAAGCCGCGGATGGCAGTGCCCGCCGTGGCCATAAGAAGAAGCGTGAGCGCGACCTGTGCCGCGATGAGAACGCTCCAGCGATGCCTGGCGGGAGCAGCGGCAACTCCCGCCTGCCGGCCGGGAAGCGCACGCGCGGGATCGTTACGCGAGAGACGCAATGCAGGAACAAGACCGAAGAGGATGCCGCAGAGCAGCGCGAGCGCGACCGAGAAGGCAAGGATGGAAGCGTTGATGCGGATGACGGACTCGGCTGGAAAGGAGTCCGGCGAAAGCAACAGAGGAAGCCGGGCAAGCCAGTATGACGCAGCCACGCCCAGGACGGCGCCCGTGCAGGAGATGACCAGAGCTTCGACGAGCAACTGGCGCACGATGCGCCAGCGACTGGCGCCGATCGCCGTGCGGATGGCGAGCTCATGCTGGCGCGTGCGTCCCCGGGCCAGCAGAAGGATGGAGCAGTTGGCGCAGCCGATGATGAGCAGAAGGACGACGCCCGCCAGCAGAAGCGTGAGGGTGCGGCCCAAGTCCTGCTGGTAAGGCACGATGATGGGCTGCAGCGCGAGATGCCGGTGATCGGGAGAGCTCTCGGGATACTGTTTCTTGCCCTCCAGCACGATCGGCTCGAGCGCCGCGTTGGCGACGACCAGTGTGACGTGGGGCCGCAGCTTGATCCACGGCAGGTAGGCAATGGAGGGACCGTTGGCAACAGGCCGCATGAGACTAAACGGCAGGTAAACATCGCCGACGCCGGCGATGTCATTGAATGCGAAGCTTCGCGGCATGACCCCGACGATGGTGTACGGGGTATGATTCATTTCCAGCGTTTGCCCGATGACGTGACGATCACCGTCGAAGTGGCGTTGCCAAAAGCGGTAGTTGAGAACAACTACTGAGCGGCCGCCGTTCTCTGCATCGGATGGCTCGATGCTCCGGCCGAGAAGCGCTCGCACACCAAAGAACGTCTCGGCATTTTCTGTGAGGTAGGCGCAGTAGATGTCTTCCGGCAGTCCGCCGCCTGTGATCTCCATGTGCGAGCCGTTGAAGCCAAGCACCGAATCGACAGGGGCTGCAATGCGCACTTCATCCAACTGTGCCTTGCTCAGGTCAAAATAGGAAAACTCGTCAGGATATCGGTCATCGATCATGACCGGGTTCATGATACGGTCGGCGCCGGCGTAGGGAAACGGGTGCAGCAAGACGGCATAGATGAGCGAGAACATCGCCGTGGTGGCGCCGATGCCGAGCGCGAGGGAGAGCACGGCGACGGCGGCGAAGCCCAGGTTGCGGCGCAGAGCGCGGAGGCCGTAGCGGATGTCGCCGCCTAACTCATCAAAGAGGCGGAGGCCGATGGCGTCGCGGTAAGTTTCGTTTTGGGTGGCGGGCCTTCCGAGGTCGATGCGGGCTTTGCGGTAGGCTTCTTCTTCGGGCAGGCCCTGGCGGATTAAATCTTCCTGGTAGGCATCGAGGGTAGAACGAAATTCTTCTTCGACGTCTTTGTGGGTGCGTGGCGCGATGGAGTGCCAGAGCCTGCGAATTGCGGCCAGCAGACTCATATCTCGTCCGCCTTCTTGTCAAGAATGCCGGCGACGACAGCGGCCATGTCCGTCCATTTGGCGGTCTCGGTCTTGAGCTGACGCTTACCGGCAGCGGTGAGCGAGTAAAAGCGCGCACGGCGATTGTTCTCCGACTCACCCCACTCGCCTTTGATCCAGCCCTGGCGCTCAAGACGATAGATGGCGGTGTAGAAGGAACCCTGCAGGATTTCGAGGCGCTCACCGGAGATCTGCTGGATGCGCAGCAGGATTCCGTAGCCATGCAGCGGGCCAAGCGAGACCGCCTTGAGGATGAGCATCTCGAGTGTGCCCTGCGGGAGTTCAACTGGTCTCGTCAAGGCTCTCCCCTATCTGAGAAAGGAGAGTACGCCTCGTCTCCTTTCCCGTCAAGGAGACAGGTATCCGCGGCATGGACCTCAAATTTGAGACA
>DATMLK010000030.1:0-18255 GCA_035570215.1 Acidobacteriaceae bacterium
CGGGCGTCTGCGCGCTGACGAACGAGTATGCGGCCGGCTATGCGGGCTGCGCCTGTGCGCTGAAGTAGCGGGCTAGCAGTCAGAAACTGGATGGCAGGTAGAATTGACCCATGGAATTTCCCGTGACACGGCTGCGGAGACTGCGGCGGACGGAGGCTTTGCGCTCGCTGGTGCGCGAGACGCATCTGCTGCCCTCGATGCTGGTGCAGCCGGTCTTTGTCTGCCCGGGTGAGGGCGTGCGCAAAGCGGTCGCGTCCATTCCGGGTGTCTTCAATCTGTCTGTAGATCAGGTGGTGAAGGAAGCTGCCGCCGCCGCGAAGCTAGGGCTGGGCGGGCTTCTACTCTTCGGTCTGCCTGCGGAAAAAGATGAAAAGGGCAGCGGAGCCTATGCCGACGACGGCATCACCCAAACGGCGCTGCGCGCGCTCAAGAAGGACAAGTCGCTGGACGGACTGGTGATGATCGCCGACGTCTGCCTCTGCGAGTACACGGCGCATGGGCACTGCGGCCTGGTGGCAAAGTCCGGCGAAGTGGACAACGACGCCAGCCTGCCGCTGCTGGCGAAGACAGCCGCGTCGCTGGCAAAGGCCGGCGCGGATATCGTGGCCCCAAGCGACATGATGGACGGACGCGTGGCGGCGATCCGCGCAGAGCTGGACAGCGCAGGGTTGGAACAGACGCCGATCATGAGCTATGCGGCAAAGTTCGCCTCGGCGTTCTATGGGCCATTCCGCGAGGCGGCGGACTCGGCTCCGAAATCCGGCGACCGCAGGGGCTACCAGATGGATGGAGCGAATGCTCGCGAAGCCATGCGAGAGATAGACCAGGACATCGCGGAGGGCGCCGATATGATCCTGATGAAGCCGGGCGGGCCGTACCTCGATGTGATCGCCGAAGCCAGCTCGCGGTTCGATCTGCCCATCGGCGCCTACCAGGTCTCGGGCGAGTACGCCATGCTGCAGGCGGCGTTTGAAAAGGGCTGGCTGGAGCGCGACCGCGCGATGCTGGAGTCGCTGGTGAGCATCCGCCGCGCCGGCGCGGACTTTATCGTGACCTACTTTGCGCAGGATGCGGCGAAGCTGCTGGGGTAGCCAGCACTGCAGCACGACCTACGCCGGCACGAATCGTTAAGGGTGCTGCGCTAATCTAAAAGATGTGGGCTATTGAGCGAAAAGCAGCTCCTTCGCATACCGCTCAGGATTTCGCCTGCGGGCTCAGACGCCCGCAAAGCGGCTCAATTTGCCGTAGCATGGAATCAAATAATTCTGGACTAGAAACAGGAGCACTCCCTTGGCAGAGACGACGATTTACGACGTAGCGGTGATTGGCGGCGGGCCCGCCGGGTACACGTGCGCGATCCGCGCGGCGCAGTATGGGTTGAAGGTCGCGCTCATCGAGAAGACGACGGCGCTGGGCGGAACCTGCCTGAAGGTCGGCTGCATTCCGACGAAGGCGATGCTCTTTTCGGCCGAGGTGTGGGACCACCTGAAGCATGCCAAGGAGTACGGCATCGACGGCGTGGAGGCAGGCAAGCTGAACTGGGAGCAGGTACTGGCGCGCAAGAACGCAATCGTGACCAAGCACACCAAGGGTCTCGACTACCTGATGAAGAAGAACAAGATCACCGTCATCACCGGCTGGGGCAAGCTGACGGGCGAGGCGAAGGACGGCGTCCACACCGTAGCCGTGGATACAGATGGCAAGGCCAGCGAGGTGAAGGCGAAGAAAGTCGTGCTGGCGACAGGTTCGGACGCGCGCATGCTGCCCGGCTACAAGGCGGACGACCGCATCCTGACGAACATTGAGATCCTCTCGATCCCGGCGATGCCGAAGTCGCTGATCGTCGTCGGCTCGGGCGCGGTGGGCGTGGAGTTTGCGTCGGTCTTCAAGAGCTTCGGCGCGGAAGTCACCATCATCGAGGCGATGCCGCGCATGGTGAACGCCGAAGATGAAGACGTGAGCAAGGAGTTCGCGCGGCTCTACAAGAAGCGGGGCATCGACGTGCATGTCTCGGCCAAGGTGGAGAAGATCGAGCGGACCAAAGACGGCGTGAAGGTGAGCTTCACCACCAGCGATGGCAAGCCTGCGGTGAAGGAAGCGGAGAAGGTTCTGATCGCTGTTGGCCGCGCGCCACGGACCGAAGGCATCGATATCGAAAAGACGAAGATCAAGGCCGAGCGCGGCTTTGTCCATACCAACGAGTGGATGGAGACGGCCGAGCCGGGCATCTACGCCATCGGTGACATCGTCGCCGGTCTGCCGCAGCTGGCACACACCGGTTCGATGTGTGGCATGGTGGTCGCCGCGAAGCTCGCCGGCAAGTATGCGCGCGCAGTGAAGCGCGAACGCGTCCCGGGCTGTACGTATTCTGAACCGCAGATCGGGTCTGTGGGTTTGAGCGAGGCGAAGGCGAAGGAGCTGGGTCTGCAGGTGAAGGTGGGCAAGTTTCCGTTCGCCGGCAACTCGAAGGCGACGATCCTGGACTCGCACGACGGCTTTGTGAAGGTGGTCGCCGACGCGAAGTACGGGGAGATACTGGGCGTGCACATCATTGGGCCGCTGGCGACGGAGATCATCGCCGAAGCGGTGACCGCGATGGAGATTGAGGCGACGGTGGAGGAGATGATGTTCACCATCCACGCGCACCCCACCGTCTATGAGGCGCTGCTGGATGGCTTTGCCAGCGTGGAAGGCATGCCGATCAACGTATAGCGCCGTGGCCGCTTTAACTGCTTCGCGTGACGCTCACGTTCCACCCCAGCGAACAAAAGCGTTCACCGGGGACCCTGGCGTTGCTCGCGAAAGAAAATAGAAAGCCCTGTCACATTGACAGGGCTTTCTTGCACGGCAATCGCTCTAGCGGCGATCGTCGTGATGGTAGTGGTGATGATGATGGTGGTGATGATGATGTCCATCGCCGCCAACTGCAACGACGACCTGAGCATCTGCGGGCGCGGCTAGCGGCGCCAAAAGGAGTAAAAAGAACGCGGTAAGGATAATCTTCTTCATAACAGGGTGTGATGCCGGAAGCCTGGGCCGCGAGATGGGTTGCCGGGGTTTATTTGCAGAGGACGTTGTCAGAGTTGGTTCAACGGGTTGTCTGAGACAAGATGATTATTCAACTTCTACAACTCGGACGCGTCGGCTTTAGCGAAGGGCTCGCGATCCAGAAACACGTCATCGAGGCGCGCAAGCAGCAGCGCATCGGCGACACTCTGCTGCTGCTCGAGCATCCGCCGGTGATCACCCTGGGCCGCAACGCGCATCGCAGCAACATCACAGCGAGCGATGAGTTTCTCGCCGCGCGCGGCGTCGAGCTGCATGAGATCAACCGCGGGGGCGACGTCACCTACCACGGCCCCGGCCAGCTGGTCGGATACCCCATCTTTGATCTGCGCGGCGATTGGCCGGGCAAGAAGGGGCCACATCTGGGAGCGGTGGACTACGTTCGCATGCTGGAAGAAGTCCTCATCCGCGCCTGTGCGGACTTCGGAGTGCTCACGGAACGCGTCTGCGGCCGGACCGGCGTGTGGACGCAGGCGGGCGGCGCCATTGCAGAAAAAAAAATCGCCGCCATCGGCGTGCATGTTTCGCAGGGTGTTACTTCCCACGGCTTCGCGCTCAATGTGACGGCGGACCTGCGTGAGTTTGGCTGGATCATTCCCTGCGGCATCACAGACCGGCAGGTGACCAGCCTCGAACTGGAGATGGAGGATGGCCGCGAGCCGGCACCGACGATGGAGAACGCCGCGCACTCCGTCGCCCGGCAGATGGGCTGCGTCTTTGAGCGGCAGATGCTGCAGGTCGAATCCCTCGAACAGCTGGTTGGCATCTAATTTCCGAGAGCAATGTGCGATGTTCGGCCTAAGGGAATCAACGCGTGTGCGAAAAACGCATTATTCGTGCGGTAAACGCACAAACAGTGGCAACCCGGTTTCGGCGCGCCTATAGTCAGATTTAAGAGCGTACGCCTGCTCCCTTTCCCATGAAGGGGGATAAGCCCAATGTCGACAAAATCGCTTACAGCTCCGGAAAAAAACGCCGCCGCACCCATCGGCGTCAGCCCGCACGGCATCCCCGACTGGCGGCTGGAGCAGATCCCCTTCCACATTGAGAGTGAGTGGGTGAACGGTGAGTTCGGCTACAAGATCGTCGGCGAGACCGACACGCCGGTGCCGCCGCTGCGGCCGTCAAAGTACCTTGACAAAGAAAAATCGATTGAGATCTATCGCCTGATGCTGGTGAACCGGCGGATGGAAGAGTCGCTGGAGCGGATGTACAAGCAGTCCAAGGTGATCGGCGGGCTGTATCTCTCGCTCGGGCAGGAGGCGTGCTCGGTGGCCTCGGCGTTCGCCCTGGGCAAGGACGACTGGCTCGGCCCGATGATCCGCAACCAGGGTTCGATGATCGTGAAGGGCTTCCAGCCGCGTGACACCATGATGCAGTACATGGGCAAGGCCGGCTCACCCACACGCGGACGCGAGAGCGGCTCGCACTACGGCGACCACAGGGTGCACAACGTCATCGCGCCCATCTCTCATCTTGGCGACTCCATCTCTGTACTGGCCGGCTGCTGCCTGGGCGCGCGGCTGCAAGGCAGGAACATCGCCGCGCTCGGCTACATCGGCGACGGCGGGCAGTCGACCGGGCCAACCTACGAGGGATTCAACTTTGCCGCAGTGAAGAAGCTCGGCGTGATCCTGCTGGTGGAGCATAACCAGTGGGCCTACTCCACGCCGGTGGAGATGCAGTTCGCCTGCAAGGATCTCGCCGACCGCGCGCTGGGCTACGGCGTGCCGGGCGTCATCCTCGACGGCACCGACGCGAACCAGGTCTACGATGCCACCTACGAGGCCGTGCAGCGTGCTTACGCTGGCGAAGGCGCCAGCTTCATCGAGGCCAAGCTGATGCGCATGAAGGGCCACGCTATGCACGATCCCGCGAACTACGTGCCGGCCGCGGTCAAGGAGTACTGGAAGCGCCGCGACCCCATTCTGCGCTATGAAAATTATTTAAAAGCCCAGGGCTGGATTAACGACGACGAGCTAAAGGCCATCTCCGACGGCGTAAACACATGGATGGATGCTGAACGCGACTTTGCCGAGGCGTCGCCGATGCCGGACCCGGCGGATGCGGCCACCGATGTCTACAAGGAAGACGGCCCGATCGCGCTGAAGTACGGCCCGGTCGTGGTGCATGAGGCGAACCAACGCGCGCAGCTGAAGGAATCCAGCGCGCCGGGCCATTACAAATAGCGCCGTGGTGCTGCGCGCACGGCGAATCGCGCTTCGCGCAAAAACGGGATTGGTTTGGCGCACGTTGTGCGCACACGGAAATTAGAGGGTAGAGATGGCAGTCGTAACGTATCTGGAAGCAATCCGGCAGGGACTCTGGGAAGAGATGGAGCGCGACCCAGCCGTCTTCGTCATGGGCGAGGACGTCGGCGTCTACGGCGGTGCATTCAAGGTCACCGAAGGCTTCATCAACCGCTTCGGCCCAGAGCGCGTGGTGGACACGCCCATCTCCGAGATGGCGATCGCCAGCGCGGCCTACGGCGCATCGCTCACGGGCATGCGCCCGGTCGGCGAGTTCCAGTTCATGGACTTTATCACCTCGGCCCACTCGCAGATCGTCCAGATCCTTGCCAAATCCAACTGGCGCTGGGGCGCGCCGGCGCCGATGGTGCTCCGCGGACCCACGGGCGGCGGCGTGAGCGGCGGCCCCTTCCACTCGCAGAACAACGAGATGGCCTATGTGCACACGCCGGGGCTCAAAGTCATCTGTCCGGCGACGGCGCGCGATGCCAAGGGGTTGATCAAGTCTGCCGTGCGCGACAACAACCCCGTGCTCTTCTTCGAGCACAAGTACCTCTACCGCCGCATCAAGGAAGAGCTGCCTGAGGAGGAGTACACCATTCCCATCGGCAAGGCGCGCGTGCATCGCCAGGGGAAGCACGTGTCCGTGATCACTTATGCCGCCACGGTCTACGTGGCGCAGGAGGCGGCCGAGCTGCTGGCGAAAGAGGGAATCGAGGTGGAGATCCTCGACCTGCGCACCCTGCTGCCGCTGGACCGCGACGCCATCCGCGAGACCGTGGAGAAGACGAACCGCGTCATCGTGCTGCATGAGGATACGAAGACCGGCGGCATCGCCGGCGAGATAGCCGCGATCATCAACGAAGAGGCCTTCGATTTTCTGGATGCTCCCATCGTCCGCGTGACGTCGCTGGATTCGGCGGTGCCGTTCTCGCCGCCGCTGGAAAAGGCCTTCATGCCGCAGGTGGAAGATGTTGTCCGCGCGGCCCGGCGTCTTGTAGCGTATTAGCGTTCACCCTGCGAACCCCGCGCCCGCAGACTATAATTTATTTTGCGCTTCAACAGAGTATTCCCGGAAGGTTTTTCATGCCGACAGATGTAGTCATGCCCCAGATGGGCGAATCCATTACCGAAGGCACACTCACCAAGTGGCTCAAGAAGCCCGGCGATACCGTCTCCCGCGACGAGCCGCTCTTTGAAATATCGACCGACAAGGTCGACGCCGAGATTCCGTCTCCCGCCGCCGGCACGCTGCTTGAGATCAAGGTGCAGGAGGGCGCGACCGTCGGCATCAACACTGTTGTCGCCGTTATTGGCGAGGCAGGAGGCGCTGCTGCCCCCGCTCCCGCGGCTCCGAAGCAGGAAACACCGAAGGCAGAGGCGCCAAAGGCTGCTGCTCCCGCACCGGCTGCAACACCACCACCCGCCGCCAGTGCTCCTTCCGGTGGAGGCACGGATGTCGTGATGCCACAGATGGGCGAATCCATCACCGAAGGCACACTCACCAAGTGGCTCAAAAAAGTTGGCGACACTGTTCAGCGTGACGAGCCGCTCTTTGAGATATCAACCGATAAAGTCGACGCCGAGATTCCGTCTCCCGCCGCCGGCACGCTCACGGCGATCAAGGTGCAGGAAGGCGCAACCGTCGGCATCAACACTGTCGTCGCCGTCATCGGAGGCAGTGGTTCTGCCGCTGCTTCAGCTCCGGCACCCGCCGCCAAGGCCGCCGCGGCCGCACCGGCTGCAACACCTGCCCCATCAGCCGCGCCGGTTGCCGCAGCCGCTGGCGGCCGCATTAAATCCTCGCCGCTCGTTCGCAAGATCGCGAAGGACAACAACCTCGATCTTGGCAAGATCTCCGGCACCGGCGCAAGCGGCCGCATCACCAAAGACGATGCGCTCAACGCGCTGAACCAGGGTGGTAAGAGCGCCGCACCCGCGGCTGCTGCAACTTCCGCGGCTGCACCTGCCGCCTCTGTTGCTAAACCCACATCGCCTGCGCCCGAGCCGGGCTCGCTGGTTCCGCTCACCAAAATGCGCTCCATCATCGCGCAGCGCATGGTGGAATCCAAGCGCATCAGTCCGCACGTGCACACCATCTTCAAGGTGGACATGACGCGCATCGTGCGCCTCCGTGAGAAAGAGAAGAGCAAGTATGAGCAGCGCAACGGCGTCAAGCTTACCTACATGCCCTTCATCGCACGCGCTGCCGTGGCCGCGCTGCGCAAGCACGCCATCGTCAACGCCTCCATGGAAGGCGACGCCATCCGCTACAACCGCAACATTAACCTCGGCATCGCCGTCGCGCTCGAGTGGGGACTGATCGTTCCCGTCATCAAGCAGACGGAAGAGAGGAACTTCCTCGGCGTCGCCCGCGCCATTGTGGATGTGGCCGATCGCGCGCGCAACAAGAAGCTCGCGCCGGATGAGATCTCCGGTGGCACCTTCACGCTCACCAACTCCGGCATCTTCGGCGAGCAGTTCGGCATGCCCATCATCAACCAGCCGCAGAGCGCTATCCTGGGCATCGGCGGCCTGAGCAAGGAGGCCGTGGTGATGACCGACAAGGAAGGCAACGACACCATCGCCATCCGCTCGGTGCAGTACTTCTCGCTCGGTTTCGATCACCGCGTCATCGATGGCGCGGACGCAGGCAAGTTCATGTCGGACTTCAAAGCGTATCTGGAGAACTGGGCCGAAGACATCGGCTAGCGCTTAAATAAAAAAACGCGTCGAGCCATATTCTGGCTCGACGCGTTTTGTTTAACCACGTTATTTTTATCATTCCGTACCCTGAGCAACTCTGAACGTAGTGAAGAGGAGTCGAAGGGCAAGGAATCTGCTTTTCTACCGAGACAGCTTATAGTCTCGCCGCTGCTTCCAGCACCCTCTCGACCGCCTCAGCCGGCGTCGCTCCCACAGCGGATAGATGCCCCATCTTCCGCCCCTTGCGCGGCTTTTCTTTTTCATACAAATGCAGCCGCACCCCGGGAATCGCCAGCGCCGCATCGAACTTCGGCGGCCCGTTCAGCCAGACATCGCCCAGAAGATTCGCAATCGCCGCAGGCTGCACCAGCGAAACATCGCCCAGCGGCAGATCGCAGATGGCCCGCACCGCCTGCTCAAACTGCCCCGTGGTGCAGGCCCGTTCACTCGCGTGATAACTGTTGTGCGCCCGCGGAGCCATCTCGTTGATCAGCAACTTGCCGTCCTTAGCCAAGAACATCTCGATTGCGAGTATCCCCTCAAGCTGCAGCGTGTCGGCGATCTCCAGGGCGATCTTTCGTGCCTCCTGCTCAATCGCCTCTGGAATCGTCGCGGGTATCACGCTCCATACCAGGATCTGGTTCTCGTGGAAGTTCGACGCCGCCGGAAAGATCTTTATCTCACCGCGCGGCGACCGCGCCACCATCACCGAGATCTCCTGCTCCAATTCCACCGCGAGCTCCGCCACGCAGGGTCTTTCGCCCAGGTCACCCCACGCCTCCAGCGCTTCGGCAGCGATGTCGCCATCTACAAAGCCGATCTTGGCCTGGCCCTTGCCGTCGTAACCGCCCTGCGCGCTTTTCACAAAACACGGCCCGTCCAGTACCCGCAGCGCTTCGTGCAGCTCATCCAGCGAGCGCACGGCCCGGAACGGCCCCACTGGGAAGCCGTGCTTCGTCAGCCAGTTCTTTTGTTCGATGCGATCCTGCACCACCGCCAGTATCTCCGCGCCCGGCCGCACTGGAGCAAACCGCCGCGCCGCCTCCAGGCTCGCTAGTGAGATCTGCTCGATCTCGAGCGTCACCACATCGCAGCCGCGCGCTAGGTTGCCGGCCTCCCAGGCATCGTCCCAACCCGCCTGAATGCAGGCGTCCACCACAAAGCTCGCCGGACACGCCGGGTCCGGGTCCAGCACCTGTACGCGGTAGCCCAGCGACCGTGCCGCCATCGCCGTCATCCGTCCCAGCTGCCCGCCGCCAAGAATGCCGATTGTCGCGCCCGGCAGAATACTGCTCATCGCACCTTCGCCTTCGGCAGTGTCTGCGCCAGAACCTGCGCCTTCTGTGTGCCGCGCCAGCGCTTCAGCTTGTTCGCCAGCGCCGCGTCCTCAAGCGCAAGAATCGAGATCGCCAGCAGCGCCGCGTTCGCCGCGCCCGGTTTGCCGATCGCCAGCGTCCCCACCGGAATGCCCTTCGGCATCTGCACGATCGAAAGCAGCGAGTCGACGCCCTGCAGCATCGTCGCCGGAATCGGTACGCCCAGCACCGGCAGGATCGTCTTCGCCGCGATCATGCCCGGCAGATGCGCCGCTCCGCCGGCCCCGGCGATGATCACCTTCACACCGCGCCCCGCCGCGCCTGCCGCATACTTGAATAAAAGGTCCGGCGTGCGATGCGCCGAGACGACGCGCGCCTCATGCGCCACGCCGAACTCCGTCAGCATCTCCACCGCGGTCTGCAGCGTCTCGTAGTCGCTCTTGCTGCCCATCACCACGGATACGAGCGCCGTCGCACCCTGTTGCACAGCCCTTGCTTTCTTCTGCACCATGCGAGCGATTATAACGGGATGGCCGCCAAATTAGGATGCTTTGGACCACACGCTTGCATTTAAGCAATCGACCACTCCATCGATTACCTTGCCCAGTCCGCCCTGGAACGCGCTGGCATCCGCGATCTGCTTGCTGCCCACCGCATCCGCAATGTTGATTGCTGAACCCACGATAGAAAGCGCCGCATCCTTCTTCTGCGCACCCGTCTGCGCTCCGGCAAGGCTTTCCACGCTCTGGACCACGTTCGGCAACATCGTGATCCCCTGTAGTAACTGACTTAAAAAATTCATCCCGTCTCCTTATCTGTTTTGTAACGCCTGTTTTGTCTAACGTCGAAAGTGATCGATACTCAAATGAACCAGCGTCAGCAGTGCGCCCATCGCCCCGGCCCATCCCTTCACCCGTTGCAACGATCGCTCATGCCGCTCCACGCGCTCCTCCAGTACCGTCAGCCGGCCTGGCTGGCCAATGCCCATCAGTGCCCTCATCTGGCTCTTCAGAACACTCAGGTCGGCCAGCGCCTGCATCTCGAACTCTGTCATCGCAACTCCTGCTAGCTCGTTGGTAGATCCACAGCAATCACACTGGAAAAGCGTGAATAGACCGGCGGAGTCGATGCATCATAGGCCCGCACGTAGTACTCCTCACTCTGCGCCGCGCGCGGAATCGTAAAACTCCGCACCGTACTCCGCAGCACCAGGTCCTGGTCCACGCCTGGCCCAAAGTCGCCGTCCCGCCGTCGCACCTCCAGCCCTCCGCCCGCAACCGGAGTCATCCCGGCATCCACCTGCAGCGCTGTTGTCGAATAAGACGTCAGCGTCATCTGTTGCAGATTCGACAGCACATTCCCCGGCGCACTCGCCGCGCTCTGTGGAAGCAGCGCATCCCCTGCAACAGCAGTAGAAAGCTTCATGGACAACGCCTCGGCCCAGTCATTCGCAAAGGCAATTGTGTAACTCAGCTTCTCCGGCGCGCAGTGTCCATCTTCGATCGTCACGCCGCGCACGATCGCCTCCACCGTGCTCGTGCCGTCGTCCACCGTCACTGAGATTAGATCCCCCGGCCACACATCGCTGCCCTGCTGCAGATTCACCGCGGCATACCGCCCTGCGATCGCAGCCGCGCGATCAATGGAAAAACTCAGCACCGCCGCCGCCGCGTTTTCACAATCCGCCGAGCTTCGTGCCACCGGCGAACGTACGCTCCCCATCCACTGTGCCGTCGGCGGCAGACCCACGGCTGTCTGCAGTGGAATGCTGCTGGCATCCGCCAGTCGCGCCACCGAGCGATCACTCGTCCGGTAGCTCACCGCGATCAACTCATTCGCAACCGGAATCCTTCCCGCATAGAAACTCAACTTGCCTGCGGCAGAAAAAGAGCAATCCACGCCTTCGCCCGCCACGCCGATCAATCGCGTCCCAGTCGCCGAACCTGGCGGCGTGCTCACCACCCACCCCGACCCATTCTGCGTAAGCCGTATGTACCCGATCGCTCCCAGCAGGTCCGTGCTGTTGACCGGCGCAAAGCTGCACATCGCTGGCGAGCTGCTCACCGCTCCGCCATATAGCACCGTCGCCGGAGTACTCGATGCCAGTCCCAGATCCTGCAGCTCAAAAACCATCGCCGCCGGCGCACTCACCAGTCCGCCGCCAAACTGTGTCACCGCACCGGAGATCATCGTGTAGTACGTCTGCATTACACGCTGCATCTCCACGCAATGTATCCGCACGCGCAGTGTGTACGTATGGCCCGCCGTCACCGTAAAGGGCGTTCCTGTCTCGCTTCCATTCACCAGCGGTATTAGGATCGTATTGCTTCCGCTCAGCCGTACGCGGAATCCCGCGAAGCAGTTCGCAATGCTCGTCGTTCCGCTGTAAAGTCCGCACAACACGCCGTTGCTGCCGGAGGAGATCTGCACCGACCCTGCCTCCAGGATCATTGCCCCGCCGATCTCCATCTTGTCGATTGCCGTCAGCGTCGTCTGCCCGTCGTACCCCGTTCCTCCGCTCAGCAAAAGTCCGCCGGAAGAAAAGCCAAGATGAGATCCCGGATCGTTCACCGCCCACACCTGCTCGTTGAAGACGCCCAGCGAAAAGCTGTCGTTCAACCGCGTCTTCTTCGTGATGCGCATCGGAGCATACCGCGTCTGAAAGACAGACGTCGTTCCGTCTCCCAGAAAATACTCCGTGACATAAGCCGCCGGCTCCGTCTCACCGGTCAGCGTGATGTCGTTCGCCAGCTCCTTCGTCTCGTTTTTTGTCAGCGCCGCAGGATTCAAAGTCCCGAAAGCCCCATCCGATATCGCGAAGCTGTGGCTCGTGCTGCCTGCCGTCTGCATTACGAGCGCGCCATTCAGTACGTGATAACTCGCATACGCCGCACCCGCCAGAGCACCCGCATTGGCAGACCACGCCTTTGTTACCTCCGGCTGATACACACCTACGCTCTCCACGGAACTCGACACGCCTGTCGTTGTAAGCAGCGTACTGTCCACGCGCGCCGTTAACGTCTTCAGTAACTGTCCGCTGCTCTGCGCATATCCCGCTCCGCTCTCCGGAACCGCCTGCACATCCAGCAGCCACTCATCGCTGATGGCGCGGAACTCGCTTCGATAGACCGGCCCCGTCAACCCAGCCCCGCTGTATACCGCAATCGTCTCCGTCGCCGCAATGCCGGTGAAGAGCACCGTTCCGTTGTCCGCAAACACGCTCACGCGCGCGCCGCGCACGGGAACCCTCGCTCCACCGCTGCAATCCACCATGCCCGCACAAAACGAAGGCTCATTCAGCGTTCGCTTGATCTGCAATGGTTTGTCCGCGCACAGCAATGCGCTGTAATCCACCGCGCCCAAACCATCCTGATTGTCTATCGTGATCTTCAATGCCACACTCCCGCCCTAGATCAATGCCGTCGCCGCCGGCAGATAGCTCCTGAAACACAGAACGCTCTCGCCATCCAGCGCATCGCTCACCGGCAACGCCCGGAAAAATCCCGCAAGCCCCCAGCGCGCGAGTGGCTTCGTCACCAGCACATTCTGCGTCTCAGCCGCTCCCTGCATCGCCTGCAGCCGCGGATAGTAAAAGATCACGCGGTCTCCCTGCTCCCCATCCATCACGAAGAGTGCAGACCACTCCTGAAAAAAACTCCCACCCTCACGATCCACAAATCCGCAGATCGTCAGCACGGACATCGCCGTCGTCGGCACACCCGCGATCAGCGGCTCCGCCAGAACCAGGCTGTCCGTGGTGATGGCAACGATCCGTCCCGTGTTCAGCGTCACCCGCCGCACATAGTTCACATCGCTGCCGATCGCGCTCGCCGCGGCCGCGTTTACATACGCCGCACTCACGCCGCTGCCCATGAACCCCGTAGCCCCCGTCGCATAGTCCACATCCACCGCGATCATCTGGCCCACGGCAAATGCACTCACATGCGTCGTTCCCACCATCACGCTTGTCGCCGTCGACCCTGTCATCACCGCAACAACCGCAGACCCGGCACCACCACAACCATCCACTGGCGTTGTCCCTGTCGTCGCCGGTAAATTCATATGCTGCGACCCCGTCGCCAGCGCCATCTGCAGCTTGCCCCAGCTCAGGAACTCCATCTTCACCGTAGCCGCCAGCGTCTGCCGCACCTGGGCCTGCGCTACATTGGGACTTCCCGCCAGTAGCGGCTCGATCTTTGTTCCACTGGCTCTCTCAAATCCCGCCACACTCCCCAGGTCGATCCACGGCGCCGGCGGAGCATCGAGCGCGAACCGTCCATTCACCGCCGGGTCAAAGATCGTCGGCGTACTCGATCCTCGATTCACCGGCGCAAAGTACGCGCGCACCCGACGCCCCGTCGGCGGCATCTCCTTCAAAGGCACCACAGCAGATGTGCTCATTCTCCCGGCTCCTCATAACTGATCACATCCACACGCGCCAGCCGTTCCAGTCGCTCCGCATTCTTAGCCACAGCCTCAAAGACCGCATCGCCCCAGAAGATCGAGCTCTGCATCGCGCTTGCTGGCGTCGTTCGATAGTTCATCTTGGCCGCTGGCCTTGGTGCCAGAACCTTCAGCAACTCAGTGTCCATCCTTGTTAACGCGTGCCCGCGATCCATTCCTGCGTTGTCGCTCTTCCCGTCGGTGAAGTACTGGATCTCGCAACGCATCGTCGCCACCGGCATCGCCTGCAGCGTGTCCATCTGCAGATCCGTCCATCGCAGCAGAAACACATCCGCCGGCAGCTCTGCGCTCACCATCTCGTTCTCCACCACCATGATTCCCGGCCGCACCACGCCGCGCAGCACAAACGTTCTCTCGGGATTCACTGCCGCCAGCCTGTCGCGCAGCGTCACATAAAACGTGTCCTTCGCGTTTTTCATCTACACCACCTCGTTCAATGCTCCGCGTAGCTGCAGCCTGTAAAGATAGGGCTGTCCAAAGATCTCCGACGAGCTCGCACTCACGATCTGCAGTAGCGTCCCATTCACCACCACGCCCGCAGCCTGCGCAAACAGCACGCTCGTCGAGTCAAACCCGAGCGAACCCACGGCCTTCAAGATCGTCGTCGCCGAGACCAGCAGCTCCGTCCGTTCACCCTTTCCATCTGCCAGCGTCGCCAACACGCGTCGAAATACCGCTGGCCCGATCGCGATCTCCTCAAACTGCGGCTCGCTCAGTCCCAGCTGCTCCGCATCCAGTGCCGCCATCGCATTGCCCGGAACGCGCAGCATCACCACATTCCCGCCTAACGCTCGCAGCAGAGCGTCCGTCGCGCGCGCAGGCGCACCCGTCCTCATCGCCTCGCTCATACTCACCCCAGCCTTCGCGACACATACGGCCGCAGCAGCGAGCGCACCTGGTCATCCATCAGCGAATCGGAAAAGTACTGCATCTGCATCGTGTCGATCCGGGTCTTCTGCACGTTGAATGCCGGCGTCGCCTGCGCATTCTTCACGATCTGCGCGCACGCGATCTTCACCACATCCGGCAGCGTCGCTAGTCCGGCGGTATAGGTCACCTCGACCTCGTTGTAGGGCAGTCCCAGAATGTGCTGCGTCAGTGAGATCTCTCCCGTGTCGCAGAAGTAATCCACCGAGTTCACGTCCACAGTCGTCCAGCTTCCGGGTAGTGAGAATGCCTGCGCGATCTCCTCGCCCATCGTCTGCGGCAGCTCACCGCGTCGCGGTGCCGCAAAGCGCGCCTGCACGCTCACCAGCGGACTCGTCGCCGGAGCCACCGCCACCAGTGGCAGATAGCTCAGCAGTACTGTCCGTGCGCCCGCCGTCAGCCGCGGCCGCTCCACATACTGCGCCGGATTCAGCGTCGCTCGCTGGCAATACGAATCCATCAGCGCAGAGGCCGTCGTGATCCACTCATCGCCCGTCTCCGCCGTCAGCCCATACGCCGCGTACTCACTCGGTTGCAGATATCCCATCGCCCATCCTTCATTCGTTTTGTCATTCTGACGCTGAGCTTGCGAAGCGGAAGAATCTCACTAGGCTCACGCAGCCGCCCGTCTTACAAGAGACAGGCTTCAGATTGTCCATGGCTGCGGCTCAAAAAAAAGCGGAGCCGGCGCATCCGCACCGGCTCCGATCAGCACTCCTGCTCTCTAGCGATCCACCAGCACCTGGTAGTGCGCGTAGCTTGCGCCCTTCACCACCACGCCGCCGAACTTCACCACCACATACTGCGAACTCAGCGACCCCGGCATGCCAAGCTGGAACACCCGCGGATTCGGCTCGCTCAGCCAGTGATACTCGATCAGGTCCTCGGTCACGATGTAAGCCGGCAGCACCGCGGAACCCGAGCCCGGTGTTCCCGTGTAGCTCAGCGTCCACTCCGGGATCAGCGGAATATCGCCCGCCTGTGTCGACAGCATCTTCACCGAAACGCCGCCGGTGATCTCCTTGGTGTTCAGCACCACGTTGAACTCTGTCTTCATCTCGCGATCGATCAGATCCAGCAGCACTGGGTTGGCATAGATCGCCGTCGGCCGTACTGCAAACGAGCTGTTCGAGACCATCTGTGCGATCGTCGACTTCAGTCCGTCCACAATGCTCTCGCTCGTGCTGATCGTCGTCGTATTGCCGCCGGCAACGATCTGCCCTGTCGCGCCAAAATACTGCGTTGTCGTCGGCGTGCTCAGTGACGTATCCGTTCCGTTCCACAACGCCACATCATGCGTCCGCAGAACGCCTTCTACCGTGTCCGTCAGGTCCTTCGCCTGCAGGTATGCAAACTGGCTCTGCTGCTGGCCCAGCTCAATGTCGAAGAGGTTGTAGTTGATCTGTGCCACCAGCGCCTTCAGGGGAACGCTGCGTTCCACCCGCGTCGGACTCACTACCGGTGCCACGATATTGCGCGGATCGACAAATCCAGACGAAGCGCTCGGAGATGCAATCGCCGTCTCTTCAAAGAAACGCGACGGATGACCCGTTGCCGGCACCTGCTTGATGCGCTGCCCGAAGACGCCGCGTCGCCGCACAATGTCGGTGATCTCCGTCTGGTAAAGGGGAACTTCAATAGCGCCAGGCCCAATGTAGTCTGCCGCCGAATGTATATCGAGAAACTTCGCGTTCATAGATTCCTTTCCAAAATAAAAATGCGCAGCCTCAGCCGCGCCTGTTGATAGATTCATGTCATCCCGAGCGAAGCATCGCGTTTTATGCGATGCGCAGCCGAGGAACCTGCTTCTCTACCCATACTGTATGTTTCACCCAAGAGGCGGGTGCCCCATTCATCGCAGTTTTATCGCGATGAATGGAATAGCACTAACCCACCAACCCCGCTCTTAGCAGCTGGCTCTTCACCGCGATCCGCTGTTCAATGCTCAGGCTGCTCAACGCTGCATCCAGTGCGCTCGCATCCACCTCGGCCCCGGCAGAAAGCCCATGCTTCGCCAGCAGATTCACCGTCGTCACCGGCAGCGTCTTGCGCCCGGCATTACGATCCACTTCGCGCTCCTCCTGCTCGGCACGCAGCGCGGCTATCTCCGTCATCGCGGCCTGCAGCTTGGCCTCCAGCTCGGAGAACTCCTCGCTTCGCTCCGTTGTCGCCACGATTCGTGCCACCGTAGTCTGCATCTCCTCGCGGAGTCCACTCTGCCCTGCTGTCATCTGCTCTGCCGCCTTCTCCAGCATCTCGGCCGCAGCCGCCAGCCGCTCCACCGTCGCATGCAACATGTCAGCGTCCTTCATCTCACTCTGCTTCATCGTCTCCTCCATCCTTTGTTTTGTCATTCTGAGCGCGCTGTTGCGCGAAGAATCTCACACTCTTCACCGTGCCACTGCCACCACCGGAATACGCCCCGGTAACAGTCTGCAGTTTGTGTTGCGATACGCTGCCTTCTCCCGCAGCAAAATCGCTGCGCCGGTAAACGTCGCTTTCGTCAGCGTCCACACCTGCGCCCGCATATCGGCCACATGCGCGTCCGCCAGCTCATAACTCATTCCCAGGCTGCCGTGGTTCTTCCGGAACTGCGTCTCGATCTCCGGAAAATCCCGCGCGAATAGATACCCGCTCACCCGCAGCTGCTGTCCTTCGATCTCCGCCGCCGTGATGATGCCGCACTTCTGCCGCGCGTCATGACCATCCCAGCTCGCCTTGAAGTCCACCGCCATCCCCAGCAGAGAAGGCAGTGCCGCCTCAGCCGCCGCTCGCGTCAGCACCACGCGATGCCCCCTTGCTCCGGCCGGCGCCTTGTCGCTTGCCACATCCACCAGCGTCAGCACACCCTCGAACGGCAGCCTGTTCGGATGCCCGTGCACCGCCGGAAACTCCACACTCATCGCTTCCAGTCGCATCCATCCCCCACTTCCAATGTTTGTCATTCTGAGCGAAGAATCTCACTCCGTTTCTGCCGGCACAGTTGCAACCAGCGGCCCCATACCACGCATCGCCCGCACCTCATCCACCGTCAACACACCCGCCTTCAGCAGCTCCGTCTGGATCTGCACCTCCTCGCCCTCATCGCGTGCCTCGAGATCGTTGAAGACGAACTCGAACTCGCGCCATCCCAGCTTCTTCGCGAAGAGGTCGCGTGTAATGTGTTCGGCAAAGAGCTTCGCCGTCGGCGAGATCGCGCTGCGGAATGCTTCATCCGCCAGCTCACCCGCCGTCGACTTATTCACATCGCTCTGCACGCCCAGCATCATGGCTGGAAGATCAAAGGCGTTCGCGATCATCCGCAGCAGAAACTCCTGCCACTCCAGCCGCAGATCCGCATCGGTTCCACCCGCAAAACGCAGGACCTCGGGCTTCTCTTCGCAACTCAGGATCGGCACCCGCCCCGTGCCTTCGATCTCGTCCTGCCACCAGCGGATCATCCGCTCGTGCTGCGTCGGCGTCGTTTCATTCAGCCACAGCGCATACTGGACGACGGAGTTACTCGCCAGTCTCCCCGCATACCGGTG
>DATMLK010000031.1:0-3317 GCA_035570215.1 Acidobacteriaceae bacterium
TGCCCGGTGTGCGCTCCGTCTACCGCTGGAAGGGCAAGGTAGAGAATGTGGAGGAGGCGATGCTGGTCATCAAGACCAGCCGCGGCCAGGCAGCGGCTGTGGACGCTGCCCTGCGTGAGTTGCATAGCTATGATTTGCCGGAGTTTCTGCTGATTCCCGTTGCGGGCGGCGGGGCGGCCTACCTGGCCTGGTTACGGGACGGGTTGGGGCCGGTTGAGCTGATTTAATACTCCCACAAGGGCAGCGCTGGTATCCTTGCTGTGCCCCATGCGGATACTTTTTGCCATCACCGCGCTCTGTCTGCTCGTGCTGCTTTGGGCAGGACTCGCCATCCGGCGGCATATTCGCTCCGCGGCGCGCGAACGCGCAGAGCACCAGCGTCCGTCGGCCAAGTCCTTGATCGAGGTGGAGCTGAAGCACGAGTTGCGCACGGCGCAGGCGGAGAAAGGCTTCTTCGGCAGCCTCTCTGACCCGCAGCCCAGCCGCTACAGCAGCCGTACGCGTCCGGCAGTCCGTGAATCTGCGATACGGGCGGCCGTGACCGCTATACCCATATTTGAGCCTGCGGCGCTGGAGGCAGTACAAGCAGCCAGGTTTCGCGAACCGGCAGCAGAGTCCGCCGGGCACACTTCTGTGCAAATAAATGAGGCCCCGGCTGTCAACGAATTCCGCAAACCGCCCGTCTCTATCCATGATGGGAAGTTCGAACGGCTGGACCTGGCCCACTTCAACAAGGATATGGGCGACCTGAGCGATCCCTATCAGATTCCCCGCGCCACCGCGCGCAACCGAAGCTAATCGAAACGAGGATACAACGATGCACACCGCGACCGCACACTCCGAACAGACCCTTCCAGAGAGCAGTTATCAGAGGACGCTGCTGCGCATGGCGCTGCGCACGGGTACGGTTGTTCTGGGCACGGCGTTCCTGGCCGTCTGCGCGCATATTGCGTTCCCGCTGCCCTTTTCGCCGGTGCCGCTCACGCTGCAGACCTTCGCCGTTCTGCTCATCGCACTTACCTTTCCGCCGGCGATGGCCGGCACCACGCTCGCGCTCTACCTGGCAGAGGGCGTCTGCGGCCTGCCGGTCTTTGCTCCGACGGGACCGGGCGGCATGGCACAGCTCATGGGCCCCACCGGCGGCTACCTGCTGGCCTATCCCGTGGCCGCTGTGTGCGCAGGCTTCGTCGCTATACGGCTCGCGCGCGTAATGCCGCGCATGGCCGCGTATGTTGTCGCGGGCATCTGCGCCATAGTGATCGTGCTTACATTTGGCGCGGGCTGGCTGGGAGTGTTCACGCATGCCAGCGCCGCGCACGTCGCCATGATGGCGGTTCTTCCCTTCCTGCCGGGTGAGGCCGTCAAGATCGCCGCTGCTGCAGGCATCGCATCGGCGTGGACGCGTCTCCGCAAACAATCCGCATAATTTTCTCTCCCAACCCATCAAGCCATCGCGCCATAATGCGCATCACACAGGGTGTGCGCGTGCGTCTTTTAGTGCAAACTCTTCCACATCGCCGCGACGTATGATGGATAAATCCCAAAGTTTTGAAAGAGATTCGAGATTCACATGAGTCCACGCACCGCCCCAGCCGTTCGCGAGATCAACATTGCCCACAGTCCCGACTCGGACGATGCGTTCATGTTCTATGGCCTCGCGACGAACAAGATCCGCGTTCCCGGCTACCACTTCAACCATGTGCTGACCGACATTGAGACGCTGAACCATCGCGCCATGGCGGACGCCTTCTACGATGTGACCGCCATCTCCTTCCACGCCTACCCGTATGTGCAGGAGAAGTACGCCATTATGGCCTGCGGCGGCAGCATGGGCGACGGCTACGGCCCCATGATCATCGCACCGAAAAAATACACCCTGGACGAGGTGAAGAAGCTGCGCATCGCGGTGCCGGGCGTGCTGACCTCGGCCTTTCTCACGCTGAAGCTGGTCGCGCCGGATGTGCAGACGGTGGCCGTGCCCTTTGACAGCATTATCCCCGCGGTCGTCGCGGGCGAGTATGACGCCGGGCTGATCATCCACGAGGGGCAGCTCACGTATGCCGGCGCCGGGCTGCACAAGATCCTCGACCTCGGCCAGTGGTGGCTGGAAGAGACCGGTCTGCCGCTGCCGCTGGGCTGCAACGCCATCAAACGGTCTTTGGGCCAGAAGGTCATGGAGACCACTACCAAGGCGCTGCGCGACAGCATCCAGCACGCGCTGGACCACCGCGAGGCGGCGCTGGAATATGCCATGCAGTTCGCGCGCGACCTGGACCCGGCGCTGGCCAACAAGTTCGTGGGCATGTACGTGAACGAACGAACGCTGGACTACGGCGATGACGGACGCAAGGCCATCCACCTGCTGCTTGAGCGCGGCTATGAGGCCGGCATCATTCCAAACAGGGCGAAGATCGACTTCATCGGTTAGAACAAACAAAAGATCACCACGGATTTTAAAAACGACACGGATTAAAGACTTCGAGGCTCTCAATCCGTGTTCCTGATCTTTGATCCGTGGAATGCCTTTCGCTTGCCGGGGTATCAAGTTAGTATCCTGGATCACTCCAGGCCGGAGATCCATTTCATGCGAATTTGGCTGTTTTACGCGGTTTTTCGCGTGTAAGCGGAGTGTCATCTTTCCCTTACAAAACTCTTACACCCGGCGTCGGCGCTTCCTTGTACTGTCGAAGATGAAGTAGTCACCCGACTGGAACGAGGACGCATGACACCCGTAATGACAAGCACTGCTGAAGCGATTGAAGTCTCCGAAGCTCCCCTGGTAGTTCCCACATCCGATTTCATCCCCGGCAAAGACGCTCGCATTGACCCGCGCAGGGACGTGCGCATGGGTCGCGAGCACAACGAGACCAACTTGAACGTGATCACCGCCAGCTTTATGGGTGTGTTTCATGTTCTGGCCATCGTGGCGCTCTTCTTCTTCACCTGGCCGGCGCTGATCGCCGCCGTCGTTCTCTACACGATCGCCATCAACATCGGCATCGGCATGTGCTATCACCGCCTGCTCACGCACCGCGGCTACAAGGTGCCGAAGCTGGTCGAGTACGCTCTTGCCGTCTGCGGCACACTTGCCCTGGAAGGCGGACCGATCTTCTGGGTGGCCACGCACCGCGTGCATCACCAGCACAGCGACCATGACGGCGACCCGCACACTCCGCATGACGGTACCTGGTGGGCGCACATGGGCTGGATCATCTCCGGCCGCGCGCTGCACTCTGAGACTGCCTTGCTGGGCCGCTACGCGCCGGACCTTACCCGCGACCGCTTCCACATGTGGCTGAGCAAGTACCACTGGGTCC
>DATMLK010000032.1:0-3314 GCA_035570215.1 Acidobacteriaceae bacterium
CGAATTCGGAGAGGAAAGGAGGTCGCGGAGAATCGCCAGAGCAATTGTTAGGGCCCGGCCACTACACACGACAGCGGAATTGGCTCAAGTGGTAGCGGCCGCGGCCCCAACAATAAAGACTCCGGGAGGCCATTCGATCCACCCGGCGACCAAGACCTTTCAAGCCCTTCGAATGCATGTGAACGACGAGCTGGGCGAAATACGGACGCTGCTGCAAAGCGCGCCACGCTTGCTCAGGACCGGCGGCAGAGTGGTACTGATCAGCTTCCACTCTCTCGAAGACCGGCTGGTAAAAGATTCGCTGCGGGAATTGGCGCAGCACGGTGAGTACGAGATCTTGACCCGCAAGCCGGTGACGGCGAGCGAAGTAGAAGAGCAGCAGAACCCGCGGGCACGCAGCGCGAAGTTGAGAGCAGCGGAGCGAACAGGCAAAGTCTTCACCGAAATAGTGAAGCAAAAATTCCCAAGGCCGGTCTGGTAGACGGCTAACAAAGAAGCAAAGGAGAGCAGCCATGGCGACGCAGACAATCACAAGCGGATCGATGGAGATCATGAGTTCCGTGCAGTCGCGGAACCAGAGCATCGCCGAACGCAACGCCGCTCTGTTCGAGCTGCAGCGCCGCGCGCGCCGCGGACCGACTCCCGAGGTCTTCTTCACCAAGCATATCGACAACAGCCGCATCGTGAAGGCGGACGACCCGCAGCGCCGCCGCGAGATGCGCCGCTTCGCCACGGTGATGGCGTTCCTGTTCCTGCTGGTGATGATCTATGTGTGGCAGCACTTCAGCTCGATCGAGTACGGCTACAGCGTGGAGTCGCAGAAGCAGCAGCTGGAAGAGATGCGCGAGACCAACCGTCAGCTGCGGCTGAGCGAGGCGCAGCTCTCCGATCCCGGACGCATTGACACGCTGGCGAAGCAGCTTGGGCTGGATGTTCCGCAGCCCGGCCAGATCGTGAGCGCGGATGGCGCGACGGATGCGAATGCTCCGGCGATGGCGCAGGCGGTGATCCCAGCTGCACAGACCATGCAGTAGAAACCCATAACCGCGAGCAACGCGAGCACCACGCGAAGCCCAATAAAAACGAGATTCCATGAAAAAGGCTGCAGGGCAAACGCTAACCGCTCCAATCCGGCGGATACGTTTCGTCCATGTGGCCCTATTTTTTTGCCTGTGGGTATGCGTGATCGCCACGCGGCTCACGTGGCTGCAGATCATTCGCCATCATCATTACGTGGAAGAGGCTGCGCGGCAGCAGCAGCGGACGTTTGAGGTGGCTCCGCGGCGCGGCATGCTCTACGACCGCGATCTGCGCGAGCTGGCGATGACGGTGATGGTGGATTCCATCTACGCCGTGCCGTCGGAGATGGGCGACAGCCGCGACGCCGAGGCGGAGATACTCTCCCAGATCGTGCACAGCGCTCCAGACGACAACTTCACCAGCGAGCAGCAGATGCAGGCGCGCTTTGACGATTCGCGCAACTTTGCCTGGGTGGCTCGCCGCGTGGATGATGACACCTCGCAGCGCGTGCGCGAACTGGCGATGACGGTGATGGTGGATTCGGTCTACGCCGTGCCGTCGGAGATGGGCGACAGCCGCGACGCGGAGGCGGCGATCCTCTCGCAGATCGTGCACAGCGATCCGGACGACAACTTCACCAGTGAGCAGCAGATCCAGGCCCGCTTCGACGACTCGCGCAACTTTGCCTGGGTGGCGCGTCGCGTGGACGACGAGACCTCGCAGCGCGTGCGCGAGCTGAACCTGAAGGGCGTTTACTTTCAGAAGGAGTTCAAACGCTTCTATCCGAACAATGGCCTGGCGGCGCAGGTGCTGGGCTACGTGGGCACGGATGACAACGGCCTCGGCGGGCTGGAGCTCAAGTTCGACGATGACCTGCACGGCACGCCGGGGCACATGCTGACCGCGCTCGATGCCAAGCGGCGCGTGCTGGGCAGCGAGGAGAGCGATCCGCAGCCGGGCGAGAACCTTGTGCTCAGCATCGACGCCAACATCCAGTACATGGCGGAGAAGGCGCTGGACGACCAGATGGCCAAGGAGAAGGCGCTGCACGGGACCATCGTCGTCATGGACCCGCACACCGGGCAGATCCTGGCGCTGGCGGTCTCGCCGCGGTTCAATCCCAACGACTCGCGCCACATGGACCCCGATGCGCTGACGGACCTTGCGGTGAGCGACGTCTACGAGCCGGGATCGACCTTCAAGCTGGTGACGTATGCGGCGGCACTCGACGCGGCGGGCGTGGAGCCGACCGACATGGTGAATTGCGAGAACGGCGCGATGACGATGTACGGCCGCACACTGCATGACGACAAGGGCGATCACTTCAGCAATGTGACGGTGCAGTACGCCCTGGAACAATCGAGCGATGTGGGCGCCGCGAAGATGGCGCTGAAGGTGGGTCAGGAGAGGTTCTACCAGTACATCAAGGGCTTCGGTTTTGGCAGCCGCACAGGCATTGAGCTGCCAAGTGAGACGCGCGGCCTGCTGCGTCCGCCGCGCAACTGGGACGCGACCAGCATCCTCTCGCTCGCCATCGGACAGGAGATCGGCGTCACGCCGGTGCAGCTGGCCGCCATGGTGAGCACCATCGCCAACGGCGGTACCTATATTCCGCCGCACATTCTGCTGCAATCCACGGACGAACAGAAGGGCGTGCAATATCCGGACGGCGGTCTGCAGCCGGCGGCGTTCCACCCGGAGAACGAATTGCCCACACATCTGCCGGAGGGCTCGCGCCGGGTGATCAGCGAGATGACGGCGGCGAAGATGCGCAAGATGATGGAAGGCATCGTGCTCGAAGGAACGGGCAAGGGCGCAGCTTTGAACGGCTATAGCGCCGGCGGCAAGACGGGCACGGCGCAGAAGATCGATGTGGTAACGCACACCTATTCGAAGTCGCTGCACGTGGCGAGCTTTGCGGGCATGGCGCCGGTGAGCGATCCGGCGATCACAGTGGCGGTGGTCATCGACTCGCCGACGGTGGGCTCGTACTACGGCGCGCAGGTCTCCGCTCCGGTGTTTCAGGCGGTGGCGCAGCAGGTGCTGGAGTACCTGGGCGTGCCGCACGATCAGCCGGTGCGCACACAGAAGCAGATGCTCGCGGCTACGGCGACGGCGGCAAAGGACGGCTTCGGCGATGGATCATCGGAGGAGACGGGTGATCTGAATGCGATGTTCGCACAGGCCAACGAACTGCCTGCGGACGATCCGCTGCGTGTTGCCATGAGCGCCGGGCAGCCGGCGCCGGTGCAGGCGAATGTCCAGCCGGGCGCGCCGCCGGCTCCCCCAGCTCC
>DATMLK010000033.1:0-2937 GCA_035570215.1 Acidobacteriaceae bacterium
CAGATGCTCCGCCTCCTCCTGCGTGGGTGCGCAAATCACTCCAATCGCAATCGTCGCCTCCGGCTCTGCGCGATCCGGCCCCGGCACAAAGTTCCTCTGGTAGTACTCGATCGCCTGTCTCGTCCCCTGCGCAGAAAAGAAATGCGCGAACGCATACGGCAACCCCTCCTGCGCCGCCGTTATGCTCGACCACATGCTCGAGCCCAGCAGCCACACATCCGGAGCTCCCTCTGCATCCGGAGCAACCCGCAGCCTTGCAAACGGATGCTCCGCTGGAAACCGCTCGCGATGAAGAAACGCGCGCAGCTCCGCAAGCTGTTGCGCAAAGTCATCGACGAACGGCCCCTGCCGTGTGCGCCGCAGCGCATGCATCTCAAGCTGCCCACCGCCCGGCGCGCGCCCAATCCCTAAATCGATCCGCCCCGGAAACATCGCATACAGCGTGCGAAAAACCTCCGCAACCTTGTACGGCGAGTAGTGCGGCAGCATCACGCCGCCCGACCCCACACGAATCCGCTCCGTCGCCCCCGCCGCGCGCGCCACCAGGATCTCCGGCGCCGTACACGCCAGCAGGTCCATCGCATGATGTTCCGAGTACCACAGCCGCGTATATCCCAGCGCGTCCACATGCCGCGCCAAATCCAGCGAGTTCGCCAGTGCTGTCCCAGGTGTTGCGCCCGCAGGCACAGGCGACTGATCCAGCACCGACAGACGAATCGATTCACTCATGCCGATTGGATGTCGCAACTCTGCTCTAAGCTCCAACAGCCCGCTCCACGCGCGACGCGCATCCGCTATCCTCGGCTCAATGGCTTTTGAATCCGCCTCACCGGCCCCACTGCTCGCCGCGCGCGATCTCCGGATCGCCTTCTCCGGGCACGAGGCCGTCCACGGCATCTCCTTCGACATCGCACCCGGCGAGACCGTCGGCCTCGTCGGCGAGTCCGGCTCCGGCAAGTCGGCGACGTCTCTCGCTCTGCTCCGGCTCCTTCCACCCGCCGCGACCGTCACCGGCAATCTTCAACTCACCAGCGAGCCAGACAAGCCAAACAACACCGAAGATCTCCTCACCCTCAGTGAAGATCAAATGCGCGCGCACCGCGGCCGTTCCCTCGCGATGATCTTTCAGGAGCCCATGACCGCGCTGAATCCAGTGATGCGCGTCGGTCATCAGATCGCCGAAGCTGTCCTCGCGCACTCACCACACATCTCTCGCGCACAGCTCAACGCACGTGTCCTCGCCGCGCTGCACGAGGTCGCATTACCCGACCCAGAGCGCCGCCTCAACGACTACCCGCATCAATTTTCCGGCGGCCAGCGCCAGCGCATCATGATCGCCATGGCGCTTATCAACCGCCCGCGCCTGCTCATTGCCGACGAGCCCACCACCGCACTCGACGTCACCGTGCAGGCGCAGATCATCGCTCTGCTCAAGCGTCTCCGCAGCGAGCACGGCCTCTCCATGCTCTTCATCTCGCATGACCTCGCCGTCGTCGGCCAGATCGCCGACCGCATCCTCGTTATGCGCCACGGCCGCATCGTGGAGCAGGGAATCACGCTCCAGGTCCTCACCGCACCGCAGCACGACTACACGCGTCAGCTCCTCGCCTCCGTCCCCTCCATGCGCACGCCTCGTGACATCCCGCTCGCCACACTCGCCACCGTGAAGTAGACTGACCCTTCGCCTATGCGCGCTCTTGTCGTCTCCGACGTTCACGGAAATCTTCAGGCCCTGCAGGCCGTTCTCTCGGCCGCAGGCGCCTTCGACGAGCTCTGGAACCTCGGCGACGTCGTCGGCTACGGCGCCAATCCCAATGAGGTCATCGACATCATCCGCTCCCTCGCGCGCATCAACGTGCGCGGCAACCACGATCGCGTCTGCGCTGGACTGACAAGTTCGGCGGGCTTCAATCCAGTCGCAGCCGAAGCCGCCGCGTGGACGCTTCGTCACCTTACCCCGGAAAATCTCGAGTGGCTGCGCGCCGTTCCGCAAGGCCCCATCCGCGCCACGGAGCGAGCACTCTGCGCCCACGGCTCGCCGCTCAACGAAGACCACTACATCATCTCCATGCGCGACGCCTGGTCTCCGCTGCAGCGCATGTCCACCGAGATCACCTTCTTCGGCCACACGCACGTGCAGGGAGCCTTCTCGCAGCAGGCGCCGGAGTGGCAGGAGATTCGCCCGCTCTTCAACTCGCAGAACGAGCCCGAAGCGTCCTCGATCGATGTGCCCGTCGGATCGCGGCATCTCATCAACCCTGGTTCGGTCGGTCAGCCCCGCGATGGCGACTGGCGCGCAGGCTTCGCCATCTACGACAACGACGTCGAACGCGTCACCTTCCACCGCATCCCGTACGACGTCGCCTCCGCGCAGCAGGCCATTCGCAGCGCGCACCTGCCCGAGCGCCTCGCATCCCGCCTCAGCACCGGACGCTAAGCGGCGGTTAGACAATATGACCTGAATCAGCGGATTGTCAGCGTAAACGGTCGTCAGTGCAGCTTTGTCTCTTTCTCCAGCATTGACAGAATTTGGGCCATGCGTTTTGCCCGCGTCTCCGGCTTTTTGGCAGTGTGAAGCCGGTAATAAATCGAGAACAGATTTTGCCTGTTCAGGGTGGCAAAGAATTTCTTTGCCCTTGGAAGCTTCTTCAAAGCTGCTAAGAAATCTTCGGGAATTTCCATATCCGCGGAGCCGGCATAAGCCTTCTCCCACCGTCCATCTTTTTTGGCCGCTTCAACATGCGCCAGCCCCGCTGGGGCCATGCGCCCCTCTTGAATCAGCTTCTTCGCATGTTCGCGGTTCTTGCTAGACCAGTTGGATCCGGGCTTGCGTGGCGATAACCTCTGCAAAAATGAGCTGTCGTCCAGGGGTTTCTTCTGGCCATCGATCCACCCGTAGCGGATTGCTTCGACAACACAATCGGCCCAGGTCACTGA
>DATMLK010000034.1:0-4341 GCA_035570215.1 Acidobacteriaceae bacterium
GAGAGGATCTCCATCAGCTCTTCGCGGTTGTACGCGATGCCGCCGCCCGATCCGCCCAGCGTGAACGACGGCCGTATCACAACCGGAAAACCGATCTTGCCCGCAAACTCCGAGCCGTCGCGGATGTTGTTCACCAGCGCGGACCGCGGCATGTCCAGACCGATCTTGTTCATCGCGTCCTTGAAGAGCAGCCGGTCCTCGGCCTTCTTGATGGCCTCCAGCTTCGCGCCGATCAGCTCCACGCCGAGTTTTTCCAGCACGCCAGAGTCCGCGAGATCGACGGCGAGGTTCAGCGCCGTCTGTCCGCCCACCGTCGGCAGCACGGCGAAGATGCCCTTTTTGCCGGACTCCTTCAGCAGCTCCACCTCGACACGCAGGATCTCTTCCAGATACGCCGGCGTCAGCGGCTCCACATAGGTGCGGTCGGCAAACTCCGGGTCCGTCATGATGGACGCCGGGTTCGAATTCACCAGCACCACCTCATACCCCTCGGCCTTCAGCGCCTTGCACGCCTGCGTGCCCGAATAATCGAACTCCGCCGACTGCCCGATGACGATCGGCCCCGAGCCGATCACCAGGATCTTCGCAATGTCATTCCGCCTTGGCATATTTCTATTCCTATCGTTCGCCCTATCGGCGTATTACAAAGCGCGACTTCGTCGCGCCGGTAAAATATCTCGCTATTTCTTCCACTCTTCCATCATGGTCTTGAACTCTTTGAAGAGGTAGTGCGAATCGTGCGGCCCCGGCCCGGCCTCCGGATGGTACTGCACGCTGAACATCGGGTCCTTCTTGTGCCGCAGACCGGCGAGCGTGTTGTCGTTCAGGTTGAAGTGCGTCATCTCGACCTTCTTCTCGTCGAGCGAATCCGGATCGACAGCAAAGTTATGGTTCTGCGCCGTGATCTCCACCTTGCCGGTGCGCATGTTCTTGATCGGATGGTTCCCGCCGTGGTGGCCGAACTTCAGTTTGTACGTGCTTCCACCCAGCGCCAGCCCAAAGAGCTGGTGCCCCAGGCAGATGCCGAACATCGGCGCCTTGCCCTGTATCTTGCGGATATTCTCCTGCGCATACTCCAGCGGCTCCGGGTCGCCCGGTCCGTTCGAGAAGAAGACGCCATCCGGATTCATCGCCAGCACATCCTCCGCCGGAGTCTGCGCCGGCACCACCGTCACCCGGCAGCCCTCGCGCGTCAGCATGCGCAGAATGTTCTGCTTGATGCCGAAGTCGTACGCCACCACATGCATCGGCGTGGCGTCCTCCTCAAATTTATTGCCCGACAGCAACGGGTCGCCGCTCTGGTTGCGCGGGTCCTGCGCATCCCACTCATAGCGCACCTTGGTGCTCACGCCGCTCGCCAGATCGGTCCCGCTCATCTTGCGGATCGCCCGCGCCTTTAGCACCAGCGCATCCGTGTCCGTCTCCATCGAACTGATCACGCCGCGCATCACGCCGTGCGTCCGCAGATGCCGCACCAGTGCGCGCGTGTCGATTCCATCAATGACCGGCACGTTGTAGCGTTCTAAATATTCATCCGCAACCTGTGTCGACCGCCAGTTCGAGCTCACCGGCGAGAACTCGCGCGTCACCAGACCTTCGATGAACGGGCGCGTCGACTCCGCATCTGCCGGTGTCGTGCCGTAGTTCCCTATCTGTGGATTCGTAAGAACGACGATCTGGCCCGCGTACGAGGGATCGGTAAAGATCTCCTGATACCCGGACATCGAGGTATTGAAGACGACCTCACCGTAACACTCGGCCTTGGCGCCGAAACCTCTACCGCGAAAGATGCGCCCGTCTTCGAGCGCGAGTATGGCCTGCATTGCCTCTCCAAAGGAGTGGATTTTATTGATTTTACCAGTCCTGCAGCCCCTGCGCCGTGGGCAATTGCCGCCGCGCGCTAAAAGACGTTGAAAACTCGTCCAACCCGCGCCAGCAGCGGTAATTTAGAGCCGGGCTCAGGCTCCGGATTTCAGGCTCCTGCCCTCAGGCTCCAGACTCGCGGCGCCGCTTCACCATCGCAAAGCCAACACGCAGCGGCGTATACAGAGCAAACGCGGCAGCCGCGATCATCAGCACGCGGACTTTGGCGCTCAGATTCGCCTGGAAGAGCGCAACGAACACAAACTTGCAGCCGAAGTAGGTCAGCAGCAACAGCATCGCCGCAAAGAAGATCACCATCAGGTACCCGAGTGCTCTTCCGCCCGCTGAAACCGGCTTCCCTGTCATTCCGCTCATCGCTCCTCCGCTTACTGCACCGAACCCGAATCCTTCACCGGCCAGTAGACGTACGCCGCCTTGCCGTAGATCAGCTTCTTCGGCACCGGCCCAAAGTCGCGGCTGTCGCTGGAGATGTTCCTGTGGTCACCCATCACGTACACATCTCCCGCCGGTATCACCACGTCGTTCACGCTGCGGTCGTCCTGGTACTGCTCGGCCACATACGGCTCCGCCAGCGCCGTGCCGTTCACAAAGACGTGGCCGTGGTCCACGCGCACATCGTCTCCCGGCAGCCCGATCACACGCTTGATGTAGCTCTTCGTCTGGTCGCCGGGATAGAGAAACACCACCACATCCCCGCGCTTCACATCGCCGATGCGGTATACGAACTTGTTGATGAAGAGCCGGTCCTGGTCGGCCAACCGAGGTGCCATGCTCGTGCCCTGCACCTTCACCGGCTGATAGAGAAACATGATGATGAACCACGCCACCGCGACCGAGATCATCACATCGCGGAACCACTGCTTCATCAGCTTCATCTGCCGCGGCGTCGCCACGCCCGGAGGCGCCGGCATCGCCTCATCCCGCACCGTCTCTACATTTGTTTGCTGCCCGTTTTCATCCATATCTCTATTCTCTCATTGCGTAGGCACGAAAGCGGGTGCCCCATCTTCGCGGCGAAGCGGCTAAGGTGGGACATCCTCGCGCAGCGGCGACCGCCTTTGTCTCTGTTCTATTCCCTCAAATAGGATAGTCACACGCCATGCCCGCCGAATCCCAGTTCGCCTCCGCGGAAGATATCCTCCGCGCCGCCATCGCGGAAAAGGTCACTCCCGGCGCGGCCTTTGGCGTTCTGTACAGCGGACACGCCTACTCCGCCGCCCTCGGCCACTTCACCTACGACCCCGGCTCGCCAGCCGTCACATCCGAAACCATCTACGACGTTGCCAGCCTCACCAAGATCGTCGCCACTACCAGCATGGCGATGATTCTCTATGACCGCGGCCTGCTTAAACTCGATACACCGCTTGAAGCCATCCTCCCCGCTTTTAATCCGCAACGCGATCCGGCACGAGCCAAAGTCACCCTGCGCATGCTGCTTAGCCACTCCAGCGGCCTGCCCGCGCACGAGTACCTCGACCGGCGCTGCCGCACCCATGGCGAAGCTCTCGCCGCCTGCCTCGCCATGCCGCTGGAAAGCGAACCCGGCACGGCAGCCGTCTACTCCGACATCGGCTTCATCCTGCTCGGCCTCGCACTGGAAAAGATCGCCGGTGAGCCGCTTGACCGCTTCTGCGCCCGTGAGATCTTCCAGCCCCTGGGCATGACCGCCACGCTCTTCAATCCACCGCCATCCCTCCGCGCCGGCATCCCTCCCACGCAGAGTACGCCCCATCTGGTCCAGGGCACCGTCCGCGACGAGAACGCGGCCCTGCTCTTTAGCGAGAAAGACGGTATCGCCGCCCACGCCGGCCTCTTCTCCAACGTGCCGGACCTCCTCCGCTTCGCGCGGTGCATCCTCAATGGCGGCGAAGGCCTTTTCAAGCCAGCCACCGTCGCCCTCTTCACCACACGAACAGGCTCGCCATCCGGCAGCTCCCGCGCGCTGGGCTGGGATACACCCTCGGAGCCATCCTCCAGCGGCCACTATTTCAGCCCGCACTCGGCAGGCCACCTCGGCTACACCGGCACCTCGCTCTGGCTCGATCTCGATCGCTCGCTCGCCGTGGTGCTGCTGACCAACCGCACCTGGCCGGACCACGGTATCCCGCAGGCCGCGCACCTGCCCGGCCGTCAGGCCGCCATCCGCCGCCTCCGCCCCGCATTCCACGACGCTCTCCTGAAGGCCCTACTCGCGAGCAGCGCGAGCGCCACGCGAAGCAGTTAAAGCGCCCACGGCACCCGCCTCCGCACCGCCTTCCACGACGCCATCCTGCAAGCCCTGCTCGCCTTCCCGCCCAAACAGGTCTAAACTGAAAGAACTGTGAGTTTTTCATAAAGTCAGTGCCCGTTTACTGACAGGGAATGAAGGTCCATGACCCCCAATATTAACCTTGAGACTCTGACCACCGAGAGCGCTAACAATGCCTCCGAGGGTTTTGATACCAAGTCCGCTCTCGA
>DATMLK010000035.1:0-11302 GCA_035570215.1 Acidobacteriaceae bacterium
GCGACCTGGTCGATGATCAGCTTGCGGTGATGACGGCCGGTGGAGTGGCCAGCGGCATCGAGAATTTCGTGGGCTGCGTTGGTGGTGAGACGCTCATCCCAAAGATAGATGGTGACGCCCAAGACCGAGGCGAGCTCGTTCGCAAAGGCCTGGGCTTTTTCGGCTTGCGGGCTGAGATCTCCGGACATGTGCACAGGGTTACCCACTACGACGTGGGTGCAGTGGTTGCGGCGGAGCAGGCGGCCGAGGGACTTGATATCGGCCCGGCGATTGTTGGTGCGGTGCAGAGTGAAGAGCGGCTGGGCGGTATAGCCGAGTTCGTCGGTGATAGCCACGCCGATGCGCCGGTCGCCAACGTCGAGGGCGGCGATGCGGGTTTTTGCTGGATCCGGTAGCGATTTGGACGTAAGTTCCACATCCCCGAGTGTAGCGCCGTGAGCGCTTTAATTGCTTCGCGTGGTCCGCGCGATGCGCGGATAGGTGCTAAATCGGCAAGCATTTCTGCGGCATTGATACAGTACAATCTTCGCGGAGAGACGACACGTGCGGGTTTTGACATTTTTGTTTCTGCTGGTGGCGCTGGTGACGGGGACCGTCTGCTACCGGCTCTTTGTTCCCTATGGCCCGCAGAGCGAGACGTTTGTCGATATCCCGCCGGGGACGCGGACGCCGGGCATCGCGCAGGCGCTGGAGGATGCGGGCGTCATCCGCTCGCGGCGGGGCTTTGAGGTACTGCGGCTGATCAAGGGCGGCAAGCTCAAGGCGGGCGAGTATCGCTTTGACCGTCCGGACACACTGCTGAATGTGTATGCGCGGCTGATCAAGGGCGACGTGTTTACGCTGACGCTGACGGTGCCGGAGGGATACAACATCTACGACATCGCACAGGCAGCCGAGGATGCGAAGCTGGGGACGCGTGAAGGATTTCTGGAGGCGGCACACTCGCAGACAGCATTGATCGCCGACTTCAGTCCGCAGGCAGAGAGCCTGGAGGGTTATCTGTTTCCGGATACGTACCACTTCTCACGCCATGCGACGGATGAGCAGATGGTGGCGGCCATGGTGCGTCGCTTCCGGCAGGCGGCGGCGCAGCTTGGGCTGACCAGTCCGGTGCGGGAGACGGTGATCCTGGCATCGCTCGTGGAAAAGGAAACGGGCGTGGCGGACGAGCGGCCGCTGATCGCCGGAGTCTTCGTGAACCGGCTGCAGAAGGCGATGCCGCTGGAGACCGATCCTTCGGTGATCTATGCCGCGCTGCGCGAGGACCGGTACCGCGGAACCATCTATGCGTCGGATCTCGCGAATCCGTCACCCTATAACACTTACAGGCATGATGGTCTGCCGCCAGGGCCGATCTGCAATCCGGGAGTGGCGTCGCTGCAGGCGGCGATGCATCCCGCGCAGACGGACTACCTTTATTTTGTTAGTGATGCAGCGGGGCATAGCCGCTTCGCCATCGATCTGGCGCACCAGAACCAGAATGTGCAGGCGTACCGGCAAAGCATGGAACCGCCGGTAGCGAGGTAGGCGTCTCAGGGGAGATAGACCGCTATACTGAGGACTGGTGCGCTTGAGAATACAAAAGACTGTCCGTCTGGGAGTACTGCTGCTTCCGGCGCTGACCGGATGCCTGTTGACGCATCATCACACCGTGCTGCGAGTGGAGCCTGCGGTAGTGCTGAATGCGACCGTGGACCAGCTGGTGCAGCAGGTGAATACCCAGTTCGATGCGGTGGAGTCGTTAAGCGCGTCGGTCGGGATCGACGTCAGCACAGGCGGATCTTTGACAGGCAATGTGACGGACTATCCGGATTTCAATGGATACATCCTGCTGCGTAAGCCATCGGACATGCGCATCATCATGCTGGTGCCGGTGCTGCATACGACCGCGATGGACATGGTGAGCAACGGCACCGATTTCAAGCTGTGGATCAAGCCCAAGAACTGTGCTCTCGAAGGCAGTGAGGTGGAGAAGCCGCCGGTTGCCGGGCAACAGACCCCGGCCGTCGCGCTGTGCAACACCACTTCCGTACCAACCACGGTGACACGGTGGCCGCAGATCTTTCTGGACTCGATGCTGATTCGCGGCGTCGGTCCGGATGAGCTGGTCTCGCTGACCTCCGACACGCAGATCCTGGTGAGCCAGAACGCCAAGCACGCGACGGAGCAGCCGGATTACGATCTGAATATTCTGCGGCACAAGGGTACAAGCAATGAGCTGGAGACCCTGCGCGTGATCCACTTCAACCGGACGACGCTGCTTCCCTACCGGCAGGACATCTATGACGACCAGGGACGGCTGGCGACGACGACGCTTTACGACCAGTACAAGACGTTCGGGGACAGGCAGTTTCCGACGGTACTGACGATCAAGCGGCCGTTGGAAGAGTTTGTGGTCAGTATGACAATCAACAAGCTGACGGTGAATCAGAAGATGCCCGACGATCAGTTTGAGTTGAATATTCCGGCGAGCGTACCGGTGCAGAAGATGCAGTGAGTGCCGCGCACTTGCGCGAAAAAAGACAAAAGCAGATTCCGGCGTTCATCATCCCACCGATCAAAGATCGGTGTTAGCCCGGATTCGCCGGAATGCCGAAAATTAATTTTCGGAAATGAAGCGATCGAGGCCGGCATGGATCGAGTGCTCGGCGATCTTGCGGTTGATATCCAGCGCAAGGGCGAGGACGGTACGCGCCTGCTCACCGGTGACGACCGGGGCCTTGCGAGTGCGAACGGAGTCAATAAACGATGCCAGCTCGAGGAAGAGCGGCTCCTTAGGCTCCACGGGAACCTTCAATATCGAGAGGCCAGCGGATGGATGCGCTGCGAGTTCAGCAGCTGCAAGCGCTGCGCTCGGAGTAGAGGCAGGTGCTGGGCCCGGCGTGGGACCCATCGCAGGGCCGGGCGCGGGTGCAGGCGAGAACGCGGCAGCGCCGGCGACGTTGATAATCATCAGTTCCTGGCGGGCCAGATCGATCGAGAGGTACTGGCGCGGCTGAAAGAAGCGCAGCTTGCGCACCTTTTCCGTGCTGACGCGGCTGGCGGTGAAGTTGGCGATGCAGCCGTTGGCAAATTCGACGCGAACGTTGGCGATATCGATTTTGTTCGAGAGTACCGGCAGGCCGACGGCGCGTACCTCAACGACCGGAGATTGCACGAAGTCGAGCACGATGTCGAGATCGTGGATCATGAGATCGAGAACGACGTCGACATCCAGCGAGCGCGTGCCGAAGATGCTGAGGCGATGCGCCTCAAAGAACATGGGCTGGTGCAGATGCGGAACCACCGCCATGACGGAGACGTTGAAGCGTTCCAGGTGGCCCACCTGCAGAATGCGGCAGTTCGCTGCGGCGGCGGCGACGAGCGCATCGGCCTCTTCGAGTGAGGAGGCAATGGGCTTTTCAACGAGAAGATCGATGCCTGCGCTAAGCAGCTGCTGGCCGAGGCGGGCATGATGCAGGGTGGGGACGCAGAGGGACGCGGCCTGAACGCCGAGGTTGGCGGCGAGCATATCTTCAATACTGGTAAAGGTGGGGATGCCGTACTCGGCGGCGATGGCCTTTGCCGTGATGGGGTTACCATCGACGGCCGCGACGGGAAGCACGTTGCACTCTTTCTCCAGCGCGCGATAGACGCGGAGATGGTGGTAGCCGAAGAAGCCTGTGCCGACGACGGCGACGCGTATGGGATCTTGCCTGGACATGGGGCTGGTTACTTGCCCTGTACGGCGTGGAGGCAGCGCGTGTAGAGCTCCAGCAGGTGGCCGACCTGGTCTTCGCCTTTGGCGGATGCAGGTGCGGCGAAGCCAACGGTGGATGCTCCGGGGGTGCGGGCGATGTTGGCAGTGGTTGCGACAAACTTGAGCAGATCGAGCGCGATGTCTTCGTTGCGGCGCGCTGCGTTATTGGGTTGATCCATCGGTCCCTCCAGAAGCGATGTTATCAGGTGACGCGCGAGGGGCGAAGAGCGCGCTTCGCGCTCAACAGAAAAAATGTCAGACGCTGGAGAGCAACAGGCAAGCGCGGCCAATGATGTAGTCGGCGGGAGAGTCATGCGTTCCGAGGCGGAGGAGGCGCACTGGCGATAAGGGACTGGCGGGGCGGAGCACGAGATGACCATCTTCCAGCGAGACGAAACGGAGAAGAAGGCGGCCGCTAAAGTTGATGGCGTGGAGCGTGGGGTGGGGCTCGCGGTAGGAGGCAAGCGAAGTAAAGTGGCGATCAATGACAACGAGCGTACCGGATGAGAGCAAAGGCGCCATGGGTGTGGCCATCTCCGCGTCCAGAACGAGGGCGAGATAGCGCTGCCAGTGAGCACGGAGCGGGGCGGGACGAGCGCGGTTCTCGCGAAGCTGTGCGGCGGGAAGATGCAGTATCTGCGAGCTGGAAGTGGAGAGCTGCGGCTGATACAGGGCGGCGGCGGCGGAGACGATGGGAACGGAGACGGTCTCGCTTTTGCGGAGGCGAGTTCTTGTGTCTGCGGGAGCGTGGAAGGCGACCATCTTTTCAATGGAGAGGCCGGTCGCAGCGAGAACGCGATCCAGGCCTTCCAGGCTGAGAAGACGCTTGCGATTAAGGACGTTGGAGATATGAGCCGCGCGAAAGCCTGTCTGGCGGGCCAGAAGCGAGCCAGACAAGACGCCGCAGTCGATACGGCGCAGCAGTTCCAATCTGAGATGTTCGTGTATGTCCCGAAAATTCATAGGCCCGTGAGGTTTTGCTGATTCGCAATAGCTCAGAGCTAATCATGCACTCGGCGGGTATAGCTGGGCGCAATTTGGGAATTGCGAGTTTCGGAACAAAACCAGCAATTACCATTTCGGGAATTTAAATCCATTGTGGAACGGTGTGAGCTTGGATATACCTCGGGAACTTTCAACCACTAGATTTTCCCAGGAGAGAGCATGAAGCACGTGAAGATGGATCTGAAGGTGTGCGAGGGTTGCGGCGGTCTTTGGATCCGCAATGGACGAGAGGCCGGGGTGTACTGCCGGTACTGCGTGGTGATACTGGCAGAGTTTCCGGCTCCGCGAGCGAAGCGGGCGACGGGGCGAAGAAGGCGAAGTCCGCAGGCGCAAGAGAAGGGCGGTGCGCGATGAGCGCGGCCGCGGTTCTACCGATGGTGCGGGCGAGGCAGAGCTCGAACGGCGGCGGACGCGTTCTGCATGCGGAGCGATGGTTGTCTGCGCGGAGGAAACAAGAGCCGCGTGTTGAGGTGGATACGGAGGAGCCGGCGGCACGAGTGCCGGAGCTTGCGTTCTACCGGAAGTACACGGAGGGGATGCTGCGGAGGTATATGCGGCTCTCGATGGAGACGGGGCGGGTGCCTTCGCTGATCGGCCAGCCGATGTTTCGGGGGAGAGTGACAAGCTACAGGGTGCGGAGCTTCGAGGATGTGGTGATCTTTGTCTTCGACGTGGAGAAGTGCCTGAAGCAGCTGGATGGACGTTCGCAGGAGTTAATCGCACGTATCACGCTGCAGGAGTACACGCAGGGTGAGACGGCGGGATTGACGGGGATGAGCCTGCGGTCGGTGGTGCGGCACTACGCGGATGCGTTGGACCGGTTGACAGCAATCTTTCTGAAGGCGAGGTTGCTGGAGCCGGGCTGGGAGCTCAGCGTGGAGGCGTGTCAAGCTCCGAAGAAGCCGGTGATGAGCGAAAGAGGCTGATTTCACTGGCGATTTCCTTGCTTCGATCGATGGCGCAGCGGAGGTTGCGAGCTTGCTATTCTAGACAGGCAAGTGCGGTTGCAGAACAAGAGTTGCAGCGAAGGCGAACGGGAGGCGCGAGATGCGTCTCCCGTTTTGTTTTTTTGAAGGGAATGCTGTGGCGACAAAAAAGAGAACGGCCAAGGGAAGGTTTGCGGCTGCAGACGAGGACGAGGAGCGGAAGAGCGTTCCGAAGAAAAAGGCGAAGAAGCAGACCAGGAACTGCAAACGCTATGCGAAGAAGCGCGTGTCGGAGGAGTGGCCGGAGATCGTGGACAAGCTGGTAAAGAACGCAAAGACCGGCAGCTACAACCATACGAAGCTTCTGGTGGAAGTGAGCGGGATCAAGGACGAAGAGAACAAACCGGTGCGGCGGGGACGCAGCAAGCTGACAAAGATCCTGCTGAAGAAGTTGAGCGAGAAAGAAGCGGAGTGATGAGAATGACGAGTAAGAGATTGTGCTGGATGCTAGTGAGCACGTGGCTGGTACTGAGCGTAGCAGGCGTGGCGCAGATGACGACCACGACGGTGAGCGATACGGTGTATTCCGCGGATGGAAGCCCGGCGCAAGGCAGCGTGCTTATCAGCTGGCCGCAGTTCACGACTTTGAATGGAGCTTCTGTCGCGGCGGGAAGCACGACGGTGACGCTGAGCTCCGGCGGCGGGCTGAGCGTGACGCTGGCGCCGAACGCGGGATCGAATCCGATCGGGAGCTACTACACGGTGCTCTATCACCTGAATGATGGAACGCTGACGCGCGAGAACTGGGTGGTACCGGTATCGAGTGCGCCGGTGAATTTAGCGGTGGTACGGAGTACGGTGTTGCCGCTATCGGTCGCGATGCAGACGGTGAGCAAGGCGTATGTGGACCGGGCCGTTGCGAGCATTCCAGTGGGCGCAACCTCGTCGACACTGGGCACGGTGAAGCTGGCGGCGGGGCAGACGAGTACGACACTGGCAGCGGTGGCGACGACGGGCAGCGCGTCAGACCTATCGGCGGGAACGCTGGCCGATGCGCGGCTCTCGTCGAATGTACCACTGCTCAATGCCACAACTAACACCTTCACAGGAGCTCAAGTCGCATCGTCGTTCAACACCACGGGCGGAGTGGGCGGCATCTTCTCTACCAGCGGCAACTATCAGGGCCAACAGTCCATCTTTGGCGGCCGGATGCAGTACCTCGGCTACTTCGGCATCGAACTGCGCGGTAATCAGCGCGACCCGATTGCCGCGGTGAGTGGAGCCAATACAGACGCCTCGGTGACTGTCTACGGCGTAATCGGTAACAACGAAGACATTATGGACTGGACAAATAATGCCGGTACAAAGCTGGCGAGCGTGGATGCGAGCGGAAACATCTCAACAACAGGAAATATGGCTACGGGTCAATATACCCCGGCTAATTCTTCTGCAACTTGTACCACTGGACAATTTTGGACGGATACCAGTTATCTCTATGTGTGCACGGCGACGAACACTATCAAGCGCGCGGCGCTCAGCAGCTTCTAGTTTTTACGGAGCAGAGATGGGATAGAACGTGTTCAGAGTTCGAGGGTTGGATGGAGACGCCGGCGAGCTGGCGGAGTTGGGCAGAATTCTTGACGAGAGACCGCAGGCTTTACACGGTGAGAGCGTGATGCAGTTTCTGGCGGAGACGCTGCTGATGGTACGGATGCGTGATGGCGATCTGAAGCCATTACGAGCGAATGCGGCGCAGCAGATGTTTGAAGAGCGGCGAGCGCAGCACAATATTGTGCTGAAGGCGCGGCAGATGGGTATCAGCACGTGGGTGGCCGCGCGATTTTTTTTGAAGACGATCACGGTGCCGGGAACGCTGACGGTGCAGGTGGCGCATACGCGCGAGGCGGCGGAGTCCCTGTTTAGAACGGTGCAGAGGTTCTGGGTGCATCTGCCGGAGGCGATGCGCGAGGGCGCGGTACGGCGTTCGCGGGCGAATGCGGGGCAGATGGTGTTTCCTGAACTGGACAGCGAGTTCCGCGTGTTGAGCGCGGGCGATGAGGGTGCGGGGCGAGGATTGACGATCCAGAATCTGCACTGTTCGGAGGTGGCGCGCTGGCCGGCGGATGCGGCGGCGACGCTGGCGGGATTGCGGGCAGCACTGGTTCCTGCGGGAGAGTGCGTGCTGGAGTCGACGCCGAACGGGACGTGGGGATGTTTTTACGAGGAGTGGCAGCGCGCGGAGAGCGCAGGCATGGCGAGGCATTTTCTGCCGTGGTGGATGGAGGATGCTTATCGTTCTCAAGGAGCAAAAGCGGATTCCTTGCGGGACGATGAACGCGCGCTGATGGCGGCGCATGGATTGACGTTGGAGCAGATCGGGTTTCGGCGGGTGATCGAGGCGAGCTATCGCGGGCTGGCGGCGCAGGAGTATGCAGAGGATGCGGAGCAGTGCTTCCGGCGGAGTGGGGAGTGCCTCTTTGATGTGGATGCGATCGAGGCGAGGATGCGGGAGTTGCCTGAGCCGAGGCTGGAGAAGAATGGGGCACTGATGGTCTGGCTGCCGGCGCTGGCGGGAAAGAAGTATCTGGTGGCGGTGGATACAGCGGGTGGCGGACCGGCGGGAGATTACGCGGCGGTCCAGGTGATCGAGATGGCGATGGGTGTGCAGTGCGCGGAGATGCGCGACCGGCTGGGAACGCTGGAGCTGGCGAGAGTGACGGCGGAGTTGGCGAAGCGATACAACCAGGCACTCGTAGTGGTAGAGCGCAACAACCACGGTGCAGGGGTGATCGCATATCTGGATGGAGTGGAGCGGTATCGCCATCTGTATGAGCAGGATGGGCAGGCGGGGTGGTTGACGACAGCGGTGACGCGACCGGCGATGCTGGCCCAGCTGGGCGCGCTGGTGGTGGAGCGGCCGGAGATCTTTCAGAGCAGACGGCTGCTGGCTGAGTGCAGAACGTTTGTACGCACGCGCAGCGGCCGGGCGGAGGCGGGCAGCGGCGAACACGATGACTGCGTGATGGCAATGGCGATGGCCCAGGCGGTACGGGCGGAGATGATGGAGATGCAGCGGCGGTGATGTAGTCTGTTGCGAGTATTCTCCACGAGGGTGCCGCGCGCACGGCGGGACGCCTGCACTATATGTAGCGGCACTTTATGAGGTGAAAGTGGCGGTTCTGGCGGTACAGGGAATCCGGCGGATGCGCGGCGGCGCACAGGCCCAGCTGATGCTGGCGTCGGATGGGAATTTTTATGTGGTGAAGTTCAAGAACAATCCGCAGCATATGCGGGTGCTGGCGAATGAGCTGATCGCGAGCAAGCTGGCGGAGAAGATCGGGCTGAGCGTGCCGCAGACGGATGTGGTGGAGGTGACGGAGTGGCTGATCGCGAACTCGCCGGAGCTGCGAATTGAAGAGGGTTCGCGGAGGGAGTTGTGTTCTGCCGGGTTAAACTTCGGGTCACGGTATGTGGGCGGGTTGATGCCGGGGCAGACGGTGGATTATCTGCCGGAGGAGCGGCTGCGCGAGGTGAGAAACATCGCAGAGTTTGCCGGAATGCTGGTCATCGATAAGTGGACGTGCAACTCGAATGGGCGGCAGGCTGTCTTTGAGAAGAAGCCACGGGAACGGAAGTATCGGGCGACGTTCGTGGACCAGGGGTTTTGCTTTCATGCCGGCGACTGGAGCTTTCCGGACGCTGCGCTGCGCGGGGTCTACGCGCGGAATACGGTCTATGCGGGCGTGACCGGATGGGCGAGCTTTGAACCGTGGCTGACGCTGGTGGAAGGGATGCCGGCGGAGACGCTATGGCAGATCGCAGAGGGTGTGCCGGCAGAGTGGTACGGTGGCGACACTGCGGTCATCGAGCGGCTGATGGAGCAGCTACTGGTAAGACGGAGCCGGGTGAGAGAGTTAATCAAGGCGTTTCGCGAGTCGAATCGGGAGCCGTTTCCAAATTGGAAAGAAGGATGCTCGAAGGGTACGGTACGGCAGTTTGAAGGTGTGGATGGTGTACACCATGATGGAAGATTATTGATGTAGGAGCGGGATGGCGGAGCGGCTACAGTGCGAGTTCTTTCTGATCCGGTATGTGCCGGATGCGGTGAAGAACGAGTTTGTGAACATCGGCGTACTGCTGCGCGAGACGGGGCAGAACGAGCAGGCCCAGGTGCGCTTTACGCGCGACTGGAGCCGCGTGCGCTGCATGGATACGGACGCTGACATCGAGATGCTGGAGGCTATGGAGGCCGAGATCCAGCAGAGGCTGGCGCTGGGAGCGCGGGATGTGAAGCCGGTGATGCAGGTGCTGGAGGACACGCTCTCGAACTCGGTACAGATCACGCCAGCGAAGGGCTGCCTGGCGGAGTCGATTCCGGCGGAGCTGGAGAATCTGACCTCTCTCTATATAGACACGCTGAAGACGAAGACCGTGCGGCAGCGCACGGGGCGTGCGGCGATTGCGGCGGCGATGCGGACGGAGTTTGAAAAGGCACGGGTATGGGCGTTGATGCGGAAGAGGATCGACGCATCTCTCTATACGCGCGCCGGGGATCCGATGCGGATCGACTGCGGATACAGGCCGAACGGCGTGATCCGGATGTTCCAGGCGGTGTCGCTGGAGAGCGATGTGGAGATGGCGAAGGGGCTGGCGTATTCTTCTCCGCGATTGATGGAGGGTGTGCAGCGGGTGGAAGGAGCTAGGCTGGAGCTGACGGCGATCGTGGAGCCACTGCGAGAGGTTGAGGGTGATGAGAGTACGGAGCGGTATCGGTTTGGCGTGGAGACGATGGAGCAGGCGAGCATCCGCGTGTTGACGGTGAACGATCTGGTAAGGGTGGCGGAGACGGCGCGGATCGAGTTGAAGGTATGAAGAATTTGTGATGAGTTGAGAGAGTGAGATTCTTCGCTCCGCTCAGAATGACAAAGTTTGAAAGGGTGTGGCTGCGGCCGCACCCTTTCTTTTGAAATGAACCTTGAAGGAGAGATGCGCGTGGGCATGAGAGAGCGGTTGCGGCAGCTATGGACGGGTGCGGCGCAAGAGAACACAGCACAACGAAAGACGGCCCTGCTGCCTTCTGTGCTGACGCCATATGGCGGTGCAATACGTGAGACTCTGCCGAAGCCGACTCCGATGAACCTGCGGAGGTTTGCGGAGACACCGGTGGCGCGGCGGGCGATCAACTGCATCAAGGACCGCATTGCGAGCATGGACTGGCAGGTGCGGCTGAAACGAGGGTTCAACGCGGCGCAGGTGGAGAATGCCAACGAGCGAATGGCCGTACTGCGCGCGGGGATGGAGGAGCCGAATGCGAATGACTCCTTTCGCACGCTGTGCGAGCAGGTGCTGGAGGACCTGCTGGTGGGCGGCTTCGGCGCGATAGAGATGGAGACGACGGAGGACGAGGCCAGGCCGTTTCAGCTTTGGCCGGTGGATGGCGCAACGATCCAGATCAATCTGAAGTGGGATGGGTCGGCGGATTCGCCGCGGTATGCGCAGGCGACGGGAAAGATCGGCAAGGATGCGTTGATCCCCCTGCTCGACGATGAACTGATCTATATACGGCAGAATCCGCGGACGTATACACCGTTTGGCCTAGGGCGGCTAGAGGTGGCGTTCGAGACGATCAATA
>DATMLK010000036.1:0-3578 GCA_035570215.1 Acidobacteriaceae bacterium
CGTCGGCGAAATTGCGGCGACAGACCCCAAATGGCTCGACGCAATCTGGGCCATGGGCGCGGTGCCTGTCATCTCCTCCATCGCGCTCGGCTTCGACGGTGAGTACTACAACATCAACGCCGACGAGATGGCAGCCGCCTGCGCCGTGTGTACACAGGCCGACGCGCTCATCTTCCTCACCGACGTTCCCGGCGTAAAAGGCGCGGACGGCCAGATCATGCGCTGGCTCTCACTCGCGCAGGTGCCGGAGATGGAGAAGGCCGCAGTGATCTCCGGCGGCATGCTGCCCAAGCTCAATGCCTGCAAGGAGGCCCTGCTCGGCGGCGTGAAGCGTGTACGCATTCTGCCGGCAGACGCCGCAAATGTTCTTCCCGATCTCATCAGTTCGCGCGTAGAGACGGGTACTGAGGTCATGGTCGCCTAGGGCGATTTAGAGAGGATTGAAAAAATGAACCTGGCATCGATACAAGCCGCCGAGAAGAAGCTTCTGCTGCAGACCTACGACCGGAATCCGTATCTCTTCGTCAGCGGCAAGGGCGTCTACCTGCGCGACGAAGCGGGCAACGACTACCTCGACCTGCTCAGCGGCATCGGCGTCTCCGCGCTCGGCTACGGCCACCCCGCGATCGAAAAGGCCATCGCCGAGCAGTCGAAGACGCTGTTGCACACCTCGAACCTCTTCTATCACGAAGGCACGGCGACGCTCGCGCTGCGCCTGACCGAGATCACCGGGCTCGACCGCGTCTTCTTCTGCAATAGCGGCACCGAGGCATGGGAGGCCGCGCTGAAGGTCGCGCGTGCTCATGCCGGTGTGCTGCGCACAGAAGGAAAGCAGCTCGGGACGAAGATCCTTGCGCTCGACCACAGCTTCCACGGACGCACGATGGGCTCGGTCTCCACCACGCACAAGAGCCAGTACCGCGAACCCTTCGCGCCGCTCGTTCCGGGCGTGGAGTTCGTTACATTTAATGACGTCGCCGACCTGAGAGCGAAGTTCTCCACCGAGGTCTGCGCCGTCTGCATCGAACCCGTGCAGGGCGAAGGCGGCATTCGCATCATCACGCAGGAGTTCTTCGCCGCCGCGCGTGAGCTCTGTGACTCCACCGGCGCGCTTCTGCTCGTGGACGAGATCCAGAGCGGCATGGGCCGCACCGGCGAGTGGTGCTCCTACCAGCACTACGGCATCCAGCCGGACATCACCACGCTGGCCAAGCCGCTGGCGGGCGGCATCCCCATGGGCGCGATGCTCTGCACCGACGAGGCCGCGCGCGCCATCACCCCCGGCATGCACGGCACCACCTTCGGCGGCGGCCCGCTCGCCTGCGCCGTGGCGAACACTGTTATCGACACTATGCAGCAGGAGAACACGCTCGCTCATGTGCGCGACGTCGGCAGCTACTTCAAGGAGCAGCTGGAAGGGCTGGCGAAGAAGCACAGCGTCATCATTGACGTGCGCGGCATGGGCCTGATGCTCGGCATCGAGCTGAATCGTGCGGATCTCGCCAAGAGCGTACTGCAGGAGATGATGCGCCGCCGCATCATCATCAACCGGACGAGCGAGACAGTCCTGCGTTTCCTTCCGCCCTACATTCTGGAGCGCAAGCACGTGAACATCGCAGTCAGTGCACTGGACGACATTCTGAGATCAGCAACACAGGCCGGCACAGCAGTGCTGGCAGGAGAACACGCCAATGGCTAGCAAAACTCTTGTTATGAATCCGAAACCGAACTTCAAACCCGCCGCGCTCGGTATCCAGTCGGACGCAGCCTTCAGCGAGGCTGCCAACCGGATGTCCGGCCGCGACCTCTGTTCCATCGCCGACCTCTCCGTGCAGGAGATGGCCGCCGTAATGGAGCTCGCTCACGCGGTGAAGGAGCATCCGGCGGACTTTCGCCATGCGCTGGACGCCAAGCAGATGGTGATGTTCTTCGAGAAGGCGTCGCTGCGCACGCGGCTCACCTTTGAGACCGCCATCAACACGCTTGGCGGCAACGCCGTCTTCGTCGATCAGACGCAGTCGCCGCTCGGCGAGCGTGAGTCGCTCTCTGACATGGCCCATAACCTGGAGCGCTGGATGTCCGCCATCGTGTTGCGCACCTACTCGCATGACACTATTGTCGAGTTTGCCGCGGGCTCGAGCGTGCCGGTCATCAACGCACTCTCCGACTACGAGCATCCCTGCCAAGCCATCGCCGACTTCTTCACGCTCGAAGAGCGCTTCGGCTCGGTCGAGGGGCTCAAGTTCACCTACGTCGGCGACGGCAACAACGTCTGCCACTCGCTCATACTCACCGCCGCGCAGCTCGGCGCGCACTGCACTGTCGCCACGCCGAAGGGCTATGCGCCCAAGCTCGACGTGATCCACAAGGCCATCGAGATCGCGGAGACCACCGGCGGCAGCATCACGCTCATGCACGATCCCGTGAAGGCCGTGAAGGACGCGGACGCCGTCTACACCGACGTCTGCACCAGCATGGGCTTCGAGCATGAGGCCACCAAGCGCGCGCCCATCTTCAAGCCCTACCAGGTCAACGAGGCGCTGATGGCGCACGCGCAGCCGAGTGCCGTCTTCATGCACTGCCTGCCCGCGCATCGCAACGCCGAGGTGACCGATGCCGTACTCGACGGGCCGCAGTCGGTCGTCTTCGACCAGGCTGAGAACCGCATGCACGCGCAGAAGGCCCTGCTGCTGATGCTGCTCGGCGGCGCCAAGCGCATTCCGAACAGCCGCAACCGCAAGCGCTACTAGACGCTTTGTCATCCTGAGTGCAGCGAAGGACTTGATTCCCTTCGCTGCGCCACGCTATAGCGTAAAACTACGCCACTTGCTGAACCCTGTTGAATCTATTAGCACGATCGAGGTACGCATCCGATGTCCGTCATTCTTGAAACTCTGCCGCTCGGCCAGAAGGTCGGCATCGCCTTCTCCGGCGGGCTGGACACCAGCGCCGCGCTTCACTGGATGAAGCAGAAGGGCGCGTTGCCCTATGCCTACACCGCCAATCTCGGTCAGCCCGACGAGACGGATTACGATGCCATCCCGAAGAAAGCCCTTGAGTACGGCGCAGTGAAGGCCATGCTCATCGACTGCCGCGGCCCGCTCGTGCGTGAAGGCATCGCCGCTCTCCAGTCCGGCGCGTTCCACATCACCACCGCCGGCGTCACGTACTTCAACACGACGCCCATCGGCCGGGCTGTTACTGGAACGATGTTAGTGACGGCGATGAAGGAGGACGACGTCAACATCTGGGGCGACGGCTCCACCTTCAAGGGCAATGATATCGAGCGCTTCTATCGCTACGGCCTGCTCGTCAATCCGAACCTGAAGGTCTATAAGCCCTGGCTCGACCATGCCTTCATCGACGAACTCGGTGGCCGCGCGGAGATGTCGGCCTTCATGCAGAAGTCGGGCTTCGCCTACAAGATGTCCTCGGAGAAGGCCTACTCGACCGACTCCAACATCCTCGGCGCTACGCACGAGGCGAAGGACCTCGAGCATCTTTCGACGAGCATGAAGATCGTCGCACCCATCATGGGCGTCGCCTTCTGGCAGGATGACGTGAAGATCAAGAGCGAA
>DATMLK010000037.1:0-6620 GCA_035570215.1 Acidobacteriaceae bacterium
TCTCAACCCGCGCACCCGTCTCCGCTGTGTTGTTCCCAGCACTCCCCGCGGCGCCCCCCTCATTGCCATAGAGCATCTGTATGCGTTCGCTCACATTGCGCATGCCGATGCCATTTCCAGTGCCGGCCCCGCGGCGCGAAATACCGCTCTCCGCGGCGCGTTCCGGCATGCCCACGCCGTCATCCTCGACCTCCAGCACCAGCATCTCGCCCTCCACGCGGCTGCGCAGCGTGATGATCCCGCCGCCGATGCGTGGCTCCAGTCCGTGCTTGATGCTGTTCTCGATCAGCGGTTGTAGCAGCATGCTGGGCACCACGACGTCCAGCGACTCCGGCGCGATCTCCTTCACCACCTGCAGCTTCTCGCCGAAGCGGACGACCTCGATCGCAAGATAGTCGTCCGTAAAGGCGAGCTCCTCGCTGAACGGCACAAAGGCCTCGCGGTGCTTGAGCAGCGTGCGCAGAATGCTCGCCAGCTTCACGATCATCTCTCGCGCCAGCTCCGGCTTCGAACGCACCAGCGAGCCGATGGAGTTCAGCGTGTTGAAGAGAAAGTGCGGGTTGATCTGCCGCTGCAGCGCATCCAGCTTCGCCTCCAGCAGCATGCGCTCCTGCTCCTTTAATTTTCTCTCGATGCGGATCGCCTGCCATATCTTCAGCGGGATGCCGACGACCACGGGCGAGCACAGGCATATCGCCAGCTCGATCGGCCATGCGCGGTAGTGCAGGGCGAAGTATCGCCGCGGGTAGAGCGTGGCGATCACGCTGGCCGCGAAGCTCATACCGGTGATGAGCAGAAGCAGAAATATCTGGCGGTCCAGCTGCGGCTGCCGCAGGTTGCGCCGGATCCAGCGATAGATGCTCAGATCGATCAGCGGAGAGAACGACCAGACGTCCTCCATCGCCGCGAAGCGGCTGAAGCCGCCGGCGATCGCCGCCACGCCCAGGTTCACCAGGGGCGTAAGGAACTCATGGTGCCGCACGGCGGGAACGGCCAGCGCCAGGCCGCCCAGCATGCCCCACCACGGCCCCATCAGCAGACCCAGCAGCAGCGTCGTCTCAAACGAGATATCGGCGGCAAGGAAGTTCGGCACGCTCACCCGTACCCACACGCCGAGCGTCAGCGGTATGCAGATGCACGCCAGCAGGCCCAGGCTCTGCCGCGGCGTGCGCCGGGCGGAGAGCAGCAGGTCCTTGAACGTCTCCGAACGGGCCAGCGCGCTGGAGACGGCCGCAGCCACGCCGAGCTTCACCAGCAGCGTTATCAGGATGAGCTTGGGTTCGATCACGCTTCTACTCTAACCCCTAACCCTATTCCCTGATCTACCGGTAACGGCGGCGAATCTTGAGCACCGTGCTGTAGACGCCGGTCTCATCCTGCGCCGCCACGATGGAGATGTTGTCGGTCAGGTTCAGCTGCACCTGGATCAACTGCTCTGCCGTCTCGTTCACGTTGGCTGCATAGGTAACGATCAGATTGCGCGAGAGCTGCTGCTCTACCGTGATACGCGCCGACGAGGTGCCCAGCGTGCCCACCACCGACGGATCGATCTTCACGCTGCCGCCGCCGAAGAGCTTTTGCACGCGATTGCTGACGCTCGCGTTCAGCGCGCCGCCAAGCAGGGCGTTGGTCGTCGGGTCGGATCCGGCGCTGGTCTGCTGCTGGTTGTAGATCTGCGCCTCTTCCTGTGTGCGGCCCAGCGCGAGCAGCGCAAAGATATCGGGCTCGGAGAGTGGCGGCTCGGAGCGGTACGTCGGCTTCAGGTTGCTCGATGTGCCGTGCACGCCGACGGTGACGTCATAGTTCTCCACGCGCGTGGTCGCGTCCACGTCGATCTGCGGATCAATGCGCACGGGGTTGTTGAAGTAGACCGTGCCGCGCTGCAGCTCGTACTGCTGGCCCGCGAACTTCGCGCTGCCGTCCGTCACCGTGATGCGGCCCAGCACCGTCGGCACGGCCACGGTTCCGCCGATGTTCAGGTCCACCGTGCCCGCGAGCTTCGCGTAGGAGTTCTGGAAGTCCAGCTGCGGCGACGAGGTCACACGCACCTCCAGCTGGATGTGGCTGGAGGGAGCATTGGGGTCCGGCGGCGCGGCCACGGAGCTTGGGCCCGCGAATGCGGCGAAGTCAAAGTCCGGCCCGATGCCGAAGCGCGTGATCAGAATATTGCCGCTCAGCAGAGCGTTGGCCGTAGAACCCTGCAGCCGCAGATTCGCATTCGCCGTTGAACTCACGCCGTCCAGCCGCACGCGTACGTTGTCGCCGGTGGCCGTCAGGTCGGCGTAGAAGCCGTCCTTGTACGTCATGTAGCCGCCGATCTTCAACTGCCCGCCGCCGGTCGTCGCCACCAGGTTGTCCACCTGCAGGCGGTCTTCGTTGAAGACGAGCGTGCCGTTCATCTGGCTCAACCCGTTCGGAATGTCCTCCAATGCCATGGCCACGTTCCGGAATTGCACCTTGCCCGTCAGGCTCGGTTTGGCCGTCGTGCCGCCGGCGTCCATCGTCAGGTCCACGTGCCCGCTGGAAAGGATATCCGGATCGACCGACTGCGCCAGCTTCATGTTCACCGCGCCTTCAGCATGCATATGCAGTGCGCCGCCGGTCGCTCCGGTGGCGGCAGAAAATATCTGCGCCGTTCCGCTGGCCTTCAGGTCAGTGTCCTGTCCTTTGATGTGCGCCTGGTCGATGCGCAGCAATCCATTCTGCAGACTCGCCCGGATGGGCTGCGGCGCCTGCAGTTCGATGCCGGAGAGATTCACGTCAAATTCATCGATATCCGCCGTGCCGTTCAGCCGCTCCGGCGCGGCGAGCGGTCCGCTCACGGTGATCGTGCCGCCGATGGAAGAGCTGCCGGTGATGCCCTTCGGCGCGTAGATATCCAGCAGGCCGTTGATGTCGAAGTCCTCCAGCTGCAGCTTCGCATCGGTGTCGTAGTCGCCGGCGAGCTCGGTCGTGCCGTCCAGATTGAAGTAGCCGTTGTTCAGTTGCGAGGTCGCGCTGTAGAGAAGCGTGCTGTGCTCGCTATGCATCTCCGCGCTGATGGAGCCGAGCGGCTGGCCGCCGAGTGTCAGGTTCGCCAGCTGCACGGTCGCCCGCAGACCTGGCTCGCTCAGCGTGCCATCTGCGTCCGCCTGGAACGAAAGCTCGCCATCCATGGCGATCTTTGCCTTGTCCACGGTCTCGAACTGCCCGAGCTTCAGGCCGGCGGCCTGCACATGCGCCCGCAGATGCTCGCTGTGCAGGTCATAGTCTCCGCTGCCGTTGATCTGCACTCCATGCAGATTAAGTTGCGCCCGCGTGGCGCGGATGTCCTGCCCGTTGACGTTGAGATCCACCTCGGCGCGCTGGTAGGGTTCGCCGTAGAAGGCGCCGTTCGCCGCCACCACTGAGCCGCTGCCGTTCAGGTCGCCGAAGCTGCCGGTCACATGCGCGCTGAGCTTCATGCTGCCGGTCAACTGCGTCTTCACACCGGCGATATCCATCACATCCGGGGCCTGCCCCTCCGGCATATCCACCTTCGCATCAATGAGCGTGGATTCGTCCCAGTCATAATCCACATCGCCGCGATGCACCAGGACTGGGTGCGGCTCTACTCTGCCCGAGGCCGTGAGCGTGACCGACCCGCGCTTCACCGTCGCCGTGGCTATGATCAGCGACGAGGGTACGAACTCCCCGTCGGCCACCACCGAATCGATCAGGACTCTGCGTGTTGTCGCAGGCTCTGGGGCGGGCGCAGGCATACCCCCTGCGCGGAAGTAGCCTGCCAGCCTCTCCGTGATCGGCCGTGACGGCGGCGGAGGCGGTGTGCCTATCACCGGCAGGATCAGATCGAGATTCTGCGCATCCACATGACCCTTTACATCCAGCATCTCCACCCTGCCGGACGCAGTACCGTGGAAGTGTGCATCGCCGTGCAGCTCCAGCGGCACGGTCTCCATGCCCTTCTTGCCGTGGTACTCCAGGCCCAGCGTGCGGAAGAGCTGGTCGAACTCGCCGAGATCGTGCGTGGTCGCGTCGGCGTTCAGCTGCGTCAGCGGATCGCCATCGTCCACGCCCAGCGTGCCGCTGGCGTCGAGATGCGACGCGGGCGTATCCGCATGGACCTTCAAGATCGCCACCGTCTCATTGCTGCCGCGATACTGCGCCACGGTGTAGCCGGTGACCGGAACATCCGAACGCGCGCCCGGGCGGTGCACGCCCGTCGGCGCAAACGTCAGGTTGCCGTTCACGATCACGCTCTCGCCGGTGTTGCCCCACTCCACGTGCACCGGCCCGCTCTCGGCGGTATCAAAGCCGAGATCGCCGTAGCCCCTTGGCGCGGTCACGTCCATCACGGTGCGCAGCGGAATTGCTCTCGTCTCCACGTCGAGATACGCATGGCTCGCTCCGGCCGCGATCGGCGCAGAGAGGACATGGAATGTGCCACCGAAGACCGTATTCGTGCTTCTGGGTTGCGCATACGTGATTCTCTGCACCTGCCGCGCCATCTTCGCCGGGGCCTGCGGCGCGGCATCCACCTCGCCCAGCCAGTTGTCAATGTGCATGCCGCCGATCGCGCTCCCGCCGCCGGGCAGATACCCCTCCATCTCCGCAAGCTGCAGTACGGCGGGCGTCACGCGGATCTTCGCGTCGCCATCCACATCATGCAGATTCACATACTCGTCCACATAGCCCGCCTTGCGCAGACGAACGCCGCCGAGGATCAGATACTCTGCATCGCAGCTCTGCCAAAGCGCTGGATTCGCGGTCCTCTGCGATGTCGCCGTCGTCTCCGTCGGCACCGCCTGGATGTCCCTGTAGCCCATGCCCCGGCTGCTCCGCGCCGAGGCGATCTCCTGCGCCGCGCAGCTGCGTCCGTCCAGCTTCAGGTCGATCATGCCGCCGGTCAGCCCGTCAAAGCCGCTGAGGGACGATATCTGCTTCAGCTCCACCGTGCCGTTCGCCGAGGCTACCCACGCGGGATGCACGAAGTCCTGCAGCCTTCCCGTGACAAAGAGCCGCGAGTTTTTTCCCGTGTCGAACTCCAGCCGCTTGATCTCCGCCGCGTGACGCGCAAAGGTCATCTCCGCGTTGAGCCGCGACTGCACCACCGGCTCCTTCAACATCTTCGTGCGCAGGTCGCTCAGTCCAAGATTAATGTCATAGAGATCGCCTTCAGCCTGGTAGCGCACATTGGCATCCAGATCGCGCGCCTCCAGGTTGAACGGAATGGCGCGGTCGTTCAGCAGCAGAACGCCGTCGTTCACATCCGCCTCTTCCGCCTGCAGATTGAGCAGCGTGTCCGGCAGCGGCTCCGTGCCTGTATTCTTCGTCTTCGGCACCGGCTGGTTCGTCGAGCCGTCCGGATAGACGATCAGGTGCATCTGCGGCTGGTCTACCTTCAGCAGATTGAGCGCGATGTGCGATGCCACATCGCCGTCGTTCACCATGTGCACGCCGACGGCCTGCGAGAAGAGCGTTCTGATCTGCAGACGGATCTCGATCCGGTCCACCTGCAGATACGGTGCCTCGTTCGGGCCTTCGAGTCCGTGGATGACAAGATGATCGCCCACCGCATCCAGATGCCAGAGGCTGAAGTGAAGGTCCTGCAGCTCCACCCGTCCGCCGGTTGCATCTTCAAGCACTGCGATGATGCGGGCGCGCACCTTGTTCTGAAACTCCGCCGTGGAGATGTACCACGAGGCCAGCCCGAGGACCGCGAGCAGCAGCGCAAGCATAAGCGCAGTGCCTGCCAGAGTCCGGCGTAGCCAGAACGCGCGAGGCGTCACGGCTGCTTCGTCTTCCGTCTCTTCACTCACGGCGCCTCCTCTCCCGGCTGCAGCGTGCGCACGCTTCCCTGCTCGCGCAGCGTCTTCAGCCAATCGTCCAGCAGCGACGTGACCTGTCGCTCCAGAAGCACCTCTTCAATGCGCGCGCTGATCGAACTGAGCGGCGGCGGCGTGGCCTTTTGTTTCGCATACTCGGGCAGCATCGTCTGCTGGTAGTAGTCCGCGATCTGCTGATGCGAGATGCTGATGCCGGAGCGGAAGCGCACCTCGATAAAGCGCAGCACCTCCATGCGCTCACGCCAGCGCGCCTCCAGCTCCTGCTCGGTGAAGTCGTTGTCGGCGAGATAGCGCGCCCATCCCTCTTCCGTCTCGCACTTGTACTCCTCGCAGGCGGGAATGGAACTCCGCAGCTCCTGTATCTGAGCCTGCAACTCCGCATCGGTCACAGGCGCCTGCGGCTCCAGCTTCTCCTGCTGGATGATGAGCATGCGGTTGATGAGCCGGTCCAGCGACAGGTCGCGCGCCGCTCCCACGGAGGGCGTGCGGTAAGGCTCAAAAGCGGAGAAGCGCATCTCCTCCTGCACATCGCTCTCCAGGATCACATCCTGATTGACGATCGCGACGATGTGGTCCAGCGATTCACTCGTATCGCTCGCGGTGTCCGCGGCAGCAGGCGTCTGCGCGCGCGCCGTCAGAGTGCAGAGCACGGTCAGCGTCAGCAGCATCACCAGCCATCGCGTCGAATTGTTCGCTCGTATCGTCATCTAGAAACTCTGCCCGATGCTGAAGAAGAAGTTGAACCGCGCCGGCTTGCCCACATGGTTCCCCAGGTTGTCATTGAAGTCCTCGATG
>DATMLK010000038.1:0-2209 GCA_035570215.1 Acidobacteriaceae bacterium
TTTTTCCAAACTATCTTTGGCACGCGCTTTCAACTGATCGAGCGTCCAGGCTGATTTCGCGACCCCGATGACCGGTACATCGAGCGTTCCACGCTTCACCATCGCCTGTAAGGCCGGGAAAATTTTCTTGTAGGCAAGATCCCCAGTCGCGCCAAAGAACACCAGTGCATCCGAGTGTTGCGTCGCCATGCATCCTCCGATTCAATGCCCGCCCATCTCTCTGATCAGCCTATCTGATCTCGCTCCATCGGCACATCAACCAACGACTAAGCGTTCTCCTCTCAGATGCGTTTACTGGCGCGACCTCACAACCAAACCGTTAGCATAGCCATCACGGCTGCTGGCCAGAAGAGCGCGCTCGCGCCAGGATTCTTTCTCTTACCACCACACTTCGCGTTATGCTCGGAGCCACCGTTATCTCCGACATTCCACGTGAGGAGACCACCCCTTGGTCCGTCCGTCGATCGCCCTGTTTGTTCTTGTCTTCGCATCTTCGACACACGCGCAGACCCCACAGCACCCGCCTGCTCCGCACGTCACCGTCATTCACGCCGCGCACATCTTCGACGGCGCCTCCGACAAACTCGCCGGCCCGGTCACCCTTACTGTGACGAACGGCCGCATTTCCGCCGTCGCTTCCGGTACGACGACAGTCCCGGGCGCCGAGGTCATCGAGCTCGGCGACCAGACGCTCATGCCGGGTCTCATCGATGTGCACAAGCATATGGGCGGCTCGCCCTCGCTCGGCATGAACCCCTTCCAGTCGCGCCTCACGATCTCGGAGCTTGAAACCGCCATCGGCGCGGCGGCCATGGCCCGCAAGCTGTTGCTCGAAGGCTTCACCACAGTGCGCAACATGGGCTCGACCGATGGCGTCGATCTCGCACTGAAACGCGACATCGACCGCGGCTGGGTCCCGGGCCCGCGCATCGTCGTCTCGCTCGAACCCATCTCCGTCTCCGGCGGCCACAGCGACCCCCGCAACGGCATCGACACCGCCTGGACCAGCCGCACCTGGGGCGGCTCCGTCGCCGACGGCCCTGAGGAGTTCGCCAAGGAAGTGCGCGAGCATCGCCGCCGCGGCGCTGAGATCATCAAGATCATGCCCTCGGGCGGAGTGCTCTCGATCGGCGATGACCCCAAGGTGCAGACCATGACCGACGCCGAGATCAAGTCCGCCATCGACACTGCTCATAATCTCGGGCTCAAGGTCGCCGCGCACGCGCACGGCAAGGCCGCTATTGACTCCGCGGTCCGCAACGGCGTCGACTCCATCGAACACGGCACCTACGCCGACGCTGAAAGCTTCCAGCTCATGAAGGAGCACGGAACCTACCTCGTGCCCACGCTGCTCGTCGCCGATCAGGTTCACGAGCTCGCACTGCATCACCCCGAGCAGCTCAACCCCTCCGCAGCGCAGAAGGCACTCGAGGTCACTCCACTGATGAAGGGCATGCTCGGCAGCGCCTACAAAGCCGGCGTCAAGATAGCCTTCGGCACCGACACCTCGCGCGGCACCAATGCACATGAATTCGCGCTGCTGGTGTCCGACGGCATGACGCCTGCCGACGCGCTCTTCGCCGCTACACGCAACGCCGCCGATCTGCTCAGCATGACCGGTTCGGCCGGCTGCCTCCATCCCGGCTGCTTCGCGGACATGATCGCCGTCAACGGCAATCCACTGCAGGACATCACGACGATGGAGCATGTTCAGTGGGTGATGAAGGGCGGCACCGTCTACAAGCGGGATGGCCAGCCCATCGCACAGCCCGTTCCGGCAGGCGCCTATATGGACGCAGCCGGCATGGATGACGAGTAGCCAGGGCGCGACCTTACAACCGAACCGTTAGCATAGCCATCATGGCTGCTCGCCAGAAGCGCGCCCTTGTCACCGGCGGCGCGGGCCTCATCGGCTCGCACATCGTCGACCTCCTCGTCCGCGAAGGCTGGCGCGTCCGCATCCTCGACAACCTCGAGCCCAACACGCACAAACTCGGCAAACCCGCATGGATCAACGCTGCCGCTGAATTCGTCCACGGCAACGTGCAGGACGCCGCCACCATGCTGGCCGCGCTCGAAGACATCGACGTCGTATTCCACGAGGCGGCCTATGGCGGCTACATGCCGGAGATGGCGAAGTACGTCCTCGTCAACAGCTTCGGCACGGCGCAGATGCTCGAGCTCATCCGCGATCACAAACTTCCCATCA
>DATMLK010000039.1:0-4327 GCA_035570215.1 Acidobacteriaceae bacterium
CGTTGGAGTAGACGACGGCACCGCCGAGAAAAGCCCGCGAGCTGCCCGGCACACTGGTGAGCCGCTGGGCGATCATGCCGCCGGTGCAGGACTCGGCCACGGCAAGGGTGAGGCCGCGCATCTCCAGGCGAAGCAGCACCACCTCTTCCAGTGACTGGCTGTTGTTGGAGAAGACAGCCTCTTCCAGTGCATCTTCGACTTTAGCGGCGAGTGCGTCGACGCGGGCCTGGGCGTCGGCGAGGGTAGGTTTACTGGAGAGGAAGTGGAGCTGGATCTCGCCGCCGGGATGCGAGAGGATGGTGGACTCGACGTCCTTGAACTTCTTGTAGATCGGCGCGGCGAGGGCGTCGACCTTGGATTCCGGCATGAGCGCGATGCGCAGGATGCGTTTGGCGAAGTGGCGTTCCGGTAATTCGGCGGAAAGGAGCGGCTCGCAGGCTTCGACGAAGAGCGGCATCAGTTCTTTCGGCGGGCCGGGTAGAAGGATGACGATCTTGCGGTGGCCGTGGAAGGTAGTGTCGAGATACTGACCTGGAGCCGAGCCGTTCTTGTTCTCCAGCACGGTTGCGCCTTCCAGAACGTCACACTGCTTGGCGTTGTTGGGCGGAGCGGCGATGCGGCGGGCGGCGAAGCGCTTGTACATGGCGGCGACGAGTTCGGCGTCGCGGTGGAGGGTGACACCAAGCGCAGCGGATACAGCCTCGCGGGTGAGATCGTCTTCCGTGGGGCCGAGACCGCCGGAGAAGATGACGATGTCGGCGCGGTGGAGCGCGATGCGGGCGGCGTCGGTGAGGTGCTGGAGGTTGTCGCCGACGATGGTCTTGAAGGCGACGGCGACGCCGAGGGCGTTCAGGCGCCCGGTGAGATAGAGCGAGTTGGTGTCCTGGCGATGCGGGGTAAGCATCTCGGAGCCGGCGGCAATGATCTCAGCAATCATCTTTTTATTGGACGCTTCGCGTGTCTGTGGCGCTGTGAGCATTTTGCTCCGCGCGATGCGTGGGATGCAAAGGAAGTCAAAAACTAAATTAGCGGTCTGCCTTCAATATCCAACGCGACATGATAGAGCGCATTCGTGGTGGCGATAGCGGCGCAGCCGTCTTCGACGAAGCAGAGGCCGACGATGTTGTTGCCGCTGACGACGAGTTTGGCCTCGCGCGAGGGCGTGATGCGGACGATGCCGCGATCGCCGGCGAGCGAGGCGGCGACGTAGAGGTTGCCGTCAGCGTCGAAGGCAGAGCCCTGCGGGCGCCCGAGGCCGCGGTAGTAGACCGAAGCGGTGCCGTCGCGGTCGATGGCGTGGACGCAGTCGAAGCTGGAAGTGGTGGGGCCGGTGACGAAGAGCGTACCAAGATCGTTGAAGGCGAGGTGGTAGGCGGCGACGCTCGGCTCCAGCGTGGCGTAGACGAACATCTTCTGGGCTGTTCGCGTAGTGCCAGACTCCGTAGCCGGTTCGATCTTGAAGATGGTGCCGCTGCGGTCGCCGACGAAGAGGTTGCCGTCGTCATCGAAGGCGATACCGGTGGCGACGCCGAGGCCTTCGGCGTAGGTCGACACTGCGCCTTCGGGCGAGATGCGGTAGACGGTGCCTTCGGAGCGCGAGCTGGCATAGAGATATCTATCCTTGCCAAAGGCCAGTCCGGTGGCGTTCATCAGCTCGCGGACGAAGGGGCGGAGCTGGTAGTCGCGGTCGATGCGGAAGATGGAGACGGGCACGGCCTGTCCGCGGGGGCCGGAGAAGGTGGCGTAGAGATTGCCGTCGGCGTCAACGGCGGGGTTGGAGACGGGGTGCAGGTTCTCGGCGAGGGGAACGGCGACGTTGAGCAGAAGGGCATTGCTCTCTGCGCCGTGAGCGTGGAGCTTGACCGCGCCGGAGATCGTGCCTTCGGGGACGCGCAGGATGGCATGGGCGGAGCGGCTGAGGGTGAGGGGAGCGGGCGTGTCGCCGATGGTGGCGGCAGCAGGATTGCCGAGGTGCGCGCCGCGGAGATGGACCTCGCCGCCGGGCATGGCGGCGAGCGGCGATATTTCGTCCAGGTGCGGTTGCATGCCCGGCGCGGATTTGGAGCTGAAGAGGCTCATCGGCTGATGCAAGGGTAGCAAATGCCGGTCGGCGCTGCGCGACCATATCCCACATATGCGCGATACGGCTGCGCCTATGTAGGGCACCCGAATTATTGCAGCAACAGAAAAGCCCGGCGCGGGGCCGGGCTTGCTGGATGATGCGGAGAGAGGTTACGCCTTGGCGGTCTTCTTGACGACGGCCTTCTTGGCGCCGGGCATGGCCTTCGCCTTGGTGGCCTTGGCCGGAGCCGCGGTGCCGACGGCCTTCAGGCGCGCGTTCAGGCGGCTCTTGTAGCGGTTGGCGGTGTTCTTGTGCAGAGTGCCCTTCTGCACACCCTTGTCGAGCAGGGAGACGGTGACGCGATACTGCTCGGTCGCGGTGGCGGCGTCGCCGGAGGTGAGGGCTTCCCGTAAAGTACGTAACGTTCCGCGTAGCTTGCTCTTATTGGCGCGGTTGACCGCGGTCTTGGTCTCGGTCTGGCGCGCGCGCTTGAGCGAGGAGATGTGATTTGCCATGTGTCGTGTCTTCTCTTCTTGGCCGGAGGTCTTCCGGCGGAAATTTACCCGGTTTTCATCGGGGTTGGGGATGCAGGCGGAGGAGGAAAATAGGCCACATCCCTGCATCTCTAAGGATAGGGGAATTCGGGGGTGGGGTCAATGTGCTACGCGCATCCTTCGACTCTGCTGAGGACAGGCTTGAATCGCTCGCTCCGCACGTAGAGGAGGCGAACCGAAGCGTATTCCGCTGTGGCTGCATTCTTCTATTGACTCCGTCCGCAAGTCGTTCTACCTTAGGCTCATCTTCCGGCTAAGTTTGGTGACCATTCGCCAATCCGTGCAAGTGAACAGAAGCCGCCCCACCGGGCTGCGGCACGGTGCGAACGCCGGTAGCAACCCTAACATTCTCAACAGCATCCCAGACAGACGGAACCAGCGGACTCTCTGCGTGCGGGTATCTTTCCGTGCGTACTTATTGGCGTAGCGGCAGACCCTGACGGAGGTCAGACACGCATTTGAGCAAACAAGGAATGGTGAACAAGACGATTGAGATCACGCCGAATGTGGAACCTTTGTTCGGCACGCGCGATGAGAATCTGAGATTGATGGAAGATTCTCTGGGAGTCACAATCGACCTTCGGTCTGATGGGTTGCATCTGGCGGGAAGCGCCGAGGCAGTCGTCCGGGTGGAAGGGGTCTTCACCGATTACGAGTTCCTTCGAAAGGGCGGGCTGACGCTGCACAACGGCGAGCTGCATGCCATGCTGAAGCTGGTCATGGCCGATGGCGGCACGAGCCTGCGAGCGTTAGCCGAAAGTGGAAAACAGCGTTCGACGGGCGTGAAGCGCATGGTGCAGCCGCGTTCGCCCAATCAAAGGAAATACGTCGAGGCCATCGAGCAGAGCGACATGACCTTCGGCATTGGCCCGGCAGGTACGGGCAAGACATACCTGGCCGTGGCGATGGCCGTGGCCGCGCTGATGGCGAAGAAGGTGAGCCGCATCATTCTCGTCCGGCCGGCCGTGGAGGCGGGCGAGCGGCTGGGCTTTCTGCCGGGGTCGCTGCAGGAAAAAGTCGACCCATACCTGCGGCCGCTCTACGACGCGCTCTATGACCTGCTCGACCAGGAGCGCGTGGACAAGCTGCTGGAGCGGAACGTGATCGAGGTGGCGCCGCTTGCGTTCATGCGCGGGCGCACGCTGAACGACGCCTTCATCATCATGGACGAGGCGCAGAACACCTCCAACGAGCAGATGAAGATGTTCGTGACGCGGCTGGGCAACAACTCCCGCGCCGTGATCACCGGTGACCTGACGCAGATCGACCTGCCGAACCCGAAGAAGTCCGGCCTGCTGGAGGCCCTGAGCGTGCTGAATGGCGTGGAGGGGATCAGCTTCTGCCACTTCGAGGACAACGACGTGGTGCGCCACCACCTGGTGCAGCGGATCATTGTGGCTTATGACAACTTCGGCAAGGCGCAACGCGAATTGCCGCTGAACATGACCGAGCCGCGGATGGACGAACGGCGGGGCGAGCCACCGACTTCCAAGCCGCAGTAACGGGCCGCATAATCAAGACCGTAGTCGATTGCGATACCATGAAACAGGAGGGCTTTGGCCCTCCTGTTGTTTCTAGAGCAGGGTTTTCGCTTGTCCCGCCGGTTCACTCTGCGGCGGATGGAGATATTGCTCTTCAGAACCCGCTGACGCACTTCGCAAGATGATTCTTATCGAACCTCCTCGATCCACGATTGCCGCTCGCCTCGAAC